>JAICUQ010000131.1 GCA_025935755.1 Chthoniobacterales bacterium | reverse complement strand
GGCTTTGTTTACAAACCTGAGTTGATCTCGCAGGAGGAGGAGCAAGCACTCGTTAGGCCGATTGAGCAACTGGAGTTCGCAGACGTAAAGATGCACGATGTCGTTGCAAAGCGCCGCGTAGTTCACTTCGGTCGGAGCTATCGCTATGAGAGCGCTGCGCTCGGTTCAGCGCCGCCGATCCCGGAGTTCCTTGCATCATTGCGACAGCGCGTTAGTGAATTTGCCGGACGCGATGCAGAAGAATTTGCTGAGATCCTGGTGACTGATTATCCGCCCGGAGCTCCGATCGGGTGGCATCGTGATGCGCCGGCGTTCGACATCATTGTTGGTGTGTCGCTTCTCAGCGAATGCTCCATGCAATTTCGGCGGTGGCCGGTGGTGAAATCCAAATCGAAACGCACAAAACCACTGAAACAAATTGTTGAACCGCGTTCCGCCTACACCTTGCAAGGTCCCAGCCGCACGGCCTGGCAGCATCGGATTCCACCGGTGAAGCAGCGGCGACTATCCATCACTTTCCGAACGCTGCGAGTGACGCATGCCTGACTTTTCATTCTGTGATTTGGCATGATCACGCGATTCATCTCTTAACTGCACAGCGGGCAGGTATTGGCCCACAAACGTTCGCGTCCACCAGCCGCGTTCACCTGGTTTGGTGAAGTGATAACGATACCAGTCCGCACGGATAAACTTTGGCGGTGCACCGGGGAAAGGGTCGTGCGCGAAGAGCCGAAGAATTCGTTTCTCGCCCTCGAGCAGCCTTTGCACAAGAATCAGGAACCACGGGTGCAAGTCAGGAGGCGACATCGCGGCAAACCACATTTGCCAGTCCAGTTTCCAATGATATGGCGAGACAATGCACGGGGCCCGGTCCACCTTGCCGGGTTTTCCTTTGAACTCGTATTCGCGCCACTGAGCTGAAGGATCATCAAATTCTGCGTCAGTTCCCTTGATCACCACCTCCAGCCGCTCGCGCGTGACGGCGCCGAATGCGCCGTAGGTGTTGACGAGGTGCAGCGGTTCGAAGCTGGCGTTCATCAGTTGCCGCCGCGAAAACAAATTCCGCGCCGGTCGCCAACTGAGTCCGAGCACGATGAGACTAACGAATGTCACCGCCAGTGCGTGCGGCAGGCTCAGGTGATTCGGCATAGAGTGGGGGATTGAAAGGAATCGCGAAAGGAACCGGTCATCGAAACAGGGTATGCAAAGCACAATCGTGATGTAATTGAGCCACGAAAGATTCCCGCTCAGGATCAACGTGATTTGAAACACGATGGTAATTGCGCCGGCCCAGTAACACAGGGGCGGGGGCGCGAAGTAGAACCACGGCACGATGAGCTCGGTGAAGTGATTGAACAATACGCCCGCTTTATGGAACCAGCGGGGCGCATGATGCAGATACCAGCTTAGAGGATTCGGCAGCGGCTGCGTTTCGTAATGATAAAAGAGACAACTGAGATCGCGCCAGCACGGGTCGGCTCGTACCTTGATCATCCCGGCACCGAACATGGTACGGAACAGCACCCACACGATCAGCCACATCACAATGACAGGCGGCCGCGTGTCTGATGAGCCGAGGAAAATCGCCAGGAACCCCGTTTCCGCCAGCATCGTTTCCCAACCAAATCCATAAAAGGTCTGGCCTACATTCACCATTGAGATGTAGGTCATCCAAAGTAATGCCCACGTCAGCATCGACACGCCAAGTCCGAATGATTCGGAGAACCCGGTGAGAGCGAAACAGGACAACGCGATGCCGATCCAGATGACGGCGGTGATAAAGCGCTCCGAACAGTTGAGATAAAATAAACTGGGTGCACGGCGGAACGGAATTCTTCGCACAAACGTCCGGACCGGTTGCAGACCGCGGTCACCCAGCAGCGGGAGGAATTGATTGGCGGCGATAAGAAATGCGATCAGGTAAATGGCGGCAAGCGCATGCTGAAAGCAGAACCGCGTTAACCAGAAATCCGTCGCAAAATGCATTTTCAATCTAACGTAAATTCGACAGGGCGTCGTCTGGTTTCGCTAACGGCGCGCACGGAGTGCGCGCCCTGCCGGGCAAAAGCGGTGGCAGGGCGGGCGGGGCTCTGCCCGCCGAACGCTTCGTCACGCGGGCACGTACACCGCATACCCGCGCGGAGCAGCCCAGAGATCCACCCAACCAGACTCGTTAGTCCATTTCTCTCCCGGCGTACTGAGATCATCGCGTCCACGCCATGCTGCCGGAATCAAACGCGCATTTTGCCAGCGCGTTTGAATCCATGTTCCGTTCCAACTACCGCGATTGTTCAGGACAAGAACGAGTCCGGCTTGATCGCCTCCGCCCGGGCGTTGCATGATGTAAAGATCGTCATCTGCAAACAACACTTCCGTTGAGCCGGCGGCATGGCGCTCATGGACTTTAACGAGCGCATCAATCCCGTTTTGGTTTCCCTGCTGTGCGAGGTCCCAATTGAAATAATCCTGCCAAAAAACACACGGATACCCTTCGTGCGTCAGGATGAACGCGTAGGCCAGCAACTTGTCGTTGATGATCGGGCTATCGCGCACCACGTCGTGATTCTCCACGAACGTGACCGCCTCAGCAGGCCGGTTCCACATCAAAACATCGCGCGTGGCGAGATCGCGGACGCTGAAACCGTAGCTGTCGCACATGCGTTGCAAACGCCAGCGCAACGGAAAATCAAATGCGCCGACCGGGTTGTCCGACCAGGCGTTCGCTTCATCGAGCCAATCGTCGATGGTGCGTTCGCTGTCCCAGCATTCGCCTACCGCGTACGGTTTGAAACTGGCGTCGCCGCGCAGCGCGCGCAGTTCCTGAATCGACCGGACCATCCAGCCGCCGTAACCCTTCACCATATCGTAACGGAACCCGTCGAAACCGATCTCTTCCAAAAGCCATCGCGCATAGTTGATTAGCTCGGTGTAAACAAATGGTGTGCGATGACAAAGATCCGGCATATCACCGAAGGTGCCGCCGTCCCACGTTTCATATCGGCTGGGATGAAAACATTTCCAATCGCGCGGAAACTTGCCGCTCTTCGGCGTGAAGTGTGTCCAGCGTGACTGGCCGTCGATGGGATTTAACTCCTGAGCGTCGCCGCCGCTGTTGTGATTGAACACGAGATCGGCGTACACTTGCAATCCAAGCGAATGCGCAGACTCGATGAGATCGAGCAGATCGGCCCTGGAACCGAACCACGTCGGCGCGCCGCCTTTCTGGTCGAACTCGCCCAGATCGTAATAATCATAAGGATCGTAGCCCATCGATTGCCAACTGGCCGCCTTGTTTACAGGCGGAAGCCACAATGCGGTGAAGCCGGCTTGCGCGATGCCCTGCAGTTTCGATTGAATCAACCGCCACCATTGGTGTTCGCAATTTTCCTCCCGGGGACAATCCCAATAAAAGGCTTGCAACATCACACCCATAATTCACCCTCCTTTGCCGTCTGAGAGCGTCGCCAAAATACATCCCGGTATTTGACTAACAAGAGAACAGTCTAATCAGCAGATGTTACGAACAAGTGTACTCCCGTGTATCTTTGCAGTGTTCTTGATGATTGGCCTGACCGGTTGCGAAAAAAAAAGCGGCGAAGCAGTGGTCCTGGCGAAAGAGCACATAGACGCCAGGCTGCCAAATGCAGAAACGCCGAACGCAGCGGTCGCACTCCCGCGGGAGTCACCAGGCGGCGGGCAGGAGACTACCCGCGCTGCCGGAACGCAGAGTGAATCCGAGCCTACTCCGGATGTAGAGATTCGTGAGATGGCCGATGACGAGATCGCGGTGGATGGTTACGTGATGAAACCAGAAGTGCGCGGGACGGGTCGCGACCCGCGCGCGTTAAAGGACGAACAGTGGATCGTCAAAGTGCGAATGCTCGGTAACGGCCACACCTTCCAGGTACTCGCCGATCGAGCACAATGGGAACAATTGCGTGAGAACGATCGGGTCAGGGTCAGATATCGCACCGGCAAATACACCGGAACGGTTTGGGCTGCGGAGATTGAGTGAGAGGCAGATTGTTAACCAGCAACAGGCACTCGACCCGTCCTGGGTCGCGCAGATGTGATATCAAAGCCAGTGACGCCGTCTAGCTACTCGAACCAGTTCCGCTCGGCTGCGAACGTTGAGCTTTTTCATAGCAGCTGTTCTGTGCCTGTCTACATCAGCGACTTCGAGCCGTGAATCAGCGGCAATTTCAGCATTGGTATAGCCGTCGGCGACGCGTTTCACGACGGTCAATTCCTCTGCACTTAACTCAGCGGTAGCAGTTTCATCTTGCTTGTTTTCTGAGAAACGCGGCGAAACGAGCTTCTCAAAGTAAGTGTCACCGGCCGCAACAACGCGAATGGCCTTCATTAGGCTTTCAGTTTCGCCGGTCTTCAATACATAGCCGCTTGCACCTGCTGCGACCATTTCGTCGACGTATGTTGCTTCCTCATACAATGTCAGCCCGATGACCTTCACCGACGGCTGAAGTCGTTTGAGCAGGTAAGTAGTCTCCATCCCACTCATTTCGGGCATCGAGCCGTCCATCAACACCACGTCCGCGTTGACGCGCTGCAGCAGATCGACTGCGCTGCGACCGCCGTCAGCTTCGGCGACGACGGCCAGGTCGGACGTGGAATTGATAACTCGTCGCAACGCTTCCCGTATACCGGCATGATCGTCGACCAGCATCACGCGAATTTTTCCGTCACTCTGATTTTTTTTCTTTTTCATGTGCTACTGCGGATTGGAATCCGCACGATTAGTGTGGCACCGCAGCTGGGAGCGGACTCGATCACCAGACTGCCGCCGACCAGGGCGAGGCGTTCCTGAATTCCGAGCAACCCCAGGCGTCCGCTACCATTTCCGGATGCCGATGCTGCCCCAGCATCGAATCCCCGTCCGTCATCTTCAATGATCGCGTGCAAGTGGTCTGCAGTCCGGCGGAGGATAAGAGCCGCCCGCGTTGCGCCAGAATGTTTTGCGACGTTGTTCAATGCTTCCTGAACGATTCGGTAAAGAGTGGTTTCGATCTCGGAGGAGATGCCCAGGGGCTGGTATTGATCCGCCTCGAGATCCACCTCTATGCGGCAGCGCGCAGACCAGGCTTGGATCAAGCTGCGAATCGCTTTCACAAGTCCGAGCTCATCGAGCGCCGCTGGACGTAACTGGAGCGCCACCCGGTGAAGATCGCGCGCGGTTTGAGTGGCCAATTCCTGGAGCGGTTGCACTTGACGACGGAGTCTTGAGGAGCGGACGTTGTCATCGAGCAATGATTTCAAGCCGAAATTGAGAGCAGTCAGATTCTGTCCCATCTGATCGTGTAACTCCCGTGCGATGCGACGCCGTTCCTCTTCTTGTGCGTGAAGTAATTTGCGCCGCAACGCTTCACGTTCAGCGCTGTCACGGCGAAGCTGTTCGTTAGACTCGGCCAGTTTTGCAGTGCGTGATTCGACGAGACTTTCAAGCTGCCTGGCGCGATCGCCCAATTGCTCGTGTGCTTCCCGCAGTTCGCGTTCTATACGGTGTTGCTCTTCCAGAAAATCTCGCACTTGATATTGCCGGCGGCGCGAATTCAACGCTACCTGCACAGAACTAATCAATGTGGCACTGCCTAACGGTCGCTCCAGCAAAGTAACGCTCCCCGCCGCTTCGACGGCTACTTTAAGCAGTCGGGTCAAGCGAGATTCTCCACCGGTGGTGAGGATGATGACTGGTAACTCCGACCATTGCGGCTGTGCGGCCAGGGTATTAAGCAGCTCCGAAGAACTGGCCGGCTCGAGAGCCTCCTCAGTAACCACGACCGCGCCTGCCCCATATTCGATTTGCGAGCAGCACTCTGCCAGTGAACCACAAACTTCCGCCTGGAAACCGTGCCGCCCGAGCAACTCAGCGATGGCGTGAGCGTCTCGCCCCACCGGCGCAATGATTAGGACACGCTCGTCCGTGTTATTTTTTTGCATCAGAAGCCGGCATTATTTCCTGGACGGCACCGTGAAAGACAGGGACTCCTGTCAGAACACCTTGGAATTCTCTCAAAGGCTGACCGACCCGTATGCCCTTGCCATCCTCGAGCTTAAATTCACGAATAGTTTTCTCATGGCGACCGCTCCTTTTTTTAATAACGGCAACCGATTGCTTCACCTCGCCGGCGGCTTCAAAGAATCGCAGGCTCACGACAGTATCGGACAAATAGCTGAGATCTACCGGCGCCTCCGCCGCTGCGACCAGCCCGTGCTGCGCCAGGACAAGAATGGTGAGAACGCCTTTGAAATTGAGATAAGTAACAAGCTCATGCAGTTGATTGATGAGATACTTCTCGCCCGGCATGGCATTCAGATAACCATTCAGAGTGTCGATCACGAGCAGTTTGCAGCCGTCGTCCACCGCCTGACGAATACGAGAGGCAAATTCGCCGGGTGAAATTTCTGCCGGGTCCACTTGCTGCACGGTAATATTCCCACTTTCAAGGTGCTCTTCTAAATCGATTCCCAACGCCTTGGCGCGGGTGAGCATGATTGCGCGCGTTTCATCAAACGCGAAGATCATCCCCCGTTCACCCTTTGATGCCATTTGAGTGGCATATTGCACGGCAAGCGTAGATTTGCCGGTACCGGCGGTGCCGAGAATCAGGGTCGTGGTACCACAATCCAAACCGCCTCCCAACAAATCATCCAACGCTTTGATACCGCTGGAAACCGGCTTGCGCCCAATTTTTCGATAATGCTCCGCGGCCACCAGGCGCGGAAATACGCGCAGCCCACCGGTCTCGATGGTGTAATCGTGATAGCCCTCGCGAAATTTGACCCCTCTGAGTTTGAGCACGCGCAGGCGGCGGCGGGATCTGCCGTAGTCTGGAGAGAGCTGTTCCATCTCAACAACGCCGTGGCTCAGACTCAGCACATGCGGATCAGTGCCGATCAACCCCCTGTCCATTTTGTCGTCCAGTAACAATACTGTGCTCTTGTACTGTCCGAAGTGTCGCTTCAAATTGAGCAACTCGCGTCGGTAACGTAACGCCGTCTCCGACATCAGGCGGAATTCAGAGAGTGAGTCGAACACGATCCGTTGGGGACGGGTCTTGCTCGATTCGTCGATCAGCAATTTGCTGACCCGGTTCAATTCGATTTCCGAGGGATGAAAAACTGTCGTTTGTGCTTCCGGACGCAGGAGTTGCTCGATAGCGGACAATTCCAGTAGCGGAATACTTTCCAGCGACCAGCCGTGTGAGCGCGTCACTTTCAACAGTTCTTCGCGGGTTTCCGAAAGCGTGACGTAAAAAACCCGTTCACCGCGGCGCACACCTTCCAGCAGGAATTGCAATGCCAGAGTGGTTTTGCCCGAACCGGGATCGCCTTGAATAAGATAAAAACAATCGCGTGGCAGACCGCCGTTGAGGATGTCATCCAATCCGGCGATTCCGCTGGAGCAGTAGTCGTTATTCAAACGTGCCGGGGTTTTTTGTTTAGATCGTTCTTTTTTCATTGTTCAGCATACCAGCCACTGTGGGGCAATGAGCCCTGTTAACACCTGGCATCTTTGTGTTTGATTAGATACTTGCAAATGGCATCGATCAACACAACCGCGCGCGCCCCGGCAGACCAAGTGCAGGTCAAATTCGTATTGGCAACGACTATCGCGATTGTGCGCATTTAGGCAAAGTGCCTGAGCACCGGCGCCATCCAAAAGGCCAGTGAGTGACATGGCGTAAGTAAAGTCCGACAGGTTTTGGAGTGCGGCGCTACTGCGCCGCTTTTCAACGAAGAATTGCCGATGAACCGCGACGCCTGGCGAGCTCAACTCATCGCCGCGCCGAGAGCTGTGAGTTCGTGGTTGAGATCGGCTGGTAAAATCGCAGTGCTTCGATGTCACTGCCAAGTTCGCGTAAGGGATAAAGTCCTTTCGCAGACCCGGCGCCAGGATCGCGTACGAGATAGTCGAAGCCGTCTTTCCCTGCGATCACAACGAAATGCGTAATGCCGCTGGCCAAACGGACGCGCACGATCACGGGATTTCCATGCGCAATGTTCGAATCAATCAGGTGATACGACGGCAGGTCTTCATAAACATGGCGCACCCGACCAGGCGCGATCCATGCCGCGCGATCCCAGTAAAGCCAACCCTCGTCCGTATAGCCGCCTGTCGAAGTGAGAAACCAGTTCAACTGCTGCGGGTCGACGTCGATTCCATAAAACTTGAACACCATCGCAGCCGATGCCACCGCGCAACCTTCGCCTCCGAGCGTTCCGTTCTGCGGAACGCCGCCTAACGAATCGTCGCGCCATTTTCCATCTCCTTGCTGGAACGAGGGCACCGGCAGCTCGACACGAGTAAAAAACGGCCGGCCGCCGCGTGGCGGCAGTTTTCGCTTCCACGTCCAATCGACGTATACCGCGACACCCGCGCCGACGAAAACAACAACCAGAACGATCACGACAACCGGCCACCAGCGTTTCACAGCGAAACTGTAGAGGCGGCTGTGTCAGTCGCAAATGCGCTGCATCTCCGCTATCGGCAACAAAATGCGGGGAAGCGTCCCCGCTTGCCGGCAACAGAAGCGGTTGCCCCTGCGCGCGGCAAAAAATTTGACGGCTGGGGAGCCGTCACTCCTTGTTACTATCGCTGCGAAGCTACTTCAGCGTTTTCGAAATCGCCGCGCTCACGTTTCTGATCTTCGGGTGGCACTTTCTGGTAAAAAGCCTGGTTCAAACTCGCTTGTGCCCCTTCGGACAGAATACGCCGTGACGCTACCAGAGCTTTGTTCATCATGCCGGGCACCACAAACAACTCGCCGTCCATAAGCCCTTCGTATCCGGCCTTCGCCACGTCCTGTGGCGCGGAGACGCTTGCCTTCTGGAACGCGCGCGTCTCAACCATACCTGCCTTTGGAAAGAAGTCCGTGTCAGTGGGACCAGGACACAACGTCGTCACAGTGACTCCGCAGTCATTGTCCTTGAGTTCAGTCGCAAGCGCTTCGCTCCAGGAATTCACAAACGCTTTCGTGGCGTGATACACATTGAGCAGCGGCCCGGGGTTAAATCCTGCAACCGACCCAACATTCAAAATGCGCCCACTGCCGCGCTCAACCATCGGCGGCAGAAAACATTTCGTCAGACGCAACACTGCTTCGACGTTCAGGCGGACCATGGAAATATCTTGCTCGATTGGTATTTCCCATGATTTGCCGCGAAAACCGTGACCAGCATTGTTGACGAGGATGTCGATCCTCGTGCCGCGGCTGCCGACTTCCGCAAAGATTTCCTTTGCTGCGTTCTCCTTCTCCAAATCTTTCGCGATTACATCGACGTAAACGTTATGCTTCGATTCAATGTCAGCCGCGACATCTTGCAGTTCCGAAAGCACCGGCGCCACGAGCACAAGCGGATGTCCATGGCTCGCAAACTCGTGTGCGAGATGAAGACCGATGCCGCTGGACGAACCGGTTATTAATGCAGTTTCCCTATTCATAATTTTCCCTTTGATGCTGTCCGGGCTCGCTCGCTTGGGTTGGGCTTCGTTGTTTTGCCGCAACGAACGAGTCACCGGACGGTCATTCCCTGATTAATCGCTGTGTGTGTTTGATGAACGCCCCAATTAAATATCGTTGTAGCGCGCCACGACGCGCGCGTTCGCGAATGCGATATCTTAGCGAATGTGGGGACGTGGCCGCTTGCCATGCCGCAGCTTTTGCAAACGCGAGTACGATGGCAGATCTGGGCTGTAGCGGCGGTCTATGACCGCCGATCCCTGTCCTCTCTTCGGCGCTCGTAGAGCGCCGCTACAGTAAGACATGACGGGTGCGACGCCGTCACTCCTTGGGATCCTGCTTCAACGATCAAATAGTTGGGTGAATTCGCGCAGTTCAGCCTCGTTTAAATCCGATACTGCCCAGTAATTCATTCCATTCTTTGTCCAGACGAGAACGTTGTAGCCGCGACGGGTGATCGCGGTAGGGGAGGTTTTTCTGCCGCCCTCTGCCGGCGTGATGAACAAGTTGATCGGGTGTTTGTTTCGTTGATAAACGAGCGCGGCGACTGTTTTTCCATCTAAATAATCCAGGCGACCGCCAACCAGAGGAAAACCGTCACCGGAGAGATCGCGCACCTCTGGAGCGAAATCGATTTTGCCGTCGAACCACGGTTTAACAGTGTGCTGATTCGATGACACGACATCGACGAGCTGCGCGGCAAGCAGTGAGCGCACATGATTCGC
>JAICUQ010000239.1 GCA_025935755.1 Chthoniobacterales bacterium | reverse complement strand
CCGCGGTCAAATCCAGCCTGGATTGTTGCGCTTCATCGTTTCGTCGAAGTTTCGGTAGGAATCCTTGTGGCTCTGGCCGTCACGGCCATCTGGCCGGAACGCCAGCACGATTTGGAAAAACGAAGCGCCGAGTAAACGGCGGTGTAGACGCAGGCGTGTCGCCTGTCGGTAAGTCCGATGAGTGACGGCTTCCCAGCGGTCACGCGTTACCCCGACTGCTGGGAGCCGTCGTTCCCTCGGATCATCTGCACTGTTTATGTCCCTGGACGCGTTTTCGGATCTGCAGCGGATACCTTTGCCACTACAGGTATGATTCGTCACATGATCCGCACCACGCGCGGGTCCTCACGCCCGCGCGACATGAAGTCGGGAAACTTGGTTGGATGTAAAATCCCGGCGAGAATTTCCAGGCTATCCACAATGCGCGGACCGGGACGGGCAAAGTAGGCGCTGGCATCGACGAGATATACCTGGTTCTTAACCACAGCGGGAATTGAACCAAAACCAGGAAATCGGCTGAGCAATTCGTAATCGCGACGCGCTCGATCGATGTCGTATCCGCAAAGCGCAAGCACGATGACCTCTGGACGCGCATCCAACACTCGCTGCCACCCAATTTGCACTGAGGGCTGATGCATGTTGCCTAACGGATCATGGCCGCCTGCGATCTCGACCAGCTCCGGCCCCCAGTGACCGGAACAAAATGGCGGATCCACCCATTCCATCAGAAAACAACGCGGTCGACTCGAATTGCTAGCCGTGCGTTCCCGTACGTTCTCAACGCGCTCCCCTAAATCCCCGATCAATTTATCCGCACGCTCACTTACATCGCATGCATCACCGACACGCCGAATATCATCGAAAATGTCCAACAGACTTGTCGGCTCGAGATTCACTACGCCAGGTGCACCGGGCAACGTTTGCGCGAGCTTTGCAACCGTGCCGTAGCCGACTGCGCATATATCGCATAATCGTTGGGTCAGGATGACGTCTGGCTTGAGGTTTCGCAGGAGCGGCTCATCGATGGCGTAGATTGTTCCGTTTTCATGCAGCGCCCGTCGCACCCACTGGTCCACTTCAACGCTTGTTAGGCCGGTACCATGGATGGAACATCGGGTTACGCGTGGCCGGCGACAGGCCTGCTCGGGAAAATCGCACTCGTGCGAAACGCCGACGACCTGGTCCATCAAGCCGAGCGCAGCCGCGATTTCCGTTGCCGCGGGGACAAGTGAAACAATGCGCATGGCGTGTAACCATACACGCCTGTACATTCACAGAAACCCAGCGATTACTGACAGTTGCACACTGCACGCGCGCGAAATCGCAGGTTACACGCGAACCGGCTTGTTTTGCTTAAACAAATTCAGATGCCCCTGGATCAGTTTGGCGTCTTTCGGCGAAATGTCTTTCACAGCCAACGCTTGTTGCGCGTATTGAATGGCGGAAGCGAAATCACCTGTCTCCGCGTACGCTGCCGCAAGGGTATCGATCATCTGCTCGTCTTTCCAAATCATGATACTGCAAGCAGCCTTCGCGTCTTTGACAGCCTGCCGCCCATTCCGAAAGGATGCATCGGGGCAAGTCGCCAGGAACCATGCGCGATCACTTAACGCCCGCGCCAGGGTGACAGGGCGTGGATGGAGGGCAACAAGCTGGTTAAACTCCTTTGAAGCTTCAGCATACTTGCCGACACGCGAATTGAGTTTGGCGCGCAGCAGAGCAGCCTCGACGCAGCCCCGATACTGCCGGAGCGCTTCACTGCAATCCTTGATTGCGAGATCGTATTTGCCTTCAGTTGCGAAAATCTCAGCGCGCACGTAAAGCGCCGGCCACATTGTGGGATCAATCTTGAGTGCGGCGTCAACGTTGCGCTTTGCGCCCGCAGTATCTCCATTCTTCAGTTGATCCTGCGCATCGGTGACCAATTTCATCGCTCCTCTGAGCCTCGCCGGCGTGGACACGATGATCGGCACGCTCGCGCGTATCGAAGTGGCCGATGTTAAGATTGCGGCGACAAGTGCGAAAATTGTTAGTGTTTTCATGGGAGTAACTGGCGAACCGATCTGTAATTAAAAACTCGGCCCGCTAGCAAGCAAAAATGGCTGCTCCGCCGATTACTCCGCCAACAGTGGCGACGCGCCATGGCTGTCAAACGAATGCGCGAACGCATCGCACTCCAAAACACTTCGTGCGAAATGTAAGGCGCACGCCATCGCTTGCATCAAGCACCTCTTGACGTTTGCGAGCCTGCCCTGTTAAGCCGATGCAGTGAAACGGCTCGTTTGGATCGATATTTCAAAGGGCCTCGCCATTCTCTTCGTCGCCTACTTTCATTTCTTCACCACGTACTTCGAACATGGCGCAATTCCGCCTCCTGATTGGGCCAATCTCGCTGCGGGCACGCTGACGATTGTCAAACTCGCCTGGTTCAAAATATCAGGACTCGGTTTCCACGCAGTCGGCGTGTTCATCATCCTGAGTGGCTGGACGCTGATGCAATCCACAGCGCGTCGTGCTGAGAAGGGACCGATTGCATGGGGCGGCTGGTACTGGGCGCGCTTCATACGGCTATATCCCATGTATTGGGTCGCGCACCTGGTCTATCTGGTGTCGCCGTTCGTGGCACGGCTCGAACCCGTAGACGATCGCATCATCCTGAGTCTGCTCGGGCTGCGGTTCATCAACATCGAGATGAACTTCATGTATCTCAATGCCGCGTGGTGGTACTTCGCCATGTTGATCCAGTTTTATTTGATCTTTCCCCTGCTCTTCCGGCTGGCATGCCGTGTTGGACCATGGTGGTTTCTCTTCATCGGATGCGCTGCCGGATTTTTCTCACGCTATGTCTTGCTTGTGTTGTGGCCACAAAACGGATTGTGGGTTCTCGGCGGCTTTGCCATCTGTCGATTACCCGAGCTTGCACTCGGGATGTCGCTTGCAATGTGGTATGCGCAATCGCCCGCACGCCTGGATTGGTTCCTTCTTCGGGGCGCGGGATTTGTCGCCGGCTTGATCCTTTATCCTGCGGCGTTGCAGCTGTACCACGGACTTATTCCATACATCTTCGTCGATTTCGCGACAGGCGCATGCTGTATGCTGGAGATTGTCGGCATCGCAGGATTGATCTCGTTGTTCAATTCGCCTGCCAAATTGTTTGCCCTGGTCGGCGTGTATTCGTACGGCCTTTATTTGATTCACCAGCCGTACGTGATCTGGCTCGGGCTTCGTATCCGTGAAGTACCGATCTGGGGCTTCTTATTGATTTGCATCCCCGTCCTCGCCGTCCTCAGTGCGTGGGGCATGCTCTTGGAGAAGGGAACAAACGCGCTGGTGAACAAACTCGTGTCGTGGAAAAAACCCGCGCACGCCCGGGCGTAGTTCAATTGCGGGTAACTAAACGCTCCGAGCGGCACCTTTACAGGAAAAACCAAACACCGTGCATGAAACGAATCAGTTTAGTCATGGCTCGAGTTTCAGGTTTGGAAAAGAAAGATGCACCGTGGCATTTGCGTTGGTTTTACGGCGTGAT
>JAICUQ010000033.1 GCA_025935755.1 Chthoniobacterales bacterium | reverse complement strand
CGACCGCCTCGCCGCATGGCAACTGGAACCAACAGGCGCGTTACTCGCAACGGAAGGACTGGTGACGACCATCCAAATGATGTCTTACCCGGTCGATGTCGGACAATTTCTCACCTACCGCGTCAGCATCCCGATGCAGTATCGCGAGAACAGCTACACGGTACCGCTGGTCAAGAAAAACAAACTAGCGGGGTTATTGCTCCGCTACGATTCCCGCTCGCAACTGCTCGACGCAATTCCTGCGCCGGTTATCACGCATTTTTTGAAGGATGCCGATGGTCAGAATTATCGCGGTTTCCCCTCAGCCGGCTTCTCGTTCTTCCCGACACGCGATCCCGCACTCCGCGACTATGCAGGCGACAAGGGTAAGCGCGGCGTTTACATAACCAATGTCGAAGCGGGTACGCCTGCGAATAAGGCAGGATTGAAGGTGGGAGATATTGTGACCGCGGTCGGAAATCACGACCTTGACGAGAACGGCAATTACGTGGATCCGCTTTACGGCAAAATCGAGTTCACCAATCTGCTGACAGCCCATGCTTATGCCGGTGATGTCGTTCCTTTCCACGTTCAGCGTGATGGCAAACCGATGCAGCTCAATCTCACTCTGGAACATCGCGGTGCGAAAGATTACGTGAGCCCGCCCTATTCTCTCGATGAACCCCCGAAATACTACGTTCTCGGCGGCTTGATCTTTCAGGAGCTATCCCGGCAATATCTCAAAGAATGGGGGCCGAACTGGCAACGCGAAGCGCCGCAGCGACTGGTTTACATGGATCATTTCCAATCCGAGCTTTTTCCGGAGAAAAATCGCCGTGTCGTTATTCTCAGCCAGGTTCTGCCGGCCAATAGCACAATCGGCTACGACGATCTCGCATACCTGACAGTAACAAAGGTCAATGGCAAAGAAATCAAATCGCTGGACGATCTCGCCGAAGCCGTGAAACAACCGGTCGAAGGCTTCATCAAAATCGAAACGGAAGAAGATCCCAAACAAATCGAGCTCGACGCATCGCAAGTCGCCGCCGAAGCGCCAGCCCTTCAGGAAAACTACGGCATTTCTTCACTGCAAAGATTGCAGTGAGTTCTAACGCGCTGCCTTAATCCTCTCTAGCGGCGGCCTAAGACCCCCGATGTTCAGGGCTTCACCGAGCGCGGTTACTAGCGCCGCCGTCTTCCCAATCCCCAATACGCGAGATACGCCAGCAGCGCTGTCAACACGAGCAGAGGACTCACGACCAGTAAGAATCCATACTTGTGTTGACCGAGAGGAATACCACCCACATTCATGCCGAACAAGCCTGCCACGAGGTTAATCGGCAAGGCCAGCACCGTCACCACGGTCAGGACAAACAGCGTTCGATTCGCCTGGGCGGTAACCAGTGCGGATAATTCTTCCTGAAGCTGTTTCACACGCTCAACGAGCGCGGCTGTGTCCGTGATCGCGGTGGAGAATTTCTCCGCAGCTTGTTGCAGATTCTGAAGCTCATCCCGGGCAATCCACTCAGGCGGCTGATTAAGAAGCCGAAAGAATGCCGCGGGTTCCGGAGCTAAAAGCCGTTGCAATCGAACCAGCATCCGCCGCAAAGAACCCAATTCGTTGCGAGTAACTGAAATGCGCTTGGCCAGCAATTGCTCTTCCATTGGGGAGACCCGCTTCTTGGATCTCCGGACGATGTCGACCAATACATTGGCCTGATCCCGCAGCAGGCGCGCAAGAATTTCAATGGGCGAGCGGAACACATGGCCCGCTTGCACCGCTGAGCGAAGTTGTTCAATGGAGCGCCAGGGGCGGGCGTGTGCGCTGACCAGCAGGCGCGGCTTAACGCAAAGGGTGGTGGTCGCAACCGGCGCGTCGAAGGTGAAATCAAAAAGCACATCATGGATACGTGCCACCAGTGAATCTGCGTCCTGTTCGAGATGTGTGGCGTCGATATCGCTCTGCAACGATTCGTAAAAGCTATCGGGCAAGCTCACGTATTGACGCAACCATGGCTCAGACGCCGCGTTCGAAAGCGAAAAATGCAACCAGATGAATTCATTTGGTGCGCAGGACCCCGGCGCCTGTAGAAACTCAACCGCTTCCTCGGTCGTGATCGATCGCGCTGGTTGATTGGGAACAAAATGATAACCCCAGATCGGTCCGTTCTGGTTTGAATCCGATGGCGATTCAAGTTTTTGCCCCGTTGTTTCAGCAGGCATCGGATCTACTGGTCAAACAACCTAACGAGAAAGAGATAAGCCGTGCTTCCACTTACTTTGTATTCGTCTGTTACGGCTGATGCTCTGTCGTGCTCGTTATCGGACGCGGCTTTGAAAGGAAACGCTCCACCTCGTCGTTGTAAGTTTCGAAAGGATTACCCATCACGAGGAAATCGCGGCTGTCGCACGCGATGGAATCCCAGTTGATCACATAGGGACAATTGCAATTCTGGAAAAAGCTCACGGCACGAGCACGGCCCGATGCACGTGTATTCGCCGGAGCCACGTGCATGGCGCTGGCCCGGCGAACTCCATTGTTCCAGTCCGAGATTCGTTTTCCGGGAGTGATGCTAAAAAATAATCCGCGACGCGGATCGATGTTGTGATATTCGAGGTCGATGCTTTGCAGCCATGGATCGTCCCAGCTCAGTCCTTCGGCTTGAACGAAACTTTCCAGTAACCATTTCTTGGTGATCCAATCAACGCCGCCTATCAACGACTGCCGGTTATGAGGAATCGATTCGAGAACGAATCCCCAGTTTTCCAGGAGCCAGTTCGTCTCTGCGCTGCTATGTCGCAGATGTTTCCGGGCGAGATGATGAAATTCCCATTGCACATCCAGCGCGCTTACGGTTTTCCCGTTCTCAAGCCTGACGATCCACTGTTCACTCGCGTCACGAGAAATGTCGCGTGTGCTTTGCACCGCGTCGGCCAGAACGAGATTTCGCGGCAAACGGCCTTCCTCCAGTAACGATAAAACGCACGCAGTCGTTCCAATCTTGAGCGCGGTGGCATAGGGACTCATGTTCGAGTCGCCGATGAGCAAATGCAGCCGCCGGTATTTCCGGTAATCGGCCAGCGGCTCGTCACGCGCATTGATTATGGCGCGATTGAACTGCACCCATTGGTAAATGTCGTTTACGATGTGATCAGCCCGTTGGCTGAGCTGAAAGTTCACGTGGCCCTCCGGTTGTGGCGGCTCGAAGTCGAAAGCCAATGGGTTCGACTGTCCGACCCGGCCGGCGCCGGTGAAAATCTGGCGCGTTGCCAGGAATGTCAGCAACGTTCCGAGAATCGGCGGCGTGAATTGCGCCTCGCGTCGCATCAGGTAATTCTCGTGACAGCCAAAGGTTGCCCCGGTGTGATGATCCACATTGTTCTTGATGAACGAGACCCGATCTTCCGCGCCGAGAGCGATGAGCGCTGATTGCAACAGGTCGTCTCCAGCCAGCTCGTATGTGACAAGATCGTGCAGATGCAAGCACTCGGGCGAAGCGTACTCGATATGTCCCATATCGAGATAGAGCCGTCCGCCGTTGAGAAGAAATCCGCCATTACCGGGCGGTTCCTCGTAATCGCGATAGTGCAGGTCGATCGTGCCGGCATCGGCCTTGCGGAACAAATAATTTTTAACTTTTGCCGGCCAAAGCTCCGAATTCACATGCGGCTCCTCTTCGCTAAGCAAGCAGCCGTATTCGGTTTCAATTCCTACGATGCGATCCATCGTCACCAACTAACGCATCGAATCGGGATTTGCCAAGGAACGACGACTGTCAGCCGTCTCTCCTCGAGCGCCATGAACCAGGTATACGCGCATCGCCTTTCGGGAATTTGGGAACCAAACCGGTTCGCAACAGGTTGCCAAGTTGCCGTGTTCCTGATCGACGCCGCTAAGCTCGTGCCGTCAATCGGACTCCGCCATCAACAGGCGCAGAGAGCAAAGCGCACAAGCGACCCAATCTAGCCCTGCGCCCGGCACTTTGCTTTCTACCGCCTTGTCCAGCGGGAATAGCCGCCCTGTTTCGCTCCAATGCAGCTCACGGAATACGTCTGCCGCGCCACCCGAAGATCAAAGAGATTATAAACAGTACAAGAAATACAAAGAACAGAAGTTTCGCAATGCCCGCTGATGCCGCGGCGACACCGCCGAATCCAAAGATCGCCGCTACAATTGCGATAATTAAGAATACTACAGCCCAACCTAACATATCTTCACCTCCTGAAGACTGAATCGTATCTGCAGATTACCTCGCGTGCCTCTACATGCGCACTCGGGTTCACATTCAGAGTCCACTCAACGATTGGCTCCAGCTGGAAACATCACTTTATCGGGAGCAGCGTTGAGCGCGGCGAGGAGCTTTTTGATCAGACGCGTTTTCACGTTCCCTGCTTCGCGTGGAGCAACGAGATAACGAACAATCGCTTCGAGCCACGTGCTTTCGCTGACCCGAAAAATGACGCGTGGATGTTCGTGCACATCTAATTCGTCCACTGGCGTGCGCGCCAGGAGGTCGCGAAAAGTTTGCACCCGCTCGATCATCTCCTCGCCCAATTCTTCCTCTGTAATTTTTTGCATCGTGTTGGCGATAAACTCCAGATCAGCATTAAAGGCGACCTGGAATTTCACCTCGTTCCAGATGTAGGGAAACAAAGGCCACGAATAATTGTAAATCAGTTCGTCGAGTACTTTTTCATTCGGGAATTTGATCAACCGGCCACTGGGATGATCGGTCGAGAGATACTGGCCTCCAAACTCCCACAGCGTCGTATCGAGGTACCCGACGTCGATGACGTCGCCGGTCGCGTCGGCTATTTTGATCCGGTCGCCCACGCGAAACGGCTGGCGAACCAAAATGTAGATCCAGGCGATGAAACTTTTCATCGGCGTTTGCACAGCCAGCCCAATGATGATCGAACCGACGCCGAACGCAGCTACGGCGGCGTACCAATTGACGAAAATGATTGAGACGACAATCACCGCGATCGCCAGCACCATGGCAAGGCGCACGACACGTTTAAGTGTGAAACGCGTAGCCGCATCCTCGATCCTGGCAATCCCGTAGACAGAAACCGCCCGTGCGATCGCTACCACGAAAATGATCAACGCCGTGCCGCGCAGGAACCGCTGCGCCAGAGCAACACCGTTGCCCGGCAATGGAATCAACTTCGCGCCGGCCGCGAAATAACCCACTGCGCAGGTGGCTAAGATGACGCCGTAAATGACGAACCAGAACTTGTCCGCGCGATCGGCTTCGATCGTCTCTCGATGTTTTTGACCGGTGGCCCGAGCGAGTTCTTTGCGAATCTCGGGCCGCTTACAAAGTTCCTCAGCCGTTTCGGCCATCAACATTGAATCGAATCCGCTGTACCAACAGGCCGCACGGGCCGAGGTACTTCGCCATTTCAACCACTGAATTTGCCTCGCGCAAACGAATCTTAAGTGTGCTGTCGAACAGCGACATCGCGGAATTGCTCGCAGAACAGGCGGAACGCGAAACAGGCGTTCTTTCGCGCGCGTTTCGTCGAGCCGCGCGCAGCGCCTTCCTCTGGCCGGAGGAAGTATGCGATCTCATTGCGACGGAGAGGCCGTTGACAGAGCTGCGCAGCGTTGGTCCGTTCATCGCAAAACAAATTCAAACCTGGATCGATAAACCTCCACTCCCGGTAAAAAAAACTCCGGCAATTCGGCGTGATTTCATATCGCTGGCTGAAGCGCGTCGCGTTCTCGCGACGCGGCCTGAATGGTCCAAAGAATTACGCGGCGATTTGCAGATGCATACACAATGGAGTGACGGATCAGCCACCGTTGCCGAAATGGCCGATGCCGCCGCAAACCGTTTCTACGAATACATTGCCATCACTGATCATTCCAAAGCATTGAAGATCGCAGGCGGAATCGATGAGAAAACATTGCAACGACAAGGAAACGAAATAGCGAAAGTAAATTCGGCACTTTCGAAATCGCGGCGCGGTCTGACGGTCCTTCGCTCAATCGAGATGAATCTGAATCCGCGTGGCGAAGGCGACATGTCGCCCGATTCTCTTTTGGCCCTGGACCTCGTGCTTGGTTCCTTCCATTCAGTGTTACGTACCACCGAAGATCAAACCGAACGTTACATTGCCGCTCTACGCAATCCATACATTCACATTCTTGGTCATCCGCGCGGACGAATTTACAATTTTCGCATTGGTCTGAAGGCAGATTGGTCGCGCGTGTTCGCAGAAGCTGCCGAGCTCGATAAGGCCCTTGAAATTGATTGCTACCCGGACCGGCAAGACCTGAACGTCGAGCTGCTGAAAATTGCCCAGAAACACGGGACACGCATTTCCCTCGGCACGGATGCTCATCACCCGTGGCAGCTTGAATTTATTGAACTCGGATTCGCCGCGGCGCTCCAGGCAAAAATCCCGGAGAATCGCATCCTCAATCTCCTGCCTGTTGTTGAGCTAAGGACCTGGGCGCAATCGGTACGGGATCGCATCACGCGGACACAGATGAACCGCTAATCATCTCATTTTTCTGCATTGGGCCGCCCGACGGCTGCCAAATCAGGAGCGCAGCTCGTTTAACTGTGATTTCAACTTTGCCGCGCACGTTTCCATTCTTCTTTTTCTGGCGCGGCCATGGTTCCCCATCGAGGTGCATTGCGCCGGAGGGCGACGTGATTTTGAGTTCTCGAAACTTGCGTGGAGTTAGCGGCGCGCTGTTCTTTCGCCCGGCTATGTGCGCAGCGACATTATTGACGAAACGTTTCCGGTTACGTTCGCGCACACCGACAAAGTCCAGCCGGCCGTCATTTGTTCGTGCTGCTGGAGCGAGCTGCAGGGCAGGACCAGCCGAGCAAATATTCATTGCTCCCCAAAGGATGTAATGACCGGAAATATCTTTTTCATCGAGGCTGATCTCCCACTTGCGCGCGGGATAATCGAGTGACAATTCGCGCAATAGCGACAGATGCGCTGCAAGTTCTTGCTCCGGCGAAAGTCCTTTGATTTCGTTCGCTTTCGCGGCAGGAAAATAGTCAGCAAACAATCCGCCACCTGCGGCTTCCAGAAAGCAATCTCTGTGTGACCCTTCCCGTACCACACCAACGTCGAACGGCTGACTTTTCCCGCAGTGAAGCGACTGAAGAATTTCCTCAACCGACCCGGTGAAACCAAGGTTGCGCGCCAGATTGTTCGCTGTTCCAAGGGGCAAAATCGCCAGCGGAATTCCGGTATCGACAATTTGCCACGCGGTTTTGTGCACGGTGCCGTCTCCCCCTGCTGCAATGACGAGATCCACCGGGGTTTTGAATGTCTTCCTCCACCTGCTGTCCTTTATGGATTGATAAAATGGCTGATGTCCGCACCTGGTCAGGCTCGCGATCAATTGTTCCCTGGTGTGTTTACCGTCTCCCGCTTTCGGGTTATGGATCAACAAGACTCGCATGATTCGCTCGCTAATCGAAGTATCCTCACCACCTAATCGGTCAAAACCATTCAGCCACGCGTTTTGTTTGTGAAGATGCGGATTTTAGTCTCTAACGACGACGGGGTTTATAGCCCGGGCATTGCAGCGTTGGCCAAAGCAGCGAAGCGGTTCGGTGAGGTGCGAATCGTCGCGCCTGATGTGGAGCAATCTTCGATGGGACATGCGATCACATCGTCTCGACCGCTACGCATTAAACGAATTCACCTCGACGATTTTGACGCGTATCGGGTCAACGGGACTCCGGCCGATTCCGTCGCACTCGGCATGCATTGGTGGGGCCATGTCGATGTTGTTGTTTCGGGGATCAATCTCGGATTAAACCTCGGCAATTCATGCTGGCATTCCGGCACACTGGCAGCAGCGAAGCAGGCGGCATTGCTCGGTTCACGGGGTATCGCGTTCAGCACAAATGTGAGCGACAGCCTTGAACCGGATTTTACGGCGCTCCAGTCGTACGTGGTACGAGTATTCGAGCTGCTATTGCCGATCAAAACACTTTCATTGGTGAACGTCAATCTGCCAGCGAAACCGAAGGGCATCCGCTGGACGCGACAGTCAGTGCGGCAGTACGACGGAAGAGTGGTCGCGGACAAAGACCCTGCTGGAAGGCCAATTTTTTGGTTCACAGTGACGCCGCTCGAAGGCGCGGCGGAAGGAACCGATCGCTGGGCAGTCGACCACGGTTGGGTATCAATTACGCCATTGCGCCTCGACCTTACAGACGAGGCAGATCTTGCCCGCGCCCTGGCCGTTTCAAATACACCACCAATGAAATTGTCGCGCAAAAAACCTCAAACGAGACGCTCTTCGTCCAAGCCGTCCAGACGAAAAAAATAGAGCAAGCGGAACAGAAAGACCCCTTTAGCCCCGAATTGCGGGTTGCTTAGGGAGCCGTCCTTTCGATAAAATTTCCCAGAGCCGAGGGAACCACATCAAAAGGAAAACTCGAATCGTATGCGAGATTTTAGGTCTCATTCGATGTCCAAGAAGCTGGCTAGCAACACCGATCTATACGCGACGGCCGAACAATTCCACATCCTGGTGGACAGCGTGGAGGAGTACGCCATTTACCTCTTGGACGCCAACGGCACCGTCATCAGCTGGAATACCGGTGCGGAGAAAATCAAAGGTTTCTCAACGGAGGAAATCATCGGCAAGAACTTCGCCTCGTTTTACACTGCAGACGACGTTGCCGCAGGCAAACCGCAACGCAACCTGCGCGAAGCAAGCCGTCGCGGATACATTCGTGATCAGGGTCTACGCGTGCGCAAGGACGGATCCACGTTCGAAGCGGATGTTATCATTACTGCGCTTCGTGATGAGACCGGGGAAATTCGGGGCTTTTCCAAAGTCACACGTGACATTACCGACCAGATTCGGAGCCGGGAGTACGAAGCGGAAAAAATCGCCGCGCAAAAAGCTAGCAAAGCGAAGGACGATTTTCTGGCAGCACTTAGCCATGAACTGCGGACGCCGCTAACGCCTGCTTTGGCAGCAGCTACATACCTCCAGGATAACGCGGACAAACTTCCGCCGGAATTCGTGGAGGACATCGAGATCATAAAACGCAATGTCCAACTGCAGGCTCGACTGATTGACGACCTGCTCGACCTCACCCGCATCGCGCGTGGCAAACTTCATCTTGAGCTGGAAGACTGCAATGCCCACACGATCATCAAAAATGCACTGGAGACTGCGCAATCAGCCATTGCGGCCAAGCAATTGAACGTTTCGACGGACCTGAAGGCGAAAGAGTTCCATATCCTGGCTGATTGCATCCGGCTTCAGCAAGTATTCTGGAACCTGATTAACAACGCGGTGAAATTTACGCCACAAGGCGGGCAGATCACCATCCGCACGTCTAACGATAGAGCTGGACGTTTTCATTTTGAAATTACGGACACAGGCATTGGAATTGAGCCGCAGCGGTTGGCTTCATTGTTTCAGCCATTTGAACAGGCGGATCCCTCCGTCACGCGGCAGTTCGGCGGTCTTGGTCTTGGGCTCGCGATTTCCAAACGTCTCGTCGACTTGCATCATGGCAAAATCGAAGCGGAAAGCCGTGGCCGGAGTTGCGGCGCAACGTTCACGGTTACACTGGACGCTGTACCAGATGGAGCCGCAGCAAATGGCCTGAATCATCGACTTGGCGGCAAGACATCCAGACCGTTGCGTATACTGCTCGTGGAAGATCACCAGGACACCCGCCGCACGTTGTCGCGTCTACTTACTCATTTTGGGCACAACGTTGTAACTGCAGAGAACGTGGAATGCGCGATACATCTCATAGGCGACGACAACATCGACGCCGTTTTGTGTGATATCGGTTTGCCTGACGGAAGCGGTTACGAAGTAGCCGCGCAAGCGCGGGCGAAAGGCCAGATCAAAACAATTGCGCTCACCGGCTTCGGCACTGAGCAGGATGTGCAACGTTCCAAAGAAGCGGGGTTCGATTTTCATCTGGTCAAGCCGATTAATTTCCAGGAGCTGCAATCGGTGCTCGAGCAATCAAACACCTAGCTCACGCTGCGGCCAGTTCACGCACCACGGCCCGCGGTTCTTTGTCCTCGCGCGTACCTTCGAATGTGGCATGCCGGAGGAGGCCGTAGTTGGTCCATTCAGTGAAACTGATTTGTGCCACCAGCTTTGGCTTCAACCAGCACAGTTCTTTCATTTCTTCAGTGGTGATGCCTTCGCCAAAATGGCTGGTGCGACTGGTCGGCAAGTTGGCAAATGGACATTTGCTCGTTAGGCACGGCTCCATGGATCGGAAAAGCTTCGCGCGCAGATAAGGATTGAAACCCTGCCGGACCTTGCCAGCGAACAGTAGTCTTGTTGCCTCGTAGTATCCGACCAGAATTGACTGGAAACTTGCGGCATCGGGTTTGTAACCGCCGATCACGAACTCCTGCGATTTATTGATTTTGAATTTTAGCCATGTGGTCACTCGCGTGCCCGCGCGGTACAGCGAATCACGTTTCTTAGCGATAATACCTTCCAATCCTGCTGCTCTGATCGTGCGAATGATTTCTTTTGGCGATCCGGAAAGGTTCGCATTGTATCGCACCTCCGAGTCTTCGAGAATCCCGCGCAATTTTTTCTTCCGTTCGTGCAGCGGTCTTTTGGTCCAGTCTTCTCCCTCAAGATTCAACAGGTCGAAGGCGTAATAAACGATTTGCCAGCGGTTCCCCAGCGACGCCCGGTTTTGCAATGCCTGGAAGGAAGGACACCCTTTGGAATCCACTGCAACAACTTCGCCATCGATCAAGGCAGTGTTGGCGCGGATCGAGCGGACCGCATCGGCGACCGCCGGAAAATCGTTCGTCAGATTTTTATCTTTGAGCGATAGCAGGCGCACGTGCTCGTTTTGTTTCGATGCAAGCACGCGATAACCGTCCCATTTCACTTCGTAGATCCATTCGTCGCCTGCCGGCAATTCGCTGACTGCCGTCGCTTTCATTGGCCTAACGAACCGGGGTGCCGGACCGGGAGTTCGTTTACGAGGTTCTGTGTCGAAACGGGTGCTCTCGAGCAGAGGGTTGGCAAAGGGCTGTTCCTCTTTAGCGGCAATCCCGTCCAGCGTTCGACCGCTCAACGCCGAGACGTCTTGCTCTTTGGCCAAGATCCGCTTCGCATTCCCATTTATTTTCCTCAGCGACCACTTCGTTTTGCCGGTCTCATTTGCTGTTCGCTCCAACGCCCATTCGCCTTTCAACTTTCTGCCGCTCAAGAAAACGGAAAACTGCCGTTTCCAATAATTCCCATCGATCAATTCATAAGTGCCAAGGTCCCACACCATGACCGTGCCGGCGCCGTATTCTCCACGGGGAATCATGCCTTCAAACTCCAGATAGTCGACCGGGTGATCCTCTGTTTCGAACGCCGAGTGCGTTTCGTTTTGTTTCAATGGTATCCCCTTTGGGACCGCCCAGGATTTAAGAACCTCATGCATTTCCAGTCGAAGATCGTAATGCAAATGACTGGCTGCGTGTTTCTGCACCACAAAACGGCGCCGGCTCCCCTGCGTACTCCGCCTTGGACTGTGCGGCGCCGGCTCGTTCGTTCGTGCGAAATGCCGCTTCGCATCGTAATCGGACAATGCTTTCGGAATGCGACGCGGCTTTGGTACCGCAGCGGACGCAAACTCCTTCGGCAGTTTCTGTTTCAGTTTCCTCAAAGGCGCGAAGAGATCCCCCAGCCGCTTCAGCCGGTGCAATGCTTCGTTAGATTCGAAATTGAGGAGCGCCGCATCAGATTTTTTCAGTGCTTTCGCTAATTCGTTCCATCGGATCGGCATTGACACATACGGTCTCGCGCGTTTCGCGCGTAACGAATAAACGCCAACAGTCGTCTTGAAATCGGCATTCTGGCTCCAGTCGATGAACACTTTTGCGACTCGCGAATTTTTTGCCATCTCGGCGACAATCCGGTCGGGATATTTTTCCTCCAGCAGTTCGGCCGTCGCGTGCGCAAACGGCTGCGTCTGGGCGTATGTCACAGCCGTGTTAAGCGGAACGTAAACCTGAATGCCTTTCGACCCGGAGACTTTCGCAAAACATTTCAGCCGGAGTCTCGTCAGCATGTCGCGCAGGAGAAACGATATTTCCGCGCAATCGAGGACGTTTGCGTTCTCACCAGGGTCGAGATCGAACACGACGCTGGTCGGTCGGTCAATGTGCGGGACGCAATGCAGGAACGGGTGCAATTCCAACGCCGCAATGCTCGCCGCCCAGACCAACGTTCTCCGGTCATTGATCAGAATGTAATTGATTTCAGGGCCCCCTTTGTGACGCGGCACCGGAAATGTCTTCACCGATGCAGGGGTGAAACCCGGCGCATCCTTCTCGTAAAATGCTTCGCCAAAGACACCGTTCGGATATCGCTTCAGCGTCACCGGCCGATTCCGAAAGTGGGGCAAAAGATACGGAGCGACCCGCCGATAGTACTCCACCACATCAGCTTTGGTGAACTTCCCCGCCGGGTAAAGAACCTTCCCGGATTGCGGCACTGAGATTTCCGTTTGTAAGCCCACTGAAAAAGAAACGGTGCGCAGAGTGGTAATGCGTGCTTTGACGCTAAATGCAGGGGCGAGCTCCGCCAGCCCTTGTCACGTCGGCCAAGTGCGGCGAAACGCGTTCGTTCTGGCGTCGCGGAGCTCCGCCCTCCATCAGGATTCATCTGCTCAGCGCGTCGTGTAGAGATAAGCCGCCATATCCGCGGCATCCCTGTCCGTGACACCTTGTTCCGGCATCGCGGTGTGCGGGTTGACCTTCCGCGGATGTTGGATCCAAAACCGCAAATTCTCGGGCGTGTTTTCGACCATCCCCGCCAGATAACTTCGCTGGGAAATTCCAATCAACGGCGGCGCGCTGAGCGATTTCGATCCGCGCACGCCCGGAATAGTGTGACAGGCCACACACCCATAACTCGTCAGCGCGATTTTGCCACGTTCCGGATCCCCGGTCGTTAGCCATCGCGATCGCTTACTCGTTCGATCGTTGCACGCGCTCAGCACGAGTACGGCCATAAGAGCATAGATTGGTACTCGGCGTTTCATCAGACTCGTTCGCTGGAAGATCCAGCCACGACGGTGACCGCTTCTGCGGAACTCCGAAAATCCTGTAATCGCGCGCGGGCTTCCGATTCGCGTAACCAACCTGCAAAAAGCGCGAGACCTGCAGCGATATAAACGAGACCTGCCGGGATCCACATAATCAATCCGCCGATCTGTTGGTCTTGGAGCGGGGTTAAACCCCAGGCTGCGGTATGGCCGGTGTACCCGGGGTACCAGACGGAATTGGCGAAGGTCAATAACGCGCCTAACAACCCACTGTGGAGAGCGGTCGTAAACATGTAGAGCACCGCGAGTCCAAAGCCGAGCGCCCGCTTGTGACCGTGAATTACCGCCCACCAGAAGAGCAACGCAGAAAATAGAAAGCTGGCGTGTTGCAGCGCGTGAATGGATTCGTTCTCGAGTGTCGCTTCGAACAACGCCGGCGCGTGCCACACCCAAAGGACAACCGCATGAACGATCCATGCCACCACAGGATTTGAAATGGTTCGCCAGGTTGTTTCCCACGCCCGGACTTTGCTCCAGCGCGCCAGCGCGACCGCCCATGATCTCGGCAGCGCCCAGAGAAACGGCACAATCGGGCGACCAAGCACGAGGAGTGGCGCGGCGACAAGCATCAACAACTCGTGTTGGGTCATGTGCGCAGAGAACAACTCACTGCCCCACGCGTGTATGGGCGAGATAAGCGCCAACACAAGGGCGCCCCAGCCCAATGCAAAGTAAACAACGTCTGACTTGCGAACGGACTTCGGCGATGCGCGGCGCAGTCGGATAACGCCTAACAAATAAAGCACAGCTGACGCCACGATCGGGATGACCACGCCCGGCTCAAACGTCCAGGCCCGCAGCAGTTCGCCCGTGTTCTGTGGGCCGGCGATTTCGAGCTCGTGCGCGGAAGCGTGCGCAGCGACTAATAGCACTAGGATTCCTATGACTGTCATTCTGAGCGAAGCGAAGCTGCAACGCAGCAGGCGAAGTCCGCGAACCCGGGCTTTCAATCGCGAATCATTGCGGGATAGGACGTGCATAGCTAACCAGAGGCGTTTGAAAGCCTGGCCTCATGCTTAATGTTTCATTGCACCGCGTCGCTCAACATAACAGCGCGTTACTCGATAAAACTGATGGTTCACGTTCAAATCGGACAAGGTGAATTCATGGCGGTGGCGAGTATCTGGGCGATTAGGACCAGCAGAAACAGCGACATCGACATCAGTGACAACGCAGCCATGAACTGCCGTACCACCTTAATCTGCGGCGGCGAACCTGCCGTTGGGGCGCGGCCGTTCCACCCTATCCATCCGAAGAGAATGATCGCTGCTCCGAAAGCAACCGACACAACCGCGAGCACAACTTTGTGGTGAGCGACGCACACCGGAACAACGAACGCATACACAATTTCAAATTGCGTCAGCCAAAGAAGCGGCGGGCCGAGGATTCCGAGCCATAACGCCAGATCACGCAACGGCCGGTCAGTCGCAGCAAGTTCGCGTTCAAAGCCACCGTGGTCCGAGGTAGACGAGTGCATAAAGCGGAATCCAAACGAGGGCGATCCAGTACCAATACACGGCGCCAACGCGCACATCGCGCGCGTGCCTGATGTCGAGTCCTTTAAACCAGACCCATAAGGTCATCAGAAGATTTTCTGCTGTCCCGGTGATCAGATGCAGCAGATGCATGCCGAGAATAGTCCAAACGATCGCGGAATAGGCGTTGTCATCCCATCGGAACTTCAATCCGCTGAACTCAAAAAATCTCAGCGCGATGGTAACAAGTCCGATCAACACCATTGCCGCCATGCCGAATCGCACACTGCGCAGATCCAAACGCAAGCAGGCGCGATCGACGATAAACATGGGGACACAGCTCGCGATGAGGACCAACAAGTTTGCCGTGGCGAAGCCGAGGTCCGGGTCAGTCTGATAAAGTGAAACATCGGAACGAACCGGAGGCCAGTTCGTGAAATTCATTCGAAGATAAAAATAACTGCCTACCAGCAGGGCGAACATCGTGGTCTCGATGAACAACAGCAGCAGATTGCCCCACCAGATCGGCGACGTGTGGTCCTCAACGGCAGGCGGCAATCTCGAAACGTCTATAACAGCCGTGTTCATGCTGGCGCGACCAGAGTCGGTTGCGCGGCCACCTGTGGCTTCGGCTTGGCCGCTTCTACAATGAATTTCGGTTCGTTACCGCGCCAAAACCAGGCGTACAGCACGAGGAGCGAGAAGAACATACCCCATGGAACTGCCCAGGGTGTGAAGACGACGAACGTCATGGTGAGAGTGACCACGATCCCGAGCGCCAGCGGCCAGATGGAGTCGGTTGCCAGCTCGTAACGATGCTCGGGCACCGCGTCCATGATCGTGGTATTTAGCACTTCCCGCTTTTCCGTGCTCAGCCCGACTACAACGGGTTTTTGTTCCGGGGAATGCCACAACGGTTCGGCATCGGAGACACTCGGCAGATTGTAAAAATTATACGCCGGAGGCGGAGAGTTTGTTGACCATTCCAAACTTGGCGCCAGCCATGGATTCGCAACGGCGAAGATACCGTCCCGAAGCGCGGTCACGGCATTAACAATGAACAGAAGAACGCTTAGAGCGATGATGCCTGCGCCAACCGTTGCGAGTAGATTCAAATCTCCCCAGCCCGTCTCGGCCACATACGTGTAAATGCGACGGGTCATTCCGTGCAGCCCGAGGATATGCATTGGGAAAAAGGTGAGATTGAACCCCAGAAACAGTGTCCAAAAATTCCATTTACCTAACGAGTCGTTCAGCATCCTCCCGGTCCACTTTGGAAACCAGTAATAGAACGCTCCGAACAACGGAAACACTGCACCACCGATCAGCACATAATGGAAATGCGCGACCACGAAGTAGGTGTCGTGCATTTGCAAATCGAGCGGCACCGAGGCGAGCATCACGCCGGTGAGTCCACCGAGCACGAACAGCAAAATAAATCCGCACACAAAAAGGAGCGGCACTCGAAGCCGCGGTCGTCCGGTCCAAAGAGTGACGATCCAACAAAAGATTTGAATGCCACTCGGGATCGCAATCATCATGCTGGCAGCGCTGAAGAAGCTGCGCCCCAACAACGGAATGGGCGTGGCAAACATGTGGTGCACCCACAAACCGAAACCGATGAACGCCGTCGCGATGAGCGAAAGCACCATGACCGGGTAACCGAAGAGGCGCCGGCCGGAAAACGTTTCGACGATCATGGAAACCATCCCGGTCGCCGGGATAAAAATGATATAGACCTCCGGATGACCGAAGAACCAGAAGAGATGTTGATACAGCAGGGCATCGCCGCCTTCGGCCGGATTAAAGAAGTGCGTATTCACATGGGCGAGCCGGTCCATCGCCAGAAAAGCGGTAACCACCATCACTGCCGGCATGGCGAAAATGATCATGAACGACGTGACCACCTGCGCCCATACGAAGAGCGGTATGCGGTTTAGCGACATACCCGGAGCCCGTTGCTTGAATACCGTAGCGAGTACCACCACTGCACCGGACAACGCGGAGATCTCCGTGAGCGTGATCATGTCAGCCCAAATGTCGACGCGGTGCCCGGGTGAAAAGTCCGGACCCGACAACGGGGTATAGGCAAACCAGCCCGCATCCGCGCCGGCGTTTACAAGAAAACCACCCCAGAGCAGCAAGCCCCCTCCGAGATAGGCATAATAGCCGAAGGCGTTAAGACGCGGGAACGCCGCGTTGCGCGTCCCGACCATGAGCGGCACAAAGTACAATGCGAAGCCTTCCATGATCGGCACCGCGAACAGAAACATCATCGTCGTGCCGTGGACGGTGAAGAATTGGTTGTACAGATCTGGGCCGAGAAAATGATTTTCCGGAAAGGCGAGCTGAATGCGCATCGCCGCTGCCAGCAACCCGGCCATCCCGAAAAAAATGAACGCGGTGACGACGTAGCGGCGCCCGATGTCCTTGTGATTGGTGCTGCAAAGCCAGCCCAGAAGTCCGGGCGGCCGCGTCCAGAGCGCGGCAAGAGCGCGCTCTGCCTGCTCGTTAGGCGCAGAAAGGCTTGCTATTGGAGCGTGTGACACGTTCATGCGCGGAAAAGATTGGCTGTTTCAGGGAGCGCAGCCTGTGAGCCTGCAGCGGTCGGTCGCCAGCCGAACGCGCCTTGCAAATTTAATGCGGCATAATCAGACAGAATGTTTCCGGCAAGCGGCCTGTGCTCTCCGGCATTGTCACAAAAACGCGCTGCTCTCATTTCAAGCTCTCCAGATAATCCAGCAGCGCGTTGAGATCGTCGGCCGACATTTGATTCGGCGGCATGCGAACGCCGGGCTTCAGCGCTGGCGCATTTAAAATCCAGCCGGCCAGATAACCGCGCGTGTTCGGCAACTCGCCGGCGGCGATCATTTTTCGCGCACCGATATGCGTGAGGTCCGGCCCGAGCGTCGCACGCGCTTTCGTGCCTTGGATGGTGTGACACATCACACATTGTGAGGCGAGAAAGACTTCCCGGCCGCGGCGCTGCGAGTCGGAGCTCGGCTCAGGTGCGGGTTTCTTTTGAGCTGACAGCCAATTGCTGAACGCGTCAGGCGGTTCCGCCACGAAAACCATTCGCATATGCGCATGCTGTTCACCGCAGTACTCGGCACATTGTCCGCGAAATTCCCCGGCGCGCCTGGCTGTAAACCACGTCGTGGTGGGATGTCCCGGGACGAGGTCCTTTTTGCCGTTAATATTTGGCACCCAGAAGCTGTGGATCACGTCGGTGGATTGAAGCTCCAACTTCACCGCCTTGCCGACGGGCACATGGATTTCGTTTGCTGTGGTGACGATTTCGCTGGGCTGCGGGTCCTGATATTGCACTTCCCACCACCATTGGTGTCCGGTGACTTTGATCGCTAACGCCTTCGGGTCCGGCGTAGCGTAAATTGCGTTGCCGGTGAAAAAGTCGCCTATTAACAGCGCGAACAAGATCAACACCGTGATGACCACGAGCGCAGAAACCACTTTCGTCGCACGGCTTTCCGTCGCTTGCGCCGGTTCTGGTATGATCGCCCGCTCCGGGTCGTCAGGTACGCGGCGAAGATTTCGCAGGATGGCGATGAAAAGAAAAACCGCGACAAGCGCGAAGATCACGAGTGTTACCCAAAAGAAAATCCACCAGAGATGCGCGATGTGCGCCGATTCGGATGCTGCAGGGTTGAGCGCCGATTGGAATTCCGCCGCGCTCATATAACTTTGCGGTGCGCTGTGTTCAGCTCCGAAGGTTCGACGCGAACGGCATCAGTTCGCTGAGGAGAGCGGCCGTTACAGGAATTCGTGTTCATCGCGGTTGCGGCTCCGAGCTATTGTGTGGCGTTCCTTCCGGAATCGAGTTTGGCGGCGACCCGCCTTTGATGTGGTCGTCCCGCGCGTTTGCGGCCCATTGATTCGCCAGGCCACTCAAGCTGCGAACGTAAGCCACGATTTCCCAGAGCTGGTCGTTCGAAATCTTTCCGCGGAACGACGGCATTCCGTTAGGCCTGCCCTCCACAATTGTGGCGTACACTTGCTGCGGTTCGTATCCGTATATCCACTTCTCGTCCATCAACGCCGGGCCCATGCCGCCGCCGCCGTGCGCATGACAACCAACGCAATTGTAAGCCTCATAAAACCGCTTCCCCTCCGCCATCATCCATGAGTTGTTCTCGTCCGGGTTTGCCACAGATGGCCCCTTGTTATGCTTCGGGCCCGGCACCAGATCGCTTATTTGCGGGAGCGACGCATCTTGCGCCAACGGTGGTTGAACGACGAGCGGACGCTCCTCGCGTTCACAGCTGAAAAGCAACAAAACAGGAAGCAAAAGAGAATAAGGAAGGCAGGTGCCCAGGAGGGTTTTGGCAGGGTGCCGCACTCCGTGCGGGCCGAACGGACGGCAACTCCGACAGGTCGCAGTCCGTGCCGTTCGTGAATTTGTTTTCCAGTTCATTCTGCTGATGTGAGCTTTGCCACGCCGGGAACCCGCGGCACGTTGTATTCGTCGAGAATCTCCTCGATCTCCTTGCGGTGGCCTGTCACGAACCTGTCTAGCTGATCCCGGAGATCCTGCTCTTTTTTGTTGACGCCTAACGACACATCGAAAGCGAACCTGAGTGGGCCGTCCTTCTCTGGAGTCACCGGAACAAACTCAAGTGGAATTTTCGATTGCTGTGCGAAATATCCGGCAAGCGGTCCCCACACGACCGCAATATCCACATTACCGTTTGCGACGGCGTCCATTATCCGCGCAGGCGGATTGTGCCGGGTGTAATCGCCGTACAGCGTGAAACCAATGACGTTGTTCACGATGCCTCGGGCTGCGAGCGCATGCGCAGGGGGCGTATCTACGCCGTCGTTGCCGACGAGTTGCACGCCGATTCTAAGCTTCCGCAGTTCCGGGGCATCGAACGACGCCACACGCAGATTTCGGTCGGTGCGACTAACGAACACGTACGTCGACCGATAGTAAGGAGCTGTAGTCAGCGCCATGTTAAAATGCGAAGGGACGCCGAGCACAACATCGACGTCACCGCTCTTAAGGGTCTCGCGAAAAAATCCACGCCGCTGTGCGCGCCAATGATATTCAATCTTATAGTGCAGTTCGCGCGCGATCAGTTCGGCAATTTTATTTTCGAATCCTTCCAAGTGGTCGTTTGAAAACGGAAGATTGTTCGGATCCGCTGCGATTTTTAGCACCTGTTGTTGTTGGGCGATCGAATTTTGCGCTGCGAACAGCGCAAACACCGCGAGCAGGGAAAGCTGATTCGCGGTTCGGAATCCTCGCGTTGTTCGTGATGATTTCATGGGAGGCCAAAGACATAGAGCGTGCCGCCTTTCGTGGTGTGCTGCGGCAAATCCTTCATCGCGTTGGCAAATCCCAGAGCGGCAGTCGGATCACGCACGTCGAGATCGCCTGAAACGACGGCACCGGCCCAGCCGCCAACCCCGGATAAGATCGCGACGTATTGTTTGCCATCCGGCCCCAGAAATGTCGTAGGTTGTCCAATGATTCCGGAGCCGGTTTTGAATTCCCAAAGCACTTCGCCGGTTTTGGCGTTCACGGCTTTGAACCAGCCGTCCATCGTTCCGTAAAAAGTGACGTCACCAGCGGTAGCAAGCGTGCCGCTCCACACAGGAAAATCTTCTGCGATTGCCCAGACTTTTTTCTTTTGCACGGGATCCCAGGCGCAGTACTCGCCGCGTTTGCCGCCGCCGTCGGCGTACATTTTCACGTTTACGCCGAGGTAAGGAGTGCCTTCGATGTAACTCGCCTCAACGGCCTCGTAATCCATAGCGAGATTTTGATGCGGGATGTACAGCAAGTGCGTTCGAGGCGACCAGGCACACGGCTGCCAATCTTTTGCACCTGGCGACGCGGGTGCGACGTCGCGAATCACTTTCCCCATTTGCGGCTTCTTTTCGGGATTGGTGATGATGCGACCGGTCTTCAGATCGACGCCTTTGCTGGCGGTAATGCGAACGAAGGGCGTGGCCGACAGCACTTCGCCCGTTGTACGATCGAAAACGTAAACGTAGCCATTACGCTGCGCAGAGAGCAACGTCTTCCGTGGTCGACCGTCAACTTGAAGATCGACCACCATGTTTTCGTTAACGCCGTCGTGATCGAATTCGTCGTGCGGATTCAATTGATAAAACCAGCGCGCCTGGCCTGTGTCGGGATTGCGGGCGAACACGCCGCATGTCCATTTGTTGTCACCGGGGCGCAGTTCCGGATTCCAGCTGCCTGGATTTGCTGTGCCGTAAAACATCAAATTCTGCTCCGCGTCGTACGAGATCCATCCCCAAACCGTACCGCCGCCGATCTGCCATCGATCCGGGGGCCATGATTTCACTCCGAGATCTTTGCCGCGGTCACTTTCGTAAAATGGTTTGAATTCCGAATCGATGAGGCAGTCGGTATCGGGGCCGGTGCTGTAAGCCCGCCAGGCGATCTTCCCACTGTTCGCATCGACAGCGGTCAGCCAGCCGCGGACCCCGAACTCGCCGCCAGCGTTCCCGACAAGCACCTTGTCGTGCACCACAAGTGGCGCCATCGTCATCGTCTCGCCGCGATTGATCTCCCCAACTTTGGTCTTCCAAAGGAGTTTTCCGGTATTCGCATCCACTGCACAGACGTTGTCGTCGAGCGTGTTGAAAAAAACTTTCCCTTTGTCGAAAAAACAACCGCGGTTTACCACGTCGCAGCAGGCCACGCCTTGCGCTGCGGCCGCCGGTTCAGGCTCAAACTTCCATTTCGTTGCGCCGTTTTTCTTCAGATCGAGCGCATACAGAATGTTCGGATACGACGTCACGATGTACATCGTGTCGCCGACGACGATCGGCGCCGCTTCCTGGCCTCTGGTCACGCCGGTCGAGAACGTCCAGGCGACGCGTAAATTTTTTGCGTTAGTAATCTTGATCTGATCGAGTCCGCTGTAGCGGGTGTTCTCGAAGTTCTTGGCCGGCATCGTCCACTGGCCGTCTTCCGCCGGCGCGGCGGGCTGACCAAACGCCAAGCCAGCGACTGCGGTCGCGGCGCATCCAATGCAAAGGCAACAGCGCGGCAGATTCAGCATCTACTCAGGTTTATCGCTGGCCGATACTTTTTCGGTTTTTGCTTGTTTCCTTCGAACCAGACGCGGCGACGCAACCTGCGACGTTATCGTCGTCGCGCGGAAAAAGTTGGCCGGCTCGAGTTCGAATCAGCTTCTGAAGAAACTTTTGGCGAACTGTCTGACGCACTGATCGATCTACACTGCGCGAGATGGAGTCAGCGCAGAGGACCAGGGTGATGTGTCAGGACGCCGCGAGGCGATTTCACACGCTGGCAGCGCGTGCGCTTTTTTCAGCGGGGTATCGCACGCCTTTATGTGTTGCGCATCGACAGAAAGGTCGTGGCGGGCGTTTACGCATTGCTTAGTCGCGGACGAATGCTGTCCTACGTCGGTGGGTTTGATCCTGACCTGGCAGAACTGAGCCCCGGGCACGTTGGCAATCGGACACGCAATTGAGCAAGCCAGGTCGGAAGGAGCATCCACGTTCAATTCTTCGCGGCGCAGAAGCTTACAAGTCTCTCTGGGGAGCTAAAGACAGTTACGTATATCCCGGGACGCTGGTCGCTCGTCAGGTCTAACGAGCCCCGACTACGCACTGGCCGAACGGCCAACCCGTTCCGCAGCGGGCCGGCCAGAGAGAGAATTCGGCGCGTCTAGATTAGCGCCGTGCTCAACGCCAACATTCAAGCGGTAAACCAGTTCGCCACCAAGCCAGCCTGCAAAAAGTGCTATGCCGATGCCGATCCAGCCGAGCCCCATCGCCGTCATGCTCGGCGCCGCCGGGTCCGGTCGGCGCATAAACCAGCTGATGATAAACAGAACAACCACGACGACATTTGAGAGACCATGGATCAGCCCGATATACTTGGCGCGTGTGCCTTCCGGGATACCAAGCCAGTCAATGAGTCCGAACACTGCCGCAATAAGACCGCCGATTATTCCCGATACAATCATCCAATACGACACGTCAGCCCAATGCCCATTATGAGTGCAGGCGTAAATGATGTCGAAAATCGCCCCGACCGTGAGCAACCCAAGCGGGAAAACGATTAACATCGGATGCACCGGGTGACCGAAGAGTGTTGCCTTCGCTTTCATCGTATGTTCCTCCTGCTGAACAGCCCTATACTGAATTCGAGTCCCGGCAGTGAAACGGTTTGGTTGCGAGAGAATGGCGACCAGTCGGTATCGAATTTCGGCCAGTAATATACAACCGGTCGGCGCACAATTTTCGGAAATACAGAAGAACAATTCGTTCAGACATGGGGTATGCGACAATTATTGCAACAGATCAAGCGGGAGCTAAAGAGAGCAAAGCACTGCGGTATTTACGAAGAAGACCTAAGCCGTGTCTGGCCTGACGACCCGGACCAACGCGAACCGAAAATTTCGCGCTTTGCCAAGGATCACGGCTTTCGTCTCCGCTTCTACCGGCACGGTCTATGCGCGATCTTCGACAGAGATCCTCACCGGCTAAAGTAAATGCTCGCCCCCCTGCTCACGAGGCATGAACTTGATGGCTGGACCGGCAGTACAGACCAATCGTCGAAAAGCCCGGGCTGATGCTTTGTTACTTTCACCGCACGTCACTCCAGGCCAGCGGCGACGTGCAAATCGCAATGTTTGAAGAAACCCGGTCGGAGTAAACGCAATTCATCCCACCGGTGATGCATTACTTGAGGTCGCCGCGCTGTAGCGTCACGAGCCCCAAGCAATGCATCCCGACCGGCGGTCCCTAAACTGGTGAACGTCTAGCGATCTGAAGCCGATGCCATCTCCGGCTCCATAAGAGCCTCTGGGTTCACGATGTCTTCGGCGAGCTTGTTCAGAAGCTCGTTTGTCTCCGATTCTTCATCCAACGTTTGTTGCAGAAGCTCAGCAGATTTGTCCTGTCCAAGAAGTTGGGCAAACGTGCGTACGCTGCCGTATCCGGCAATCTCGTAGTGCTCGACTTTTTGCGCAGCTACGATCATCGCCGCGTCGAGAACGGAATCCTCCCCGTCGGCTTTCAGGACTTCCGATCCTTCTTCGATCAGCCCTTTCATTGCCTGGCAGGTCTTGCCTTTTGTTTTTTCGCCGATCTCTTGGAATACTTCCTCAAGCCGATCGATGTGACCCCTGGTCTGTTCGAGGTGTTTTTCGAAGGCTTCTTTCAACTCGTCTGACGAAGCGGCCTTAGCCATCTTCGGCAACGCTTTAACCAGTTGACCCTCGGCGTTGTACAGGTCCCGAAGTTCGTTCACGTAAAGTTCTTTCAATGTGTCCAGATTCATAATCCCTCTTTTTTTCCCTTTCTGTTTTCCGGTTTTGGTTCGGTTGTTGTAGGCACGGTACGCCTGCACCGGCTACAAAAAAGGAAACGTGACGAACGAATGAAATGCGCGTGTGCCGAATTACAATTTTTGTAATTGTCGATCGGTACTCCCGCGGACCTTCTCGTCTGCCGGCCATTCCGCGTGAACCGAGCGCATTGAAGACTCCAGGGACTGTTCCACTCTTCTCATTCTGGAATCGACCAGACGCGTATAGACCTTTATGTAATCATGTGCCATTCGACTCGCCACGAACCGCTTCTGAAAAGTTTCGCGACACTTAGCGCGACTCAGATCACCAATACGACGGGTGGCCGCGACCGCCTGCTCAATGTCGTTTACTACAAAACCGGTAACGCCGTCATCCATGACCTCGGGTACCGACCCGCAAGCGTACGCAATCACAGGGGTGCCGCATGCCATCGATTCGATCATCACCAATCCGAACGGCTCCGGCCAGTCAATTGGAAAGAGTAACCCGTAAGCTTTGCCAAGGAATTCGTCCTTGTCCTTATCACTGATTTCTCCGAGCCATTCTATGTGGGGATCATTCAGTAGCGGCTCGATTTCGCGCGTGAAATAGCGCCTGTCTGCGCGATCGACTTTAGCTGCGATCTTGAGCGGCATTCCCACTTTCTTGGCAATCTCGATCGCCCGGTCTACTCGCTTTTCCGGCGAGGCCCGTCCAAGGAATGCCAGATAGCTACCCGGTTCGGGGTGAAAGCGAAAGAAGTCTTCGGGGATTCCGTGATAGATCGTCGCTTGCCAATTGGCGCACGGCCACGGTGTACGTTGTGAATCCGATATGGACACCATGGGCATGTCTCGAAACCGCTCATAGAGTCGAAGAAACTCGCCCGTATCGAGTCGTCCATGCAACGTAGTCACATTGGGAACTCTCAAGTGACGCGAAATGAGATAATGCATGCAACCGGTATGAAAATGAACGACATCGAATTCCCCGGCGCGCTGCATGACATGGTCCATAAGCAGGACTTCGCGCGACAAATAATCGGTAGCTCGTTTGTTTCGCCGAAATGAACGCCGGGTGACAGGAATTAGCTCGGCGCTTGTCACTGAGTCGCCACTGGCAAAAAGAGTCACCTTGTGGCCCAGGCGGACCAACTCCTCAGTCAGATATGAAACGATGCGTTCCGTTCCTCCGTAATGTTTCGGAGGCACGCTTTCAACTAGTGGCGCAACTTGTGCGATGCGCATTTATTCCCCCAAGCCCTTTCCATTGACATGATGTTTCCGCTGCATATTCGAATGCGACGAAAGCTCTGGTTTTATGACGTCCCAAGAAAAATCCTGCAACTTAGCCGAAATTTTTTTCGATACGCGAGTGTGGTAAACCTAATGGCCATGCTGAAAAGTCTTAGGGCGCGCGATTCTTTTTACCAGCTAAAGAATAACTATTGTTATAGCCGTCCGGTTAGCCACGCATAAGCGTAGTAACTGAAGGAGTTACTGGGAAGAGGGATACCATTTATGGCCACAACTAATCAAATTACAGCAGATGACGAAGTCCACTGGCGCGCTGCAGACGCAGGACCCTATTACGGCTTGGGACGGAGTTTTGCGCGAATCTCGTGGGGCGCGATCATCGCAGGGGCGCTCGTTGCACTGGCCACCCAAATTGTTTTAACGCTCATCGGCGGAGCGATTGGTCTCGCTACATTGGATCCCGCAGCCGGGGATTCTCCGAGCGGGACAACGCTCGGCATCGGCGCGGCAAT
>JAICUQ010000151.1 GCA_025935755.1 Chthoniobacterales bacterium | reverse complement strand
GAGTTACGAAAATGAACAAGATACCGGTGATTTTAATTGGACTGATGGCGTGTCTCGCCATCGGGATATCGACAGCACAAGGACAGAAGTACAGCTTGGAAGATCTTGGAGTCAGGAAACGCATGGAAGGCAGTCAGCCTAACGCCCTCAACTTTGAGGGGACATGTAGCCGGCACCGCGCACAAGGCAAGTGCGACACGCGCCTTCTTCTACGACAGTTAAGAAATAATGGAAGATGCCGGCGGCGTTAACAGTCGCGCGTTCGGAATCAATTCCATGAATTTGCTAGTCGGGGACTCCTTCTTTGCCGGCCCAATGGATGCAAGCCACGCTGCGCTCTTCAAGGTCGGATTCGTCGCGGACCTTGGAGTCCTACAGCCGGGCCAATAGTATTAATGCCATGGGCCAGGTTGTCGGGTTTTCCAGTACAAAGCGCGACGGCGCCGAGAGCCGAGCCTTCATGTGGAGCAGTCAAACCGGCATGATTGACATCGGCACGCTGGGTGGGGGGTACGCTCAGGCATGTGCAATCAACGACGCAGGAGTGGTAACAGGCAGTTCGCAAACTCAAGGCATGGGTGCGATGCTTGCCACTCACGCGTTTATCTATCGCCAGCCGTCTCCAAGCAATCAGCGAATGCAGGATCTGGGTGTGTTGGGGTGGCTTTTTCAGTTCTGGAATGGCCATCAACAACTACAACCATGTTGTTGGCTTTTCGACCGTCAAAAGCAACAACCGACACGTTCATGCGTTTTTCCATGATGGCAGGAGCATGATGGACCTCGGCACGCTCAGTGGCGGTATGGCGGATAGCGACTACAGCGTGGCACTGGGTGTGAATAACAAGGACCAGGTTGTTGGTTACACCTATCTGCCAGGCGTCGGCGAAATGCCGCTACAACAAGTGGCGTTTCTCTGGAACCGAAGTGGTACCGGGACTGCAAAGATGGTCAACCTTAACAACCTGCTGAATGAAACGGGAAAAGGATATGTCCTGATCTCAGCCACAGCCATCAATGATTACGGCCAAATCGTGGCCAACGCCTACGACATCTACAACGGTGGAGTACGAAGCGTGTTGCTGATCCCTGTGAAGCAATGACCATGAATGATGCTTGTCGCCCTAGGACAAAAGGCCGAGAGCGCCTCTCAAGCGAGAGGGCGCTCGGCCTGCGGCGACGTCAAGGTTAAATCTGATCGGCAATTCGTTGGCTCATCTTTCTACAATGGTTCAGGCAAATGCATTTCTACATGAGGAGTGGCGATGTCTGGTTAGGGCTTCAGACGTGCTTAGATCGGACCGAACTGAGTTTTTATTTTGCGTTTGAGCCCGCGCACGCGACCGCAGGCCATAGAGCGGGCTTATTATTTACCGACGCTAGCGTGCGCTTACCAAAGATGGCGAACAGTCCCTTGCGATAGAACCTGAGACGAAAGCCGTATTGCGCCGCAAATTCGACTAGTTTCTTTTTCCGATTGTCATCGTTTCGGGGATAAATCTGTTTCAGGCCGTTTTCGAAAACTGTGCAGTGCTCGTTTTGGTAACGAAAGCAATCCTTGCCTGCGCGCTCCATCTGTTTCGCAAGCATTGCTGGTGTTTGTTTCATTTAACAATAATTCGACGACGCCAGCTTATGGCGCTTCCCATTTGTTGGCGTTTACATTGCAAAATTTGCGATGCGTTGTCGGGAGTCGGCGCTCGCGCGCCGACGACTGATAATCGCCGGACCTGCATATACCGGCTCGCGCTCACGCAAAACCGAATACCGAAATGATGACCGATGATTGCCCGCTGTGAGGCACACACTTACGAACTCACAGATTGATTTCCGCCAGCCATTCATCCGCCTCGCCATCGAAATGCAGGCTAAAGCCGACTTGTTCGCTCACGGTCTTCATTGTGGTGTTTTCTGGAGAAATATGGCCGGTGATGCGACGCAAATGTTCTTTGCGTCCGATTTGCACCAGCAATTTCAAAAGCTCCGAGCCAAAACCTTTCCCTTGCCAGGGATCGCTGATGAGAACGGCAAACTCCGCTTCGTCTGTTCCGTGTTCTTTGATGAGACGTCCGACGCCGAGAATCTGGTGCTTGCCATCGCGGTTTTGTAGATCGACAACCAGCGCGATCTCGCGGTCGTAATCGATGAAACAGACCCGGCGCAGGCGTTCGTGCATGATACGTCTCTCCAAGCTCACGAGTCCGAAATAACGAAGGTGAACGCTGCGATCGGAAAGCGTCTTGTGGAACTTGACCATGAGCGGTTCGTCCTCCGGTCGAATGGGACGAATGGTCGCTTCAACGCCGCCGATTTTTCGCGTGATCACATACTCAGTGGGATACGGCCTGATTGGGGACCGTGGCAGATCGGCTTCGCGTGTTTGTGGATCGTGCAAGACCACGCGCGCATCCAGGGCGACGATTTGTTTGGGTGAAACGAGGAGCGGGTTGATATCGATTTCCTTGATCCGGCGCTGTTCGATGACCAACTGGCTGAAGCGAACCAGCAAGTCTTCCACCGCGGGCAGATCAATCGGCTCGCGTCCACGAAAACCTTTCTTTAGGGCCCGGTAGATTTGTGTTCGCTCCATCAACCGGCGCGCCAGTGTGCGATTCAGCGGAGGAAGGCCCAGCGCGCGATCCTTGAAAACTTCGACGAAATATCCGCCGGTTCCGAACAGGAGCACGGGACCGAATTGAGGATCGATGCTGCTGCCAAATATGAGCTCGTAGCCATCATGCGCGATCATTGGCTGCACGCTTACGCCGAGAAAGTGTTGTAGGGCGTGTCTGTGAAACGCCGGTCCATGGTTGGCGTCTGACACAGACGCCCTACAATTCCTTTCGATTTCGCGATACGCGCGGCGAACAGCAGTTGCGCCGCGTAAATTTAGTTTTACGCCGCCCACGTCGCTTTTGTGCGTGATAATTTCAGAATAAATCTTGAGCACCACTGGGCCGCCGATTTCTTGTGCAAGCTCGACAGCGTCCTCTTCAGTCTTCGCGATTTTCGTTTCTACGGTCGGAATTCCGTAGTCTGTCAGCAGTTGCTTGGATTCGATTTCGGTCAGCAGCGTGCGCTGCGTTTTTCTTGTGCGATTGATGATCTGTTCGGCGTGTGACCTCTCGATCTCGGCAGTCGCGGTCAACTCCGGCGTTTCGTACAACGCATCGAGATTGTGAGAGTAACGCCACATCGCGCAAAACGCGCGCGCGGCCGCGTCTGGATATTCAAACGTCGGAATGCCTGCGCGATCCAGGATCTCCATACCGGGACGCACGCCAACTCCGCCCATCCAACTCGCAAGAATTGGCCTGGTCTTTAGCTTTGCAAAAGCACGCAGTCGCTCGGCGGTTTCGCTCGGCTTGGTCACAGCTTGCGGCGATAGAATGACGAGCAACCCGTCATTGTTTTCATCGCGCGCGACGATCTCGACTGCTTTCGCGTACGTCTCCGGACTGGCGTCGCCGAGGATGTCAACCGGATTGCCTCGACTCCAATGGGGCGGCAAAAGCGTGTTTAATTTATCCAGAGTTTTGCCTGACAACTCTGCCAATTTTCCGCCGCACTCGATCAATGCGTCAGTTGCCAGCACACCGGGGCCGCCGCCATTGGTCACGATCGCCAGACGTGGTCCCGCAGGACGCGGTTGTTTGCCTAACAACTCGGCGAGGCCAAACAATTCTTCGATTGTGTCAACGCGCAGAACGCCAACTCTGCGGAACGCCGCATCAAGTACGTCGTCGCTGCCGGTAAGCGCGCCAGTGTGCGAGGCAGCTGCTTTCGCCGCGGCACCTGATCGTCCGACTTTAATGGCGATGATTGGTTTCGTAAGCGCCACCTCACGCGCAGCAGAAAGAAAGGAGCGCGCGGCGCCCACCGATTCCATGTAAAGCAAAATGCTGCGCGTGTGCGGATCGTCGCCGAGATGATCAATCAAATCGCCCCAGTCCACATCGGCCATCGAACCGATGGAAATGAACGCGCTGAACCCGAGCTGTATTGATCGGCTCCAATCCAGAATCGCCGTGCAAAGGGCTCCGCTTTGACTGATGAATCCGATGTTGCCTGGCAGCGCAAGCGGCTTCGCGAACGTCGCGTTCAAACCAATGTGGGGCAGCATCACGCCCACGCAATTCGGCCCGATGATCCGCATGTTGCCGCGGCGTTCGAGAATCTGGTTTTCGAGCTCCGCTCCAGCCGGTCCACACTCCTTGAACCCAGCCGAAATAATTACGGCGCCTTTCACACCCACAGCTGCACATTCTGCGACGATGCCCGGAACGGTTGCAGCCGGCGTGGCGATTACAGCAAGATCGGTCGCTTCAGGCAGATCACTAATTTTCGAAAACGTTTTTGCCCAAGAATTGTTGGGTGATTTGGATTTACTAGAAACACGCGCCCATTGAACGACTGAATATTGTCGGTCAACGCGCGTCCGACGCTGCCCGGTTTTTCGCTCGCGCCAATCAGCGCAACCGACTTCGGCGCAAGCATCGCCTTGAGAATCGGACGCCGCTCCAAGAGAACATCGCGCTGATGTTGGAGTTTAGTAGCGGATGCGGTGCTCACTTCCCAACTTCCAATCTAGGCTATGGTGCCGAGCTGTTCAGCATTTTGGTTTTTGCCATTCAATTCTTACGCGCCCTATTTCCAGCACCGGAAATCGAGAATGCGGGTCAGAACGGAATACTGACGGAACCCTCACTTGACTGAGATGATCAGGCCGATGACGGCTCCGCCTAAAACGAGCCAGACGGAGTTGATTTTGAAGCGGATCAGCAGCAGCCCGCTTAACGCAGCGAGCAACAGTGTGAGCGGGTCGACCAGCGCAGAGCCCGCCAGTTGCCAGGTTACCACTGTCATTAATCCCATTGATGCGACAACCACCCCGTCGAGAAAAGCGGCCACAACCGGCGATTGGCGCATACGTGGTACAAGCGGCCCGCTGATTGCGACAAACAAAAACGCAGGCAGGAAGATCCCCAAAGTTGCTACAAGCGCGCCCGGCAGTCCGCCCAGAAAATACCCAATGAAAGTCGCCGTGGTAAACACCGGGCCAGGAGTCACCTGGCCGACTGCGATGGCATCGATCAACTGCGATTCAGTCAGCCAGTGCCAGCGTTCGACCAGGTCTGCTCGGAGAAAAGCCAGCAAAACATAACCGCTGCCAAAGAGCACGGAGCCGACCTTTAGAAAAAAACCAAACAACGGCCACAGACCGAATGCGGTCGTCTCAGTCGCAATGGTTAAAGCTGCTCCGTTCATTGCCGGAGAAAACCACCAGAGAATCTGGCGCATCCCGATTTGCTTTTTGTCGACAAATCCGCGCAGCGCGCAGATCGCAACTCCGGTGGCAAACAGCAAAAGCAGCTCATTAATTCCCGCGAAGTTCAACGCCACTACGACCACGCCAGCGAGCGCGAGCGTCCATGTCTTGATTGCACTGCGGCTAAGAGCCCAAAGCGCCTGTGCGACGACAGCGATCACCACCGGTTTTACGGCATAGAGAATACCTTCGACCTGCGGCAGTTTTCCGAACCGCACATAACTCCAGGCAATAACTGTCACCATTAATGCCGCAGGTAAGATGAAGCAGCTGCCAGCTACGACCAGACCCCGCCAGCCCCCGCGCCGATATCCGATGTGAATTGCCATTTCGGTCGAGTTCGGCCCGGGAATGAGATTGGTCGCGCCGAGCAAATCGAGAAATTCCTCGCGGGTGAGCCATTTCCGTCGGCGCACGATTTCATGGTCCATCATAGCGATGTGCGCTGCAGGACCGCCGAACGCGATGGTACCTAGTTTCAAGAAAACAACAGCGAGTTCTTTTAACTCAGTCCGCGTTTCACCGCCTGAATCTCGAACACTTCCCATAGGTGCGGCCGGTTTCTCGCCTCGCGGCGCGGCATGTTACTCTTCGATCAATTCTAGAAACAGCTCGCGCAGCTTTGCCTTCGCCCCTGCCAGTGCCTTACGACCAGCCGGGGTGGCACGGTATTCCCGCCAAAACCGTCGGCCTTCACGTTTCTCGGTGCTCCGCAGATAGCCCTTTTGCTCCATTCCACGTAGCATCGGGTAGACCGTGCCGGGGCTGAGCCGGTAGCCGTGCCGGCGCAATTCCTCGATCATCCAGTGACCGATCAACGGCTGTGTAGCGGCATGATGCAGGATGTGCAGCCGAATGAAACCGGAAAGCCAATCCTGGTACCGATCTTCAGTATCGATTTTCGATGTTGCCATTCGATATCTAATTTCAGTATCGAATTATCCATCCAAAGCGGCTGTCAAAACGAAATCTTTCATACGGGATCAATTATGGAGCGACGAACGCGGAGAGCTTTTATTCGTGCCGGCCTGATCGCCAGCGCCTCCGGCTTCGCCGGAGCAACACTGCTTCGCGGCGCCACAGAAAAGGAAACCGAAGAGGAAGAAGAAGTTTCGCCAGCCGAAGATTTGATGCGCGAACACGGCGTCCTCAAGCGGGTGCTGCTCATCTACGGCGAGGCGACCCGGCGGATTGAGGCAAACGCGGATTTGCCGCCGGATACGGTCGCCGATTCCGCGAAAATCATTCGCAATTTCATTGAGGATTACCACGAGAAGCTGGAAGAGAACTTTCTTTTCCCGCGCTTTCGAAAGGCAGGAAAGCTCGTCGACCTGGTGGATGTGCTTTTCGAGCAACACCAGGCAGGCCGTCGCGTCACCAACCAGACTCTGCAACTCGCCACGCCTCAGGCGCTCAAAAACCCGGACGATCGAAAGAAGCTCGCAGATGCCTTGCGCCAGTTCATCCGCATGTACAGCCCGCACGAAGCGCGCGAAGACACGGTCCTGTTTCCCGAGTTCCGTAAGATCGTCAGCGGACATGAATACGATTCGTTAGGCGAAGACTTCGAAAAAAAAGAGCACGAACTCTTTGGCGAAGAGGGATTCGAAGGCATGGTCGATAAAGTCGCCGGGATCGAAAGAAAGCTCGGTATTTACGACCTGGCGCAGTTCACGCCGAAACTCAACCGATAGACAACCAGGGGCGCAACGCGTCTGAGCATTCAAGAAATGTCGAGTTGTCCCGTCCCAAGGCCTCGCCGCACCTTCAGGATTGTGCCATTGCCGCGACGGCGATCACCTTGACTGCGACCTCGGTTTCATTCGGCGTAGTTCGGCACAGTAGTTCCAGGCGGAGGAATGACGGCTACTGACATCTTTGCGTGATGTAATACGGCTCGCGACACAGAGCCCAGTAGTACTCGCCCCAAGCCTTCTCTCTGGTGAGTGCCAACCACGATCAGATCGATGTCTTGCCGGCTGGCCAGTTCGAACAAATAACCTTCCGGCGTTCCCCAGCCAGGCTCAACCATAGCCTTTGCTTTTTGTTTCGGCAGAAATCTTGCAACGCGCTTCTTGAGGTCCTGTTCCAGATTTTTTTGAATCTCTTGAGGGTTGGCATCCAGCGGCAGCGGTCCTTTGTATCCCAGCCGACGTGCTTCATCCGGGGGCCAGTTTGTGTAGAGAACAGTGGTTTCTAATTCGCCGATCTTCCCCAGTTCGTTGACCCATGCCAAAGCGGCGTCGCTCGCTGCGGAGAAATCGTACCCGACCAAAACTCTTAATTCGTATTCGGCTCGGAGCCACGAACCGAGTTTTCCGCCGGGACGCACAACGAGAGTTGGGATCGGCGAAGTCTCTGCTGTGCGTTCCGCTATACTTCCCAAAAGCACGCGCCTGGCCAGGCCGTGCCCAACTGCCCCAAGTATAATGAGCCGCGCTTTGGCAGTGACGGCCGCAGTGACGAGTTGATCGAAGGCGGGACCGGATAGGAATTGTCCTTCAACGTTAGTCTCCGAATTGCGTACTCGTCGTACCTCATCGTCCAAATCCTGGCGCCTTTGCAAAGTTGCCTCGTTCAAGACGGCCGAATCAGAGATCAACGACCTGTAGAGCTGGTCCACATGCACCAGAACAAGTTTTGTCTTAAGGCGCCTCGCCAGTAAGGCCGCGATGTCCACCGCTTCCGTCGCTGTCGCGGAAAAATCGGTGCCGCAAACAATCGGCGCCTTGTCGTTCTTTTCCACGGGTGTCATCCTGTTTTTGTTAATCAATTCTTAACGGCAGCAAAGCAGCGTGCGATCCACTCACGGCCGACTGTTTGTCAGCGATCAGCAAAGCAGATCGTGGCGACTTCTGGCAATCTCAAAGCTGGTTGTTATCAGGGGCGTGACCTTGCACCTGTCGAGGCTCGCCGGCCTAATCATCGCGATCTTCGTCTTTTGCGTCCCCTTGTTCGCGTCCTCCTTTGGACGCTGCCCACGCTTGCAGCAGGGATCGGTCCTTCACGGACAACCGCGCTTCAGGATGAAGTAGCACGTAGTACCAAGTAGGCATCTCGCCTTCCGCGACT
>JAICUQ010000160.1 GCA_025935755.1 Chthoniobacterales bacterium | reverse complement strand
GAATTGGACCTCTATGTCATCATTGGCCGCCGAGTTGTCGGGTCGAGTTCCTAAACGAACCGAATGAAGTTCTCAGCGGGGTTGTGAGGAACTATAGAGGTTTTTGATTTTTTCGGCCGGCGGACCGCCGTACCAACCGTTGAAAAGCAATATATCGCCGTGTCGAACGGCATCCAAAAGCGATGCGTGATCGTGAGGCTGATCGCCGTCAGCCGCCATTAATACACAAAACGATTTCGGATAGACCAATCGTGCGCCAACCGGTGTCGAAGTAACCTTGTGATGCTGATACGAGTTTAGCGGAGCGGAGTACGCGAAATAACGCATCGATTCATTTTCCGGAATGAGCAGCACATTGGGAAAGGCTTTCGCGACAGCTTCAAAAACTTCGGGATAAAATGGGCGACCTGCAGTCGCGGTGGAATCCACATAGAACAGTGTGCAACCCCATCGCTTGTTCGCATAAGCGACCTTTTCCCGAAGTATCCGGACCGCTTGGTCGTCGTCGGCGGCCTGGTGCACCGGTTTGCCATCAATCATCGCCACGTCCTGGGGCCGAATACAAATCCCGGTTTTCAATCCGGCTGCACGGAATTTCTCGAAGTACTCGTCAATCACGCTTTTTCCCGAATCGCCTTTGAACTCCATTTCGGGCGCGAATGTCGGAACGAGACGTGGATCGCCGTAATAACACGCGCCGGGGAACTCTTCACCTTCCGGATCCCATGTAATCATTCCCTGCGCACCGGTATCCTTTAGGACGCGAATGCTGTCATCGGCCAGCTTCAAAAGCGCGGTTCGGAATGTTGCTTTGCCCTTGTCATTGGTGACGTCCACCTCGCCGAAATTCACAGTCCACCGCCGCGGGTTAGAACTCACATTCACTTGCGGTCCTGCTAAGAAGATCGCGCCAATGGGACGACGATCGCTCCAGTTTACTTCGAATGGGTAATGTTTCGCGTAATTCTCCAAAGCGTCGGCCGACAGATCTTGCACCTGCGCACCTGCAGGACCGAAGCGCAGAGAAACATGGAATGTCTTGCGAGCGCCCGGCTTGACGTCGCGACAAGTGATTATAAATGGATAACTGGTTCTGGCAGGAAAATTCGTCGAATAGGGCACGCTCACGGCGCACTCCGAATCATCGCTGCAAAAATTGAGCGCGCCGGTTCCATAGTCGACCGCAACAATCGGCACGACAAAGCGCGGATCAGCTATTAACGGAATCGAAGGCGGAGACTGATCCAGAAGCCATTCGGGACCCTTAAAGCCAAACCCGAACATGCCCGCCTCGAGCGAGCCGCCTTTCGGAATACGTGGAAATTTGAGTTCCATCAAACGAACAGAGAATTCGTCGACGTCTTTGGAACTGGTGTTCGAAACTTCAACACCCATCGTGAGGCGATTGTTTTGTTTGCTGTAAGCGCACGAGATGCGTCCCCACGGATAGGTTAACTCGACAGAATCGGGCTTCTTATTCGGCGCGGCGACACCATCCAAAGAAAGAGGAAGAACCGCATCGAGTACAGTTCGAAGCGCAGATTTCTCGGGCTGCAACTCGCCGTTTTTCGGGGAAGCCAGAAGCGATTCTCCATTGAACGAGAGTGAATCGATACCACGAGCGCCCACCACGAAGTTCAAACCGTGTTTTGGCGCAGACAAAAGACGAGGTGTTGCGGTCGGATTCATGTTCGGAGCCGCGACCGCGTCCGCAGCACAAATTGCCAACAGAAAACTAAAGGGCGGAAAACCGATCTGCCGCAACGGTGATCTCACCGGCAAACAATGCCCGATCAGTGAACGCCACATCATTTTTCTCCCCGTACCGGCGGCAGCGTCTCGCCATATTTCCAAAACAACCAGGGAAGTTCCAAGCCTCGAGACAATCGCGGAATAAATGTGCGCGGCTGGGCACACAATCTCCAAAGCCATCCGAGGAAGAATCGATCGGCCCAGTTGGGAATGGCGATCTGATCGCCCGTCAGGAAACCGAGGGCCGCGCCGATACAATGAATCGCCGGCCGATACGACAAATTTTCGCGCAAATAATGACCCAGTTTTTCCTGGGCACCGCTGCCAATCGCGATAATCACTTGTGCAGGACGATGGCGCTCAATCAGAGCGACAAGATTTGAATCAGTGACTTCAATTCCATATCGCGGCGCGACGTAACAATCCTCGCCGCAAATCCCCAACGCTTCCCGCCTGGACCAATCCAACAGTTTTTGCGCCGCCCTCTCATTGGGTACGATCCAAAAAACTTTTTCTGCCGCAGCCCCTTTCAACCTAACGAGCAGATGCTTCAAATACTTCAAGCCCGAAATACGCTGAAGGCTTTCACGACGGAACAGGCGATACAGCACAACCATCAAACCACTGTCGGCAATCACGAGATCAGCCGCGAGAACTGCGTCCCGATAACGCTCGTCTTCACGCAATCGCGCAAAACAAGTTCCCGAAGGGGCAATCAAATAGCCGCCGTTGTGCATGATTGTCTGAACTGCTTGATCAGCATCGCCATTGAAGAATTGAATGCCTAGAACCTGGTGAGTCTGAGTCATGAATGAGCCGCTATCCAACATGGAACACCGATCCATGTCACGCCATTGTAGGGCGTCCGCCGCGGCGGACGCCAACCTCTAAGCGTGGGCATTTCACAGAATGAGAGAGAGGGACGAACGAATCAACCAGCCTGCAATTTAGATTCCCGATTCGCTTTGCGCGCAAATTTGGTAAGCTCTTCGCCGGTGCAAAACGTCGCGACACCAGACGAACTTACCGGGACACGGCAAGTGTCCCGGCAAAGCTTTCCACTTGGGATTGTGTTAGGCGTTTTGTTCCTTGCCGCTCTCTGGTTTGGACTTTGCAGAGAGCTTAGTGGCGAATGGTCCGTGAACGAACAGTACAACTTCGGTTGGTTCGTTCCCTTTTTCGCACTCTACCTTTTCTGGCTGCGCTGGCAGGACAGGCCCGGAGTGCAAATCCCAAGCTCCAAAACCCAAGTCGCAAAATCAGCGGCGACACTGGCAATCGCGGGTATCGCGCTCCTTCTGTTGCTACCAATTCGTCTCTTCGAAATTGCAAACCCTGAATGGCGATTACTCGCCTGGGGTCACGCTCTGGCAGTCGTGACGTTGACGTATTTAGTCCTCTGGCTGGCAGGAGGCAAATCGTGGCTCCGCCATTTCGCGTTTCCGGTCGCGTTTATCTTCATTGCTGTACCCTGGCCGACAGCCGTTGAAACTCCGGTGATCCAGGGTTTGATGCGAGCTGTCGCGCGAGTCGCAGCGGAAACGGCAATGCTGCTTGGAACTCCCGCGCAAGTTGAAGGCAATCTCATTCGCGTGACCAATGGTCTTGTCGGCGTGAACGAGGCGTGCAGCGGAATTCGTTCTTTGCAAACGTCGCTCATGATTGGCCTGCTCTTTGGCGAACTGAAACGACTCTCCGTGTTGCGACGAGTTGCGCTCGTCGCATGTGCTGTTGCCATCGCGCTGTTAGCGAATTTTGTGCGCGCAGTTTTTCTCGTCCGGGTTGCTGCGACAGAAGACCTGTACGGGGTCGGCCGCTGGCACGACATTGCCGGTTACAGCATTATCGCGCTCGTTTTTTTGGCTGCGATGGGCCTGGCATATCTGCTTGGAAGATCTCAAACCAGAGGTCGGAAGTCGGAACTCAGTATTCAGAGTCGCCAGTCGGCAGCTCCGACTTTAGGTCGCGAGCACGCGAAAAATTTCGGTGTCGGCAATCGGCAATTGGCAATTCCTATTAGCTATATGGCTGCAGCGCTCTGCTGGCTTTTGCTAGTCGAGATTGGAACAGCAAGCTGGTATCGCACTCACGAAAGCGATCTTGTCAGCGGAACGCCTTGGAGTGTGCAATGGCCCGAACAGGACCCCAACTTTCGTAGACTGCATATCGATCCAGAAATTCGCAGCGTCCTGCGTTTCGACGAAGGCCATGCAGCGGCTTGGACGATCAGCTCGCCGTCCACAGCGGAAACGGCGCATAGCTCCGTGGCTACAGCGACGAGGATTAATGGCTCGCGACCAATTAAAATCACGTGTCACCTGTATGTGTTCCGCTGGGAGCCGGGCAAGAACAGCGCGCTCCTGGCCAACCTGCATCGGCCTGACGTTTGTTTGCCTGCAAGCGGCTGGAATCAGGTAGCGGACCACGGGGTGCGCAGGTATCCGGTAAACCGTTCGTTTGAATTGCCGTTTCGGCACTTTGAATTTCAACACAGATTCGAAGATTCTCCGCCGCAGACCGCGCACGCATTTTATTGTTTATCGGAAGATCGCGCCGCAGGCACTTCTGCTCCACCTCGCGATGCCGATCTGCCCAGCATGTCTGGAAACCGTTCCGAATGGACCCGCGCCGAGCGTCTTCGCGCGGTACTGGAAGGTCGCCGCCATTTGGGACAGCAGGTAATCGAAGCAATATTTTTCAGCAGCGAACCGTTCTCTTCAACAGACGCAGAATCCCATTTAGGCGACTTGGTGCACGACGTGATCGTATCGGGCGACGCGCGAAACAGGTAGGGACCGCTCATCCAGCGGCCCAGGCGATTGAGTCAATCGCCCCTACCAAAAATCTTTAAAAAATGTCTTGCCATGCCTCCGGGAATTGTTACAAGGGGCGTAATTCTTCGAGCCTTGGGAGGATACATGCGAAAATTTAAACAATTTCCGGCGGGCGGTTTATGGTTTCGTTCGCTCTTACTCATTGCGGCCACGTTAATGTTAATGGCCGCTTTCGCTCCCAAGGCTGACGCGGTACTGGTCACGTACTGGAACCTGGAAGATGAACCGCCACCCGGTTCCCCGGCTACCAACAGCTTGTCTGTTGCACCTGGACAGGTGCTCGGGGCAGTTGCTTCGTTCAACCAGACGGGCAGCTCCGCACCTCAGGTCGCGACCGGCATAGCCGCAAATGTTGCGCCGGGTGACCTAACACCGAATCTCCACTCGGTAGGTTTTTTCACCACCCCCGGCAGTACCGGAATAGTTACGTTAACCAACGTCACACAGGGCTCAACTGGTTACGCAGGGTTTTCCTTAAGTTTCGCCGTTAATACCAACGGCAACGGCTACCACACGGTGCAGGTTCAATATCAAGTCAATGGAGGAGGTTTTGTGAATTTCGGAGCCCCCGTAGTTTTTGCTAACGGAACCAACGTCGTCGCTATTAATTTGACCGGCCTAGCGGCCATTGATTTCCAAGGAAACGTAGATCTCCGACTCATTTTTTCGGGTGGCAATTCAAACGGGCAAAATTTGCAAACCAATATTGATAATATCCAGCTAAATGCCGCCATTCCCGAACCGACGACGATCGCCGGTGGGCTACTCGGTGTTCTCGGACTGTGCTGGCATCAGCGGCGCCGGCTAAGATTGACTCTGCCGCGATCGCGGCGCGCTTAGCTGTGGTGGCACGCCTATCGCGTGCTTGTCGCCCATCTGCGTTGCACATCTGGCGACGTGGTAGTAAACGTCTCGCGTGCCAAAGCAGTCGTCTCGCGCCGTTGCGAAAAAGAAAAAGGATCTCGACCTAACTCCGCCCGAAGAAATCCGCGCACGACGGATCAGGCGGTTCGCTTTGATCGGCACGCTGGTCGCGTGCATACTCGGCGTCGCAATTTACTTCGCTGCACGACCGGTCGGCGGAGCAATCAAAGGGTGGCAGTCGCGCAGGCTCGCACGCGAAGCGTTCGCTTTGATCGACAAAAAAAAATGGAACGAAGCCGCAGCCAAAGCACGTGATGCGTACTTTCTGTGTCCCAGCGAACCTCAATCGTGGCGCGCCTTTGCACGGCTGACGTCCCGTACAAGCCAATGGCCGGCAGCATTGGAATGGTGGAAAAAAGTGGATGAAGAACATCGCCTAACAGTCGACGATCGCCGTGATTTCATCGGGGCCGCGCTTATGACCGGTGAGATCCCGCTGGCAGAGAAGCAAGCTCAAATCCTGCTCGCGCAACCCGGCGGACCGGCGCCTATCGACCTGGTGTTTGCAGGTCAAGTCGCCGCTCGGCAGAGCAACCCACTGCTGGCACTCGATTATGGCGAACGGGTGCTTGCCGATAAACGGGCAAAACCGTACAATATTCTCTCTGCTGCGACGCTCGTTCTCTCCGTCACGAGCCCTTCTTCGCCACCATACGCCAGCGCATGGAAGCAAATTGAAGATGTGGCCCGCGATCCAAAAAATCCGGCATCGCTCGACGCACTGGCTGTGCTTGCAAATGAACAGACGGTGCCGCCCATCCCCGCAATCAGCGGCAACAAATCGCTTTCGCTTGAAAGTACCTCGGCAGAATCTCCAGCACCTGCCAGGCAAGGAGCTACGCTTTCCTCAGACGCGGTAGCGCCAGCGGAAGCCGCCGGTCCGCCGTCAGGAGTTTCACCGGGATCGACGTCTCAACCCACAACTGCGATTCAAGGAGCGGCGGTCACCAGTCCGCCGCCGAGTCTCACTCTTACTTTAGTCGCTACTCCACCACCCACTCCGGTTGGACGGACGATGAGCCTGAAGGAAGTAGCGGACGCTCTTGAAAATCATCCCGATGCGCGGCCTTTTCACAAGCTCCTGGCACTTGAAGTGCGCGCGCGCCAGGATCCAGTTCTGACGGATCAGTACGTTTCCGACGCAATCGAGCGCTTCGCAAACGCGTCGCGGTTGGCACAAACCTACCAAGGAAGCGCTGAACTCGCCGACGAGACGCTCGGCGCGCTCGCTGGGTGGCTGAATAAAATTGGCCGGCCTGCGAAAACGTTGGACGTGTTGCCCGAGGCGCGCGCCATGCAACGCCCGGACCTTTTTCTTTCATATTTGAATGCGCTTGCATCGCTCCAGCGCTGGAATGACATCAAAGCGGTGTTGGTGAGCGAGCGCTCTTCGATAGACCCCTTGTTTGAACACATGTACCTCGCGGTCGCGCAGGCGCACCTGGGCTCGGCAACTGCCGCGACTAACGAATGGCAGCGCGCTCTGGAGGTCGCGAACACGACCGAGAAATTGATCGCTCTTGCAAAGTATGCTGAGGGAAATTCCGCTAACGATATAGCCGATTCCGCTTTTGCCGGTGCGATCAAAATCACGCCGAAAAATCGCGAAGCCTATGCCGGCCGGCTCCGGCTTGCCATGGCAGCTGGTGATACCGTTAAAGCGCAAAAAATCTCAGCGGAGATCGCTCAGCTTTGGCCGGATGACGCAGCAGCACGCAATCAGGATGCTTACCTACGATTGTTGCTAGGCGCTTCAGGTCATGCAGCCGAAGCAGCGGGACGCGAAGCGCAAGTGCTCGTCGCCAAGGAGCCGCAAAACTGGCAAGCTCGGGCAACCCTCGGACTAGCCTGCCTTCGCCTCGGGCGGAGGCAGGAGGCGTTCGCCGCAATCCGCGAACCGCGGGTAACCGGTGTTGAGCCGCCGGGCGCACTCGCCGTGCGCGCAGCGATCCTCGCTGCGAATGGCTATGGAGAGGGCGCTCGCAATGACGCCCTCCTGCTGGCAGCCAAACCACTTCTCCCGGAAGAACGCGCACTGATCGCTCCGCTGCAGTAGCTGTAGCGTCCGCTGTCGCAGCGGAGTAGCGTCCGCTGTCGCAGCGGAGTAGCGTCCGCTGTCTCAGTAGCTGTAGCGTCCGCTGTCTCAGCGGAGTAGACCGGAAAGCTTCGTTGCTTGGGTTAATCACAATGCGCTGAGGACAGCGCACACTACAGCGTTTCAACGAATCCGATTAATCGTTGGCGGAGTAGTTTTCTGCAATGCTTCCAATTTCGCCAAATTATTTCTGGCTTCGGTATACCCGGGATTGATCCGCAAGGCAGCTTTCAGTTGTTCTACGGCTTCGGGAATTCGCCCCATCTCTTCCAGAGCAGCTCCCAGATTATTATGCGTGGAGGCAGAATTAGGATACATCCGCAAGGCCTGCTTATAATGGCCAATTGCCTCCGGGACT
>JAICUQ010000080.1 GCA_025935755.1 Chthoniobacterales bacterium | reverse complement strand
GTCCTCAACGCGTTGGCTAAGATGCCGCTTCGTCGCCTGATATCCGCGCCTTCGCAGATTGTTAACATCGGCTTCGGAGAAGCCGATCCACCTCTGATCTTCTCGCATTTTCGTTTTAAACAGAGGAAGCAGGATCGCGGCATCACGCTAAATAGTCATGGTAGCACGCGTTGTCCTCAACGCGTTGGCTAAGATGCCGCTTCGTCGCTTGATATCCGCGCCTTCGCAGATTGTTAACATCGGCTTCGGAGAAGCCGATCCACCTCTGATGGGACCGATCCAAGCAGCCAGCGGTGCTGCTTGTCGTTGACACTCAGCATTGAAAATCGTCGTCGCTTCGGTCAATAAAGTTGGCTCATGGAGAATTTTCGACAACTCATGGAAATCATTGGCACGGCTGTTGACGGCGTCGGCGTTTTCATCGTCGCCGCCGGGGCGATCGTCGCCACGGCGCGTCTTCTCGTGCATCGCACACACAACACAGGCAATTACTATTCGTCTTACCGGCAGGACATCGGCCGCGCAATCTTGTTAGGCCTGGAGTTCCTGATTGCCGGCGACATCATCCGGACGGTTGTCGTTGCACCTACAATTCAAAACGTGGTTGTGCTCGGATTGATTGTACTCATCCGCACGTTCCTGAGTTTGTCGCTTCAACTGGAAATCGAAGGAAGATTGCCGTGGCGTCGGGTCAATAATGGTTGAATTGCTAAAAACCTATTGGTAATCAGACCTTCTCCTCCGGTGCTAGCGAACACGCGTTGGCGTTCTGTTCGATTTGAATCGTACAATGTTCGATTTTGAATTGGTCGTGCAGATGTTTGCAAACTTCGTGCAAGAACTTGTCGCCGCGATTGCCGTTTGGCATTTCGAGATGCGCGGTCAAAGCGGTTTCGGTGGTGCTCATCGGCCAGATGTGTAGATCGTGAACGCTCACCACTTCCGGCAGCTCCGCCAGATATTCCTTCACCTTATTCGCGTCGATCCCCGGCGGGACTGCGTGCAATGCGAGACGCGCGGAATCGCGGAGCAAACCCCACGTGCCAACAGCGATAACAGCGACAATGACGAGACTGGTTAACGGATCAATCCAGTACAGGCCAGTTTGGAGGATTGCGAATCCCGCCACCACTACGCCTAACGACACGCCAGCATCCGCTGCCATGTGCAGGAACGCGCCCTTGATATTGAGATCGCTCTCGCGTCCTTTTACGAAAAGCAGGGCGGTAGCGGCGTTGATCACCACTCCAACCGCCGCGACGACCATCACCGTTCCGCCTGCAATTTCCTCGGGCTGCTTGAACCGGCGGATCGCCTCCCATGCAATTGCGCCGATGGCGATGAGCAGGAGGATCGCGTTGATGAGCGAAGCAAGAATAGACGAGCTGCGCAGGCCATAGGTGTAGCGTTCGGTCGGTTGCATTCTACTGAGGCGGCTTGCCCCCCACGCCATCAACAGACTTAGCACGTCGGTGAGATTATGGCCGGCGTCAGCTACCAAAGCCAGGGAACCTGCGAGTACACCAAATAACGCTTCAACAACAACGTAGCTGACATTTAATCCGATCCCGATCGCGAATGCCTTGTCGTAATTCGCCGGAACGTCGCTGTGATTGTGATTCGTCATCTCAGTGCTCGAATAGAATAATCAACATGCCAAGCAGGCAGAGAACGCCGCCTAATATTCCGGATTCGAATTTTTCTAAAGCTCGAAAGTTTAGTTTCTCCACGCCGGCGAGGGTGAGGGAGGTAAAAACGATCATCCCGGCGACGGTGGCGACAGCTAGTGTGGCACTCAGCAGCGCAAACCCAATCCAGCCATATCGTGCGCCCATCAGAAACACAGGGAGAAATGCCTCGCAGGGCGAGAACGTCAAGAGTGCAAACAAACCGGCGATAACAATCCAATCCGATTTTTGCTGCGACCAACGGCTTTTGATCGCCGCGATCTCGTTGTCGGGCTCATATGCGTGCGCATGCTCATGTTCATGCTGGTGATGTGAGTGACCTCCGAACAAATGACTATGGCCAGTGCCTCGGAACTGCCGCACAAGGTAAAAAAGTCCGAGCGCGATTAGTGCGCCACCAGCAACCAGCGGAAAAAATCTTCCGAGCCGGCTGTCAATCGCCATGCCGCCCCAAACGACCAGCACCCCCAACGCAATTGTGAAAAGCACGTGCCCCGCTCCGGCGATTCCCGTAACGGTCAGCGTCTTCGGTTTGTTCCACTGCTGTGCCCGCGCCGCCACTACAAACGGCAGCCAATGCGTCGGGATGGCAGCATGCAGGAACGCCACCGCAAAACCACCGATGGCAATTGTTATAAGAACGAAGGCGTTCACTGCCGCGACGTCACGACTTCTGCATGGCCTGTTTGGTTTTTCTCTCTATGGAATCGTACAACACGGGTAAGAGAACCAGCGTGAGAAATGTGGAGCTAACAATGCCGCCGATAACGACCGTCGCCAGCGGCCGTTGGACCTCGGCGCCTGCGCTCGTGGACAGTGCCATGGGAATAAAACCGAACGCTGCGACGGCTGCGGTCATGAGTACCGGTCGTAACCGGGTAAGTGAACCTTCGATGACCGCGGTGCGAACGTCACGACCTTCTTCGCGCAGTTGATTGAAGTAGCTGATCATCACGACCCCGTTCAGGACGGCGACTCCACTTAACGCGATGAAACCGACCGCCGCGGAAATGCTAAACGGCATGTCGCGCAACCACAGCGCAAAAACTCCGCCGGTGACTGCCAACGGAACACCCGAATACACAAGCAAAGCCTGGCGTACACTGGCGAAGGCTATAAAGATCAGAACGAAGATGAATACGAGCGCTGCCGGCACAACAATCGCCAGTCGCGTCTTCGCTTCCCGAAGATTCTCGAACTGTCCGCCGAATTCGATGGTGTATCCCTCCGGCAATTTTACCTGTTCGTGCACTTTTGCGTCAGCTTCTCGCACCCAGCTTTCCACGTCGCGTCCTCCAAGGTTCACCATGAGCGCCGCGCGGCGTTGAGCGGAATCGCGCAAAATTGGGGACACCGTTTTCACGCGTTCCATGTCTGCGAGATCACCGAGCGGCAGGAGACCGAAATCCCCAACGCGGACCGGCAACGCGCGAATTGTCTCCAGACTCTCGCGATCGGCTTCAGCAAGTCGCACCACAATATCAAAACGGCGATTCTGTTCGATCATTGTTCCGACGGTCTCGCCGCCCAACGCAGCACCAATCGTTTGGTTAATGTCACCAGCATGAAGATTATACTTTGCCAGCACGTCCCGCTTAACTCGGATTTCCAGCATGGGAGCCCGCCCGGTCGTTTCGTATTCCACTTCGCCTTCGCCCTCACGCGTCCCAGGAATCTGTTCCAACACCTCTTTCACTTGGTCGCCAAGCCGCTCCAGCACGTCGTAGTCGTTCCCGAAAATTTTCACAGCGATATCCGCGCGGATGCCTTCCAGCATTTCGTTGAACCGCATTTCAACCGGCTGCGCCACCATGACGCGAGCACCGGGATTTAATGTTTGTAATTCCCTCGTGATAATTTTCGCCAGTTCCTCCTTCGTCATCGGCTTGTTGTCTATTTTGCGCCATTCAGATTGCGGCTTGTAGTAAACGTAAAAATCGCAATCGCTCGGCGGCATCGGATCGGTGGCAATTTCCGCGCTGCCGATTCGCGAGAAGACGTGTGTGACCTCGGGGACTCGTCTGCGGATTTCTTGCTCGGTCTTGCGTTGTTCTTCGATGCTTTGCTCGATGTTGATGTTACTCCTCCTGAAAACCATCATGGTGAAAGTGCCTTCATCAAGCTTCGGGATGAAATCCGCGCCGAGGTTTCGAAAACTCACCATCGCCAGTGCGAATAGCGCGATGGCACCGAGTACAACCAACCAGCGTATTCGCAGCGACCAGTGAAGGAGAGGGGAGTAGAGGCTCTTGATAAGGCGAACCACGGCGTTATCGCGTTCGGCGATTCGTCCCATCAGGAAAAATGAGCAGAGCGCCGGCATCAAAGTAAGCGCAAGTACCAATGCTCCGCCCAGCGCGAGCATCACCGTCAGCGCCATTGGATGAAACATTTTCCCTTCGATACCTGATAAGGCGAGAATCGGCAGATAAACAACAGCGATGATCAGCACACCAAAGAACATTGGGGTACCGACTTGTTTGCTGGCGGCGGTAACTGTGTGCAGCCGTTCTTCCGTTGTCAGCTGGCGGCCAAGCTGATGCTGCTTTGCGCCAAGCTGTCGAACAATATTTTCTACGATAACGACAGCGCCATCAATGATAAGTCCAAAATCGATCGCACCAAGACTCATCAGGTTCCCCGAGATTCCAAACCGCGTCATCCCGGTAATCGCAAAAAGAAGCGCCAGTGGAATTGCGGCAGCCACGATGAGTGCCGCGCGCCAGTTTCCAAGGAGAAAAAGCAACACCGCGATAACGAGCAACGCGCCTTCGAACAGGTTCGTTGTAACGGTGCGAATCGTTCGATGGACGAGATTTTTCCGGTTGTATTCCGGGCTGATGACAATGCCCGCAGGCAGTCGCTTTTGAATTTCTTCGACTTTTCCAGCCACACGTTCCGCCACGGCGTGGCTATTTTCACCCATCAACATCATCACCACGCCGAGCACCGCCTCCCGTCCGCTGTGAGTCGCGGCCCCGGTGCGAAAGGCGTGGCCGATTTGAATCCGCGCGAAATCTTTTACCCGTAGCGGCACGATGCCGGCCGCGAACTTTACCGGTAGTTCCGCAATGTCCTGCGGCGAGGCAACTCGACCAACGCTGCGAATAACAAGTTGTTCGCTTCCTGAATTAACAATCCCGCCGCCGGCGTTTTCCACGTTTTCGCCGACAACTTTTGCGAGATCGTTAACGGTCAGTCCAGCATCGCGAAGCCTTGCGATCTTCGGTTCCACAACGATCTGCTTCACGTACCCTCCGTAAGCGTTGACCTCGGCCACACCAGGAACAGCGCGCAGTTGCGGTTTGATGGTGTACTCCTGAATCTCCCAGAGTGCCATCAGTTGAGCCTCGCGCGTGGGCGGGGCGTTGGGCGCATTCGCGACGTAGTCGATGGTGTAATAAAATACTTCGCCCAGCCCGGTCGTAATCGGAATGAGCTTGGGTGTAAGCCCGGCCGGCAGAGAATCGGCTGCGCTTTGTAAACGCTCGGTCACAAGCTGCCGCGCCCGGTAGATATCGCTTTGGTCGGTGAATTGAAGGGTGATCTGTGACAGGCCGAATCGCGATAACGAACGCATTTCGGTTACCCCTGCCACTCCACCCAGCGCCATTTCCAGCGGCACTGTCACAAGTTTTTCTACTTCGTCGGGAGCAAGCGCAGGCACCGTGGTGTTCACCTGCACCTGCACTCCGGTGATGTCCGGAATGGCGTCCATCGGCAGTTTGGTTGCCGACCAAAGTCCGCCAAGAAGGAGCGCCGCAGCGCCCATTACGACGACAATCCGCTGCCGAACAGAGAACTCGAGAATCTTGTCGATCATCGCTGCTTCTCTTCGCTGTAAAGCTGGAGCCCGGTGAGAATTCCCAGCTCCTGCGCGGCCTGTAGCGCATCCTTTTGCAGTTCGGCAAGAGCGCCGACCAACTCAAGGTATTGCTTTTGTGTTTCGACGTAGATGGTCAGTGGAACAGCGCCTAACTGGTAATTGCGATCGGCTGTTTCCGCGGCATCACGGAATTTCGCCAACTCATCTCCTTTCAGGTGGTCGATCTCGGCGCGTTTGGCTGTCAGGATAGCTGCGTTCTGTGTAACTCGTCGTTCGACTTCCCGTTCAGTCATAGCAAGCGAGGCCTCCGCTTGCTGCTGGCGCGCTTTACTAGTCGCGATGTTCCCGAGATTGCGATCCCAAAGCGGCAACGGTATTGAGACGCCGACTCCTGCCCGCTGCTCCCGATCGATTGCATTTTCCATCGAGTAAAACGGGCCGATGGAGATCGCCGGGAATCTTTCGTTCTTCGAAAGAGCGACTTTAATCCCTTGCTGCGCAAACTCTACCTGGCGAATGCGAATATCGAAGGCGTTCGCTCGCGCAGCAGTGAGAAGCCGGGGAAGGGATACCGTAGTAAATTGCACGTTGCCTGCGGTTACTTTGAGCGGCGCGTTTCCGGGGCGACCGCAAAGTTGGTTTAGCTCCGCTAATGCGGTTGTTGTTGCTAATGCTGCTTCGTGTTCCTCACGCCGAAACATCAATGTATTTGCGTCGATAATTAGGGCTTCCAACTGCGGCGTAACGCCTGCTGTTGGCCGCTGTGCGAGCACATCGTTCAGTGCCTGGAAACGGCCTGCGACCTCCCGCGCGGCCACTGATTTTTGCTGCGCGCTCGACATGCCATACGCCAACATGCGCACGCGCGCGGCGAGCGTGAGGCGAAATTGTTCGAGATGTAGTTGGGCAAGCGCCAGATCGTGATTCGCGATCGCTTTTCGTAACGCAATCCGACCCGGATACTCAAGGGTTTGACTAAATGACAGAGCGACGATGGCGCCATCGCCGCTGGATCCTCCTGCGTTCTCACGCGAATTCTTATACCCAAATTCGCTACTCAATTCCGGGTTTCGAATGGTTCCGGCAGTTCGCACGCCGCCTTTGGCCGCGCCAATCTCCGCGACAAAAAAATTCAGCTCTGGATTTTGCTGGAGCGCCTGTTTGACCAGTGCGTCCGGTGTTTCGGCAAACGCATCTGCGCACAGCAGTACAACGACGGCTGGTACAAATAATTTGATATGTGTGTGAATGGACATGGGTAAAAAAAATGGGAATCCACAACGCGTTTGCGTTGTGCGAGCGAAAACAGCTGAGCAGAAATGCGCGGAGACACCGCGCCTGTGCTCAGTCGTTAGGCGAGCTGAGGCGGATGATCAATTGCCGCAGGCGGCCCAATCTGCGCCGATTCATCGATAATGAAGACGAGAAGGGATAGTTGGACATCCGCGCTGACGTTCACCCCGTTATTGCCAGCAATGACACTGCCGTTGTGAACCGCGCATGAGCAATGCGAACACGGCGTGTTTTCGTGGTTTGAATCTGAGGGGCACGTTTGTTCAGCACAATGACCTCCGAACGCATCAACGATTGAATCCGCAACGATGTCGCCGGCAAATGCGAACAGAACCAGAAACCCGGCCAACAGCCCGAGCCGCGATATGCGAAGCAAACTCATTAGCGTGACCTCTTAGCGTCCATGGTGGGAAGTGTCAAACCACGGCGATTTGTTCCAAGCCGAAATCGCCTGCACTAAGGGGCGATCCGGAAATGGAAATTACCCTCTGTGACATGCGTATCCATGGAAGTGACGCGCCAGAGTACCTTGTAACTGCCCGGCGTCAGCCCTGGCGCCAACGAGACACAAAGCACGGCGCGATTGGTGTGATCCGGATGCGTATCTCTTTTGTCCACTTGCTTTCCGCTCGCATCAAAAACTTCAATGCTACTTGTGTTGCCTTGAACCGCTTCACTGAACCAAAGACGCACCTTGGCTGGCGCTTTGTTCATTTTGCTTCCAACGCGCGGCTCGGCACGCACTAAAAAGGCGTGCGCCTCCACTCGCATGGTGCCCGCGGTCAGGCCCAGCACTGCAACGAAGAACGGAAGAAGCTGTTTTTGCATGGTTTTTATCTGTAACCGAATAATGGCCGGCCGAAGCTCCGCGGAAACAGGTCGTCGAGATAGAAATGCACCTGGCCGATTACGCCGACGGATTCCGCGGTTCGCTTGTTGATTGGTATGATTGCTTCTACGCCGAATTGCACGTACTTGCCCGACCAGATCATGCCGGGATTGATAGTGCCAGTAGTCTGACCATTTTCTCCGCGATCGAGCGGGGTTTCAAAGGAAAATTCTACAAGAGGAATAAGCCGGTCGAACGGAGCACCCAATCCCACGTCTTTTACCTGCTGCTGCAGATAGATGAGCGAGTATTCCAAGGCGAAACCGTATTGCAGCACGTTTGGATTTTGCTCGACTTCACCATCGCTGGACCGTGTGCTGGCGCTTGTTGGAACGGCAACCCCAACTAATCCGGTCACAGCTACCGGTCGGAGGAATGAGAGAGTGTCGGGCAAATCGCCCAGACCTTTGCCAAAGAAGAATGCGGGCGTCCAAGTGCTGAAACTATCCGCTTCAACTCGCTGCTGCCCCGTTCCCCCGATTTCAACTTCCGCGCCGACTGAGAAAATTGCCTCGTGCTCGGCGCTCGTGAAGAACTGATATTTTGCGCTGAGTTCAAGATTTCCAAATCCGCTCGTTTGATGCTCGTGCTTTGGATCCAGGACAATGAATTCCTCGCCGAGTTCGAGGCCGAGATTCGGTGTGATGCGTTTGGCAATTTCTAACGAGAGGCTTGTGTCGCGGCCTTCTGCTGCTTTGCTTGTCGAAATAGTCGGAAGCGATAGTTCGTCGGCCACGAATGGATCATCCGTGGAAAGGGTTGCGGGAAAAAAACGCGCGCCGGCGAAGCCGTGTCCCGCGGCAGGCGGGGCAAATGCGACCGTCACAGTAAAAAATATCAATAACGCTGTGCGTTCGAAAAACTCCATCTTCAGAAGAACCGCAAAAGCTTTCTGGATTCACGGCCGTCCGATGCTCTTAGTAAACCGCGACCGATGCAAGAGGGTTCCAGAAAACAAACGTTGATTCGGATCGCATTCCTCATTGTTGCTCTTGCAGCCGGGGCTGCGGTGCTAGTTGAGGAAATCGTGCACGGCGCAGCGCAGCGCAAGTTACGTGAAGAGATTCTGGCGGAGCTTCAACCGGTAACCTTGAAAAACTGCACGTTGCAGCGCTTTGGCAGCGACAATGACGGGGGTTATCTGCTATGCGAGAACCTCATTGAGCCGCTCGATTCAGCATACTCGTACGGGGTTGGGATCAACGACGAATGGGGCTGCGAGATCTCGCGCCGATATCACGTTCCCGTGTACGAGTACGATTGTTTCGACCCGGCGAGACCGACCTGTAATGGCGGCAATCTGATTTTTCATAACGAATGCGTTGGCGATCGCACCGGCGACAGAGATTCGCGCTTCTTCGACACGCTACAAAATCAGATTTACAAAAACGGCGATGCCGGGCGGCATGTAATCATTAAGATGGATATCGAAGGCGGCGAATGGAAATCACTGCTGGCAACGCCAGACGAATTGCTCGCATCGATTCCGCAGCTCGCAATGGAAATGCACGGGTTCGACGATCCGACAATTGTCGAGGTGCTCCGGAAGCTGAACCGGAACTTTTTTCTGGTGAACCTTCACTTCAACAATTGGTCATGCACATCAAGAGCCGCGCCGCTCCCGGCGTGGGCGTATCAGGTGCTCTGGGTAAATAAACGCATCGGCGTCCTCGATCCGACTGCCCCGATCCCCGCGCCAATGAGTCCTTTGAACGCTCCCGACTCGCCGACCTGGCCGGATTGTCAGCTGCCCATTGCGAAGCGTATGCGGTGAGATCCCTCTGTCGGCCCAAAGTCTGGCCATCAACCCGGCGTCGCAGAGCTCCACTCTCGATTGATACCGCCGTCGCCGATCCAGTGTTTTCAAACTTGCGACAAATTTGTTACTGGCAATTATGGAGAGGAACAAACCCTATCGATAAGGAGAAGACGCATGACAACTGAAACTTTGGAATCTGTAGCAACGAAACTGGTCGCGCCCGGCAAAGGGATTCTGGCAGCCGATGAGAGTTCGGGAACCATCGAAAAACGATTGAAAAGCATCAATGTCCCGTCCACCGAGGAAAACCGGCGGATGTATCGACAAATTTTGTTCACCACAAAAGGCGCCGGCGACTTCATCAGCGGCGTAATTCTCTTCGACGAAACGATCCGGCAGAAGAATCAGGATGGACGGAGTTTCGTCGAAGTGCTGGAGCAGCAGGGGATTGTTCCCGGTATCAAAGTGGACAAAGGCGCAAAGGCGATGGCCAATTTTCCCGGCGAAAAGATCACTGAAGGCCTGGATGGACTGCGCGAGCGGTTGATAGAATATCGAAAACTTGGTGCACGTTTTGCCAAATGGCGCGCAGTCATCACAATCGCCGACGGAATTCCAACGGCGACCTGCATCGATTCGAACGCGGAAGCGCTCGCGCGTTACGCCGCGCTTTGCCAGGAGAATGACCTGGTGCCGATCGTTGAACCGGAAGTGCTCATGGACGGCACTCACACATTGGAACGGCATTTCGAAGTCACCGAACGAACGTTGCGCAGCGTTTTCAATTCTTTAGCGGAGCACCGCGTCGTCCTCGAAGGAATATTGCTGAAACCCAACATGGTGCTTTCGGGAAAAGAAAACAGCCAGCAGGCCTCGGTGCAGGAAGTCGCTGAAGCCACGGTTCGTTGTTTGAAGCGGACGGTTCCCGCGGCCGTGCCGGGCATTGTGTTTCTGTCCGGCGGCCAAACCGATCAGCAAGCGACCGAACATCTAAACGCAATGAATCGCATGGACGACCTTCCGTGGCAGTTGAGCTTTTCCTATGGGCGCGCGTTGCAGGCTCCGGTGCTCAAAGCCTGGAAAGGGGACACAGCAAATGTTGGTGCTGCTCAAACGGCGTTCCATCATCGGGCCTGGTGCAACAGCAAAGCGCGGTTCGGCAAATACACCGAAGAGATGGAAACCGCGAAGGCCGCGTGATGTTTGGCGCAGCAATGATGCGCCTCTGTTCGTTAGGCATACTGGCCTTGGTGATGCTCTGCAGTGCGCCGGCGCAATCGGCGACAGAGATCGCTCCCAATGGGTTCCTGGTTAAGCTTGATGTAACCATCAACGCGCCGTCGGCGAAAGTATACGACGCGCTGGTAGGGCAAATTGGTTCGTGGTGGAATCCTGAACACACGTATTCACATGACGCGAAGAATCTCTCCATCGATCCGCGCCCGGAGGGCTGTTTTTGCGAAAGGCTGCCTAACGGAGGAGGAATAGAACATCTTCGGGTAGTTTATGTCGCCCCGCCTCAGGTTATACGGTTCTCGGGCGCGCTCGGCCCGCTGCAGTCCTCTGGTGTTGTCGGAAGCATGACATGGAAAGTGACCGGCGGCCCTGATAACACCCGGCTCGATCTTTTGTACAGCGTCGGCGGATTCATTCCGGGCGGATTTGAGAAAATGGCGCCGGCGGTTGAATCCATGCTGCGCGAACAGCTTGATCGATTGAAGCTGTTCGTTGAAACAGGCAAGCCAACGAAAACCGAGTGATCGCAACTGCAGGGCCGAGTCTGCGTTGCCGTTGGGACGAATATTGCAGGGCCGTTTGACTCGTTTGCTCCCGCTCTCTGGCGTCGCCGCCCTCCATTCTGTGAAGCCCACTAAGAAATCGGTAGATCGTTAAATCGTTTCATCGGAAAACCCGATTCACTATTATCGATTCACGAAGCAACGGCGCTTCGTCCATGTTTTGGTCAAGCTGGAGCTACGTATCCGCGCGATTACTTAACAGTATGCCGCACGAGAAGTATCAAAATTGTCATTGATGCGTGTAACGACTGCATGGTCGCGTGCGAGCATTGCGCCACGGAATGCCTCCACGAGCAGGACGTGAAAATGATGGCTCGCTGCATTGAATTGGACCGCGCCTGCGCAACAATTTGCGCGACCGCAGCGCGCTGATGGCAAGCGGCTCAGAGTTCGCGCCGAAGGTCTGCTCGGTTTGTGCAGACATATGTGACGCATGCGGCCGGGAATGCCAGAGGCATGATGCGCAGCATTGTCAGGACTGTGCAAAGGCCTGTTTGCGCTGCGCTCAAGAGTGTCGCAAGATGGCGGCATAGACGAAACTGCGCGCGAGCGCTGACCCAGGACACGACATCAATTGCATTGCTGCTTTGCGCGTACTCACTGGTGAAGCATACAGTGAGCGAATGAAGCCTGAGGCTCACCAAGAGTCGACCGCTCATTCCTGTTGCGGCCAGCACGATCACCATCACCTCCTACAGCCGGCAGCGGCGACGTCAGGCGAGCAGGCGAAGACTTACTTCTGCCCGATGTGCGAAGGCGTGGAAAGCGATACTCCGGGCAATTGCCCCAAATGCGGCATGACGCTGGAACGCAACCCCGTCTTCCCGGAGACGAGCAAAATTATCTATACGTGCCCGATGCATCCGCAGATCCAGCAGGACCACCCGGGAAATTGCCCGATCTGCGGCATGACCCTGGAGCCGAAGACAATTGGCGGAGGACATGAAGAAGAGCAACGGGAGACCAATTCGCTATCGCGCAAGTTTTGGATCGCGCTCGTGCTTACGGTCCCGGTGCTGGTGATCGCCATGGGTCACGTCATTCCCGGGCTGCAGATCGAAGCGATTGTTCCGAGACATATCGGAAAATGGATTGAGTTTGGCCTAACGACTCCAGTGGTCTTCTGGGCGGGCGGCTTTTTCTTTATCCTGGCCTGGCGGTCCATCGTCAACCGCAGCCTCAACATGTTTACGCTGATTGCTGTCGGCGTTGGTGCGGCTTACGTCTTTAGCGCGGTTGCAGTCATCGCACCCGGAATTTTCCCGGAATCCTTCCGCCAACACGGCGAGGTGGGCCTTTATTTTGAAGCAGCCGCGGTCATCACCACGCTGGTATTGTTAGGCCAACTGATTGAAGCCAAAGCGCGAAGTCGCACCGGCCAGGCGATTAAAGCTTTGCTCGGCCTCGCGGCAAAAACCGCGCATCGGGTCCGCGAGTCTATAGCCGAGGCGCCCTCGTCGCAGGGGGCCAGCGGCCGGGGCGCCGCGGCTACGAACAGGCAGGAAGAAGACATCCCGGTCGACGCAATTCAAAAAGGCGACCTGCTGCGTGTGCGACCCGGGGAAAAGGTGCCGGTGGATGGAGTGATCGTGGAAGGTCAAAGCAATGTCGATGAATCGATGATCACAGGCGAACCGATGCCGGTAAGCAAAGGCGCGGGTGACAAAGTAGTCGGAGCGACTGTAAATCAAACCGGCTCGTTCTTGATGCGCGCGGAGCGGATCGGGTCGGAAACGCTGCTGGCTCAGATCGTTCAAATGGTCGCGGAGGCACAGCGCAGTCGCGCCCCGATTCAAAAACTCGCTGACACAGTGTCAGGATATTTCGTGCCGGCCGTAGTTGGTATCGCTGTAATCACTTTTATCACCTGGTCGCTTATCGGGCCGGTGCCGGCCATGGCGTACGCACTCGTGAATGCTGTCTCGGTGCTGATCATTGCATGCCCGTGCGCGCTCGGGCTGGCAACACCGATGTCGATAATGGTCGGGGTCGGACGCGCTGCACAGGCGGGAATCCTGGTGAAAAATGCTGAGGCCATCGAGATCACCGAAAAGATCACGCACCTGATCACGGACAAGACTGGCACACTGACAGCCGGCAAACCGGAAGTGGTCAGCCGGGTCACTGAAGAAGGAATCAGCAAACACGATCTTTTGCAGATTGCGGCTTCAGTGGAAACCCACAGTGAACATCCGCTTGCTCGCGCAATCCTCGAGGCGGCGAAAAACGAGCAAATCGCATTGCGCGACGTAACGGACTTTCAGTCCACAACCGGTGGCGGTGTGCTGGCTAATCTCGATGGAAGGCAGGTGCTCGTCGGTAAAGAAAAATTTCTCACTGAGTCCGGTGTCGCTGTTTCGGAGAAGCTCAGGCGAGAAACAGATCGCTTGCAGGAACAAGCGCAAACAACCGTGTTCATCGCGCTGGGTGGCCACGCGGTGGGAGTTCTTGGCATTGCCGATCCCATTAAGCCAACTACCCGATCGGCGATTCACGCGCTTCATGAAATGGGACTCAAGATCACCATGTGCACAGGCGACAATCGGCGCACCGCCGAAACGGTTGCGCGTGAATTGGCGATCGACGAAATCCGCGCAGAAGTAATGCCCGATGAAAAAATCGAGATCGTCAAACAATTGAAAGCCACCGGCGCGATCGTGGCCATGGCGGGCGATGGAATTAACGATGCTCCTGCACTTGCAGCTGCCGACGTAGGAATCGCAATGGGAACCGGAACGGATGTGGCTATCGAAAGCGCCAGCATCACACTGGTGAGAGGCGATCTCATGGGCATCGTTAGGGCAATGCATCTCAGTCGCGCAGTGATGTGCAACATCCGGCAGAATCTATTCTTCGCCTTCATCTATAACGCGATTGGAGTGCCGATCGCGGCAGGTGTGCTTTATCCATTTTTCGGCGTTCTTCTGAGTCCGATGATCGCCGGCGCAGCCATGAGCTTTAGCTCGGTTTCTGTGATCGCGAACGCGCTCCGTTTGCGGCGGGTTCAATTGTAGGGCAGGCGCCTCGCCTGCTTGGGAAAGCGAAGAATCCATCGGGCGCCAAAGATGCAGCATTCATCCTCAGCCTTGGGCAGCGCCCAAGGGAGACAATCGATTGTGGCATCAGCGCTGAAGGCGCGATGCATTGGCGCGTATCAGTCGCGCTTTCAGCGCTCGTTCGGCAGGGAACCTGAAATCCTGGGGCGTAGCCCCAGGCTAATGTGAGAAGAGCGGCGTTGGCGCTACAAGATACCAAGCGGTACGCTTGCCCGACAACGATTCGTCCCGCAACTTGTTGGATCAATCTGTAACATCGAATCCTATGACTACACGACTACCGATCTGCATGTTAATTGGACTTCTTCTTGCATCTATCGCGCCCCTGGGCGCGCAGGACCATCCAAGAGCTCCACAGCAATCCCAGGGGCAACAATTGCCACAGTCAACCAAAGGCGGCGCTGCTCAAGCGGCCACGATGCAAGCGAGCATGTCCGACGTTTCTGACGGACTGAAGAGATTTATCAGCGACTACTCGGCGAAATCCGCGGACAAGAAATTTCACATGCCATATCAGCGAAAAAATCTGGCGCTCGATCTGATCAAAGTTCACGACGATCGGTTCTCAAGTCTTGGCGGCGACAAATATTTCGCGTGTGTCGATATGAAAGG
>JAICUQ010000235.1 GCA_025935755.1 Chthoniobacterales bacterium | reverse complement strand
TTGACCTCGCGTTGATCTTCCAGCCAGCGCGCAATCTCCAGCGCGTTTGCGCAATGCCGCTCCATCCGAAGCGCCAGCGTCTTCAGGCTGCGCAACACGAGAAAACTATCGAACGCTCCGGCGATCGCGCCGACTGAATTTTGCAAAAAAGCAATCTGATCAGCGAGTTCCTTATTTTTACCGACAACAACAACGCCGCTCACCAGATCGGAATGTCCGTTCAAGTATTTCGTTGCTGAATGCAGAACGATGTCGAAGCCCGATTCGATTGGTCGCTGGATCCATGGCGTGGCGAACGTGTTGTCGCTCACTGAAATCAATTTCCGTTTGCGCGCGATCTTCGCGATCGCGTCCAGATCGATTAGCTTGAGCAGCGGATTGCTGGGCGTCTCAATCCAAATCATGCGCGTGTTCGGTTTGATGGCGCGCTCGAGATCTTTTGCATCCGTTAAATCCGCATAGGTAAAATCAAGATTCGCTGAGCGCCTGCGCACCCGGTCGAATAACCGGAAGGTGCCGCCGTACAAGTCGTCGCTCGCGACGATATGCGAACCGGCTTCGAGTACCTCCAGTACTGTCGCCATTGCGGCCAGACCGGATGCGAATGCAAATCCCCGCGAGCCGCTTTCCAGATCGGCGATGCATTTTTCGTAGGCCAGCCGTGTGGGATTAATCGATCGCGCGTAATCGAATCCTTTGTGTTTCCCGGGGCTTTCCTGGACGTAGGTCGACGTGGCGTAAATCGGCGTCATGACTGCGCCGGTCGTGGGATCCGGCTGTTGTCCTGCGTGAATCGCGCGCGTTGCGAAGCCCTGTTCGTTTTTCATGAGCCATGGTAGCGCATGCCTCCGGTTCGCCAAAGAACGAATCCGCCGTAGCGGATTTGCGCTCGAGAATTAGTCGCAAGCGGGACGCATGCGGTACCTTAAAGCCGCTCTCTTGTCATTCCGAGCGAACCGAAGCTGTAACACAGGCCCAAAATGTTTCGGGGCGAGGCCGGGTTTTCAATCTCGGATTATTCTTAGATCTCGCTTATTCGGGCGTTCCTTAGACGAACTCGCGTTCCGGCGGCGTGGATGATTTCGGCATGTTGAGCCGCAGATAGGAAAGCAAATCGGTGCGCGTAATCAGCCCCAGAAATTTGTTGCCATCCATCACAATCGCGACTCGACCCCGGTCAAATACGGCCAGCAGGTCTGCGATCTTAGCCTCAGGCGGAAGCGATTCCAACTGATCTGTCATCGCCGTGCTTACGGGGTTGTTAAAATGCGACGGCTCGCCGTGCACTTTTACCAGGAGATCTGACTCATCGATGAGCCCGATAGCGCGGCCACTTTTGTCGACCACTGGAAGTTGCGAAACGTCCGAATCGCGCATTCGCTTGAATGCTGTGAGCAACGAATCGTCCGGTCCTACAGTGATCACTTCACCGGCCTCGTACCGGTGCGAGATCAAATCGCTGAGGTCGCCGTGTGGTGGGCGATGAATGAAGCCCTGCTCGGCCATCCAGAAATTGTTATACATCTTGGAGAGATACTTGTTGCCCGTGTCAGGAACGAGTGTGACCACTCGCTTGGGCCGTGTTTGTTCCCGGCAATATCGGAGCGCGCCGGCGAGGAGCGTTCCAGTCGATGAACCACCGAAAATTCCTTCCTTGTGCAAAAGCTCGCGTGCTGCGGCAAAACTGTCCGCGTCATCGATTTCGTATGCTTCTGTGATCAACGACATGTCAGCGATTTCCGGAATAAAATCTTCGCCGATGCCTTCCACTGCCCAACTGCCCGATTCAACAAGCTGACCGGTTTTAACGTACTCGTACAAAATTGAGCCCGTCGGATCAGCCAAAACCATTTCGATTCCGCGCCGCGGTTTTACGCGGGTAAAAAATCGGCCGAGCCCTGTCAGCGTTCCACCCGAGCCAACTCCCACAACCACCGCATTCACGTCGTGCCGCATTTGTTCCCAAATCTCCGGACCGGTCGTGCGCTCATGTGCCAGAGGGTTCGCCGGATTACTGAATTGATTCACGTAAAACCCGCCGGGGATTTCTTCAGCGAGCCGGAATGCTACGTCCTGATAATACTCCGGGTGGCCACGCGTCACGTCCGAGCGCGTGATTCGCACTTCGGCGCCGAGTGCTCTCACGTGCGAAATTTTTTCCTGCGACATCTTGTCAGGAATCACAAGTAAAACGCGATACCCTTTCGCGCCGGCAACTAACGCGAGACCCAAACCGGTGTTGCCCGCGGTCGCTTCGATAACCGTGCCACCGGGTTGCAATTTTCCCTCGGCTTCAGCTGCCTCGATCATCGAGAGCGCGATCCGGTCTTTGATCGAGCCACCGGGGTTTTGATTTTCCAATTTGAGAAACAACTGGCACTGCCCGGTATCGAACCGCGTCACTTCCACCAACGGCGTATCGCCGATGAGCGAAAGAATTTCGGGCGGCTTGTGATGCACGACGTCGGGTGATGCGGAGCTGTGGATCATAAAGTTACTCAATCGACGGTTCCCCTTTGTGCGACCATTCCGACTGGCTGTCTGCCAGAAATTGTTGGAGCACAGCAAACCGAACCTCGCCGTAGTTCAACGCGTAGCGGAGATCGCCGCCTTTGTAAATCCAAGTCGTCGGAATCCAGCTCAAAGGCAAACCGGCAAACTGCTTGATCTTGTTTTCACCACGACGCGGACCCGGATCCGCAAGAATTGTCACGTTCGGCTGAGAAGCGATCCCGAATTTGTTCAGCATGGCGCGCCCGTCCTGTCCATCATTCCAGACCGACACGAAATAGAATTTCACCTGGAGATTTTCATTCACCATTTTGGTCCAGCCGCCGCTCTTCAGCTCGGCCTGACAATTGGGACACCACGGCGCCCATAGGTGAACGACAGTGGTTTGTGGCGATTTGATCCCGGTGAGAACAGCCTGTTCTGCCGGGGACTCCGCATGCAGAGATGCGATCATTAAAAGGGAGATCAGTATCAAAAACCGAGGAAACGACATCTTCCCTCTAGGATAGGGGCGAAACACTGAACACTCAACGCGAATACGGTCGAACCTCGTGGCGAGATCATTGGTTGCTTCGCGGGGTCCCTCGACTTCGCTCGGGATGACGGACGTAGAGAACTTCGGGAAGCGCACGCGCCCTTGCGTGGTCCATTCGGCGCCTCGCCGAATGACAAACGGATGTTCGAACGTGATCCAATACGCAGAGGTTTCCGGCGAGCGGCCGGAAACAACACGCGAAGGCGCGTGCGCTCCCCGGAACCTACATCGCTTCCAAGCGCGCGCTTCGAATCATCGATTTAACCGCCACCTTTCGGTTAATCGCGCAATCTCATTAACACCTGACTTCAGTCAGGTGCGGACGAATAGGAAAGCTTGAGAGCCGTTTCAACGGTTTCTTTCGCGAGGTAGCAATATGAAGCTGTTAAAACAGCTTCTTGTGTTCGCTCTTGCGAGCACCTGGCTGAAGCCAGGTGTTAATGAAACGCGGATCAGATTCGCTTAAACGCGTTCTTCAAATATCGATTCAGTCGCGGTCCATTAACCTATAACGCGCAATGTCCGCTCTGGGGAGTACACGCGCCGTCGCGTGCTCCATTCGGCGGCCCGCCGAAAGACGAACGGATGTTAGAACGTAGTCCAATACG
>JAICUQ010000044.1 GCA_025935755.1 Chthoniobacterales bacterium | reverse complement strand
TGACACGATGATTGGACGTTGAGCATTGGACGTTTGACCTTGGATCCTCATGGCCGGCATCGTTATCAAACCGCGAGCGCGAATTTTACATGGGCACGACTGGGTTTTTTCCAGTGAAGCGTCGTCATTCCGAGCGGAGCGCAGCGGAGACGAGGAATCTCTCGAGAGACGCAACCAGAGATGGCTCGACTTCGCTCGGCATGACACTGCAGTTGACACGATGATTGGACGTTGAGCATTGGACGTTTGACCTTGGATCCTCATGGCCGGCATCGTTATCAAACCGCGAGCGCGAATTTTACATGGGCACGACTGGGTTTTTTCCAGTGAAGTGCTTAAAGTTTTCGGACACCCCGCGGATGGCGATGTGATTTCGCTCAAGGACGGCAAAGACCATCTGATTGGGAGCGCCATCTACAACTCCAAATCGCAAATTGTTGCACGCCGATTCTCGCGGCGGCGGCAGGATCTTGATCAGGATTTTTTCCGGCGCCGCATCGAACAGGCTTCCGAGTACCGCGACCGGCGAAACATCGACACAAAGCTGCGCCGTGTGGTGTGGAGTGAAAGCGACGGGCTTCCGGGCGTGATAATTGATCGCTACGGCGATGATTTCGTGCTGCAGACACTGACGCTCGCGATGGACATGCGGAAGGATTTGGTGGTGGACGCGATCGAACAGTGTAGCGCGACCGTTCAGCGTGCGAACCAACAGGGCGCAAGCGGGACGCATGCGCAATGTTGCATCATCGAACGAAACGACGCGCCGGTGCGCAAGGCCGAGGCAATGGAATTGCGCAGCGGTGTTCTGCGGGGTACTCCGTCGCAAACAGTGGTCGAAGTCGCCGGCGTGAAACTCGAAGTCGACTTTTTGCGCGGACACAAAACCGGTTTGTATCTGGATCAAAAACACAATTACGGAATTGTTGCCGAACACGCTGGCGGCCGCCGCGTTCTGGATTGCTTTACAAATCAGGGCGCCTTTGCCCTGACGTGTGCGCGAGCAGGTGCAATGGAGGTAACCGGTGTTGAAGAAAATTCAGAAAACATCGCCGCGGCTAAACGAAATGCTGGGCGTAATCAGCTGAAGGTGGAGTGGGTACAGCAGGATGTGTTTCAATTCCTGCGCGGCGCCGAAAAAGCCGGGGCCCAATATGATGTGATCGTGCTGGATCCGCCCTCGTTTACCAGGACCAAGAGCGGCCTGCGTGACGCACTACGCGGGTATCGGGAACTGCATACGCGCGCGTTCAAGCTCCTGGCAAAAGATGGTTTGCTTGCCACGTTTTCCTGCTCTCATCACGTGGATGATTCCTCATTTCTGCGAACAATCACGGATGCGCTTGTTGACGCGCGTCGTTCCGCGCGCCGCTTGCGCCGGTTCGAGCAGGCGGCGGATCATCCGGTGCTGCCGACAATCCCTGAAACCGAATATTTCAAAGGTTTCCTTCTCGAAATGATGCCCGGGCGCTGACGCTTGGAATGTCATCCTGAGCGCAGCGCCGATTCGTTGGCGTCTGACACGGACGCCGTACAATTCAGACGAACCGGAAGAGGAAGATGACTGGGAGCGCGGGCGCCTCGCCGCTGTGTCAGGCGCATCGCGGGACACGCATCCGACGACTGTCGAATAACGGTAAAAGAATCTCGTATCATTTTTTTGCACGCTCAGCCGCAGTCCACAGCATATACAGATTTAACGCGATCGAGGCAGGGCTCACGTGCGAGGTTTCAGTTTCAGAGTGCTCACGAAGAACATGGAGAGTACGGTGTGAAAGCCGAAGGCGTGAGCGTCGCGGCCGCATTAGCAGGCCGTTCACGGAAATGACACTAATCGCGCCTGCTTTTGCATATGAGGTGGAATCCCACGCATAACCGGATCTTCCGCGCGGCAACGTTCGGCAAGCGCTCGCCAATGATCTGGCGACTGACCAGACGGTAGTTCTTTTTCCAGCAAGGCCAATAATTCGTAGTCACCCTGAAAAGATGGGTAAATGCGCCCAGCCGTTCGACGCAACAGATCTTCACGCCATTCCTGGAGCAATGCCCGCGTGGTATCGCCGCTGTAAACTGTAACTTCTATTTGTCCGAAATCTTGAATACGTGCCTCGGGGCCGCCTAAAATAGCTCGATTATCGGACGCGCTGATCACAATCTGATCGCGTCCAAAACGTCTGTGCATTTCAGCAGCCTCCACAGGTGTAAACGGTGGGAGCAGGCGCGTTCGCCCTGTTACGTAAAAGATCCGACCCGAGGCAGGCCCATCAAGTTTGTTACTGATTTTGGTAACGTATTTGTTGGGCAGCAGAATGCGATCGTCAGGGTCGTCGAAGAATTGCGAAAGTGTAAACCCGACCATCCATCCAGCAACGATCACATCGTCTTTGTGCATTTGCGCATGCAGAGACCTGGCCACCTCTGCGAATGGCCATCGTTTCTGGTGAAGAAACTGCGCATGAATGCAGGGCGTCCAACACGCAACAATCAGAAGTGTGAGACCCCACGCTGCAATTGCACTGGATCGCATGCGGATCTGTCTCGTGATCCAGTTAACTCCCTCAGCGATAATGATCAGAAGCAAAGGGAGAGAGAAGATCAGATAACGCGCGTATCCCCCCGCATCGATAGCAATCCCCTGCAACGACATGAGAATCGGGCCTACAATCATCGCGCCCCACAGCAGAAGAAGCGGTTGCTTGTGTCGTGCAGCCGACCAACTGCCAGCGGCGAGCAATACAACAGACAAAAACGCGGCGTAACCATTACCCATGTACATGGCAAAGACCCGCGGAATGTATCCCATGTTCGTTGGCGGGGTGTAACCTCCTCCCCAGTATTTGTTAACCCTCGCCATATCAGGTAGCAGACGCCAGTACGCTAAACCGACGAGCATCGCCGCTGCGCTCAAGGGAATCAGAAGCGTGCGGGACTTCCAGAGAAACGTTTTGATACCCGAAAGGTTTTCAACAATCAGCAACAAGACCAGGAATACGACTACGTAAATGGCTTGCAAATGCGTGAGTAGCAGAAAGAGCACTGCAGCAGCACATCGGACCCCGTTCCACCAGCCTGGCCACTGATTCCAATGAAAAAATTCATTGATTGCCAGGAGACTGAATGCGGCCAGAAATGAATAGGCGCGAATCGTCGGACCAAGCATGAGCAGGTAAGGATTGAACGCCACGAGAGTTGCACCGAGCAGCGCGGTGCGCGTTGAATCGGTCAACCTAAGCGCCAGCGAGGCAGTTAGCGGAATTACTGCAATGGCTGCTCCGATCGGTAAGATAGTCAATCGCCAATCTGTTGCTCCACAAAGCGAGGCGACTCCCTTCTCGGCTAAGATGAAATAATTCATCGTCAGCCAGATGCGAAAGTGCGTCAGGATATAACCTGGCGTTTGTTTCAAATACCTGAGCGTACCAATTTCGTCTCCGAGGAATAATCGGCCGTGTTGAAGAGCAATAAGAAGGATCAACGAACAGAGACATATTCCTGCCAGGACGAGACGTTCGCCCCGTGACAGATGCCGCGAACTGAGGTTTGAATAAATGACATCCAACCACGTTCGGCGTTGATCTGTACTGCTTACGCTTGCGCCAGGTACAGAATCTAACATGAAGCCTTGAGCGATTTCGTCCTAATGCCGGACATCATCTGGAAGCGAGGATCAAATCGCATTGTGCCCTGCTTTTCGGCAAATGCATCAACAATGAGCGCTATGCAAAACAGATTTTTAATGATTTAACAATTTAACGGTTTGACGACTCAACGCGGCGAAGCCAATATCCGCTACGACGAGCCAGGAAGGCGACGCGATTGTAATGGCAGACAAACCCCGACCGCTGGAACAAATGCTCGACCTGAGTGAGGAAGAGCCATCTGCCGAACACCTGGATAACCAGGTCCAAAAAGCGCAGGAGCAACTTCTCCAACTCAAGCGCCAGCAGGAGCAGATTGAAAAGCAAAAACGCGAACTCGAAGAGCTAAGTCGCCGGCAGGATGAATTGGAGCAGGGCCGGGGGGAAATGACGGATAAACTCACGCGCGCGCTGGTTGTGCTCGAACGCGAAGCATACAACGCGCAAAGCAGGCTCGAACAGATCCGCGTTGCTCGCGAAAGTTTCTCGCAGCATTTGGAGTTGGTCGAAGCGATCGATCCGAGGAATTGGAATCCGGCGGATCTACACAAGGAACTGAGCCGCGCGCTGAGCACAGTGGATGACGCGCGCACGGAGTACAACGAACACCGCAGTCGTTTGCAAGCAGCAAACGGCAACGGTGATCATGCTTTGCCTGACTCCACGCCAGGTGTTGACGAGAATACCGATGGACGTTCGTTTGTGGAGTGGTTGCAGATCGGTCTCGCGCTCACTTTACCGCTGATCGTTTTTGGCATCATTGCCATCGTTCTTCTTGCCTGGATGAATAGTCGGTGATGGCGATGTTTCGGCGTTCGCGCAAACCGGCCCCGCCGCTTCACCGCAAGCAACAAGAGATCGCCCAACAAGAGGCGCAACTGCGCCAGCAGGTCGAAAGCCTGCAGCGCCTCGTGGCACAATCACAGGCACCCGCGCCGAACAAACCTCCAGCGCGAAAGGCAGAACCCAAGCCACCCAACAATTTCGCCGAAAAACGTTTTCATGTGTCGATTGCAATGGAAGCGCCGCAGTTGCTTGACCCCGATGAAAACCGCAGGCGACCTCGTGCGCTGCGTAAAGAGCGACGCCAGGGACAAATCGTCTTTCTGATTCTTTTGGCCGCCTTAGCGCTTGCGGTCATGTGGCTCGTTAGCCATTTGCATCCTTGAACGCCTGATATGGCCGGAACTTCGGATCTCGATGTCGCGTACATTGCCAGGTTGGCGCGGATCAACCTGACCGATGACGAGGCCAAAACTTTCCAAAAACAACTCGATGCCGTGCTGAAGTACGCCGAAAAAATTCGCCAGGTAGACGTCACCGGCATTGATGCGAGCGTGCATACGCCGTTCAATGTGTTTCGCGAGGACGCGTCGCGCGACTGGTTCACAGCGGAGCAGGCCTTGAGCAACGCGCCCCGACAAGCGAACGGCCTTTTTGTTGTCCCTAAAGTGGTAGAATGACTCCGATTTGCCGTACGCATTTATCGCTGTCATTCTGAGCGCAGTGACGCGTAGCGGAACGAAGTCGAAGAATCCCGCGGCAAAACCGTGACGTTTTCGCGGGGTCTCTCAACTGCCCTGCGCTTCGCCTGGAATGACACCGCCAACCAGAAACGATTTACCGGCGCTGAACGTAGCCGATCTGCAATCGCTGTTACGACGCCGCGAAATTTCGCCGGGCGAAGTGATCAGAGCTTTGCGAGAGCGGATCGAAGCGATCGATCCAAATGTGGGCGCATATCTTTCGCTCGATTTCGACACCGCAGAAAGAGAAGCGGAACATTCGAACGTCGAACTTCCTCTCGGTGGGATTCCGATTGCAATCAAAGACATTATCAACGTCAACGGTCAGCCATGCACGTGCGGATCGAAAATCCTGAAGGGATATCATGCGCCGTATGACGCCACGGCGATTCAAAAGCTTCGCGCGGCCGGTGCGGTTCCATTTGGCAAAACCAACCTCGACGAGTTCGCGATGGGCTCGTCGACGGAAAATTCCGCTCTGAAATCCACGCGTAATCCGTGGCATCTGTCGCGTGTGCCGGGAGGATCGAGTGGCGGTTCGGCAGCAGCAATCGCAGCTGATGAGGCGTTCGCCGCGCTCGGGTCCGATACTGGCGGTTCGATTCGGCAACCGGCTGCCTTTTGCGGCGTGGTAGGAATCAAGCCTACCTATGGCCGCGTTTCTCGCTTCGGCCTGGTCGCCTTTGCGTCCTCGCTCGATCAAATTGGACCCGTAACAAAAACTGTGCGCGACAGTGCGCTGATCATGAATGCGATCGCAGGTCATGATCCGCACGATTCCACATCGCTCAACGAGCCGGTGCCCGATTACGTCGCCGGGCTCGAAAAAGATGTGCGCGGACTTCGGCTGGGACTGCCGAAGGAATACATGATCGAAGGAACCGATCCGCAGGTACGAACAGCAATCGATGCCGCAATAAAACAGCTCAATTCACTCGGCGCCGAAATCGTTGAGGTTTCGTTGCCCACCACTGAATACGCGGTCGCGGTTTATTACATCATTGCCACCGCGGAAGCCTCCGCGAACCTCGCCCGCTTCGATGGCGTGCGTTACGGGCATCGTGCGCACAATCCCAAAGACGTTCTCGATCTTTACGGCCGCACGCGTGAAGAAGGTTTCGGTCCGGAAGTAAAACGGCGGATCATTCTTGGCACTTACGTTTTAAGCTCCGGCTACTACGACGCCTATTACTTGCGCGCGCAGAAAGTGCGCGAGCTCATCCGGCGCGATTTCGCCGGAGTTTTTGAGAAAGTCGATGCCTTAATCTCGCCGACCTCACCGATCACCGCATTCAAGGTCGGGGAACGCGCCGATCCTTTACAAATGTATCTCGCCGACATTTTCACGATCGCAGCAAACCTGGCCGGCATTTGCGGAATTAGCGTGCCGTGTGGTTTCGCCGAGGTGGACGGACATCGGCTGCCGATCGGCTTACAGTTGTTAGGCAAGGCCCTTGACGAAGCACGAATTCTGCAGATCGCATACGCTTACGAGCAAAGCACAAACTGGCACAAAGCGCGCCCGCCGATCAGGTAACGCGCGGGCAACCGTTTATGCGAAAGGCGGAGTACCGCCGCACTCGAAAACGCAAGCGACAAATTACGTTTTGCCATGACGGCCGCGACGCGGGAGAGCGCTGCACTGATGTGCTGCTTTGTTATCGGCGTGCCAGGTTCATAACAGCTCGCTAGGAGCGACGTTCCCGAATGGACTGCAAAATCTCGGCAACCGCTTCGGCGCGAGGTCTGGCGCCGAGATTCCCTTTGCCGTGAACCCGGACGCTGACGGCGGCGGCCTCCATGTCGCGTTTGCCGATGACGAACATGGTATGCACTTTCATTTGCTCTGCCCGCAGGATCTTGCCGTTTATTTTGTCGCTGCTGTCGTCGATTTCCGCGCGCACTTCGTAACCGCGGAGTTCGTTCAGTATCGATCGAGCGTAGTCGAGTAGTTTTGGGTCGTCGCCGATAGTGAGGATCCGCACCTGCTCCGGGGACAACCAAAGCGGAAAGTTACCGGCGTAATGCTCGATCAAAAATCCGATGAAACGTTCGTGGGTGCCGAGCGGGGCGCGATGAATACAGATCGGGATCTTCTCCATGTTATCGCGATCTTTATAACGAAGATCGAATCGGCGCGGCTGCGCGAAATCGACCTGGTTAGTCGCCAGCGTGAACTCACGGCCAATAACGCTCCAAACCTGGACGTCGATCTTCGGCCCATAAAACGCTGCCTCGTTAGGCACTTCCACATAATTGATGCCGGAGTCTTTTAATACGCTCCGTGTCATCTCCTCGGTCTGCTTCCAAAGCTCCGGTTCATTAACGAATTTTTCGCCGAGCTTTGATGGGTCGTGCGTCGAAAAACGCATCAGATATCTCTCGATTCCGAAGAGTTTGAAATAATTGAGATACATCTGGTTCACGGCGTTGAATTCATCAGCGAATTGCTCAGGCGTGCAGTAGATATGCGCGTCATTCATGTGCAGTGAGCGCACCCGCATCAGGCCAAACAACTCGCCGCTTTTCTCGTAGCGGTAATCCGTGCCGTATTCCGCCAGCCGCAATGGAAGATCGCGATAACTGCGAGGGAGCGCCGCAAACAACTTATGGTGATGCGGACAGTTCATCGCCCTCAGGTAGTACCGATCCATCGGTAACTCCGATCGGATCTTTTTTGCTTTCGAAAGAATTTCATCCAGCAGGTCACGAGTTAACGGCTTCTCGAGAAGTTCCCGGAATAGTTCCGGCTGTTGCAACGGCCGCTCGGACTCTGCGCTTTCTGCTACGAGTTCCATGGGTGGAAACATTGACTCTGCGTAGTACGGCAGGTGGCCACTTTTAAGATACAAACTCTCGCGTGCGATGTCGGGCGTGCGAACGCGCTGATATCCGGCTGCGAATTCGGTTTGTTTGGCGAGCTTTTCTAATTCCTCCGCGATCACTGCGCCGCGCGGAAGAAACATCGGCAGGCCCGGCCCAACATCGTCGTCTATAACGAAGAGCTCCAGTTCGCGTCCGAGTTTGCGATGGTCGCGTTTCTTCGCTTCCTCGAGCATTGCGAAGTAATCGTCGAGTTCCTTTTTGGTTTTGAACGCCGTGCCGTAAACGCGTTGAAGCTGCGGGTTTGCCTCGTCGCCTTTGTAGTATGCGCTGGCAACGTTGGTGAGCTTGAATGCGCCGATGTTTCCAGTGCGCATCACGTGCGGCCCGGCGCACAGATCGATAAAATCGCCGTTACGATAGAGTGAGATTTTTTCGTCAGCCGGAATGTTCTCGATGATGTCGAGCTTGAACTTGCTTGGTTTCTCTCTCTCGCCCAATGAGGCCAGCCGCCCCTGGTTCCCGAGCTTGAGCGCCTCGTCGCGCGAAACCTCGATCTTTTCGAAAGGATGGTTCGCCTTGATTTCCTTTTTCATCTCGGCCTCGATCTTTTCGAAATCGTCGGGAGAGATGCGGTGGGGAAGATCTACATCGTAATAGAAACCGTTCTCCACCGGCGGCCCCGCGGCGAATTGCGCTTCCGGCCATATTTTGAGAATGGCAGTAGCGAGTACATGCGATGCCGAATGGCGGAGACGTTCGAGATCCGTCATTTGTGCCCGTTCTTCCAAAGTTTTTCGTTCGTCGGACATTTGGGAGGGTGGAAATTAACCACGAAGCACACGAAGGACACGAAGAATTTGCTCAAGATAACAGTCGCGTGCCCCACATGAATTCCGTGACGTCCGTCTAACACGCGAACCTGGAACGACAGACGTCGGCGCTTTCGCAACACGGCATGCGCCGTTACCTTTCGAGAAATGCGAATTGTCGCGGAGTGTCTGCTGTTTGCTGCAATTGCTACGACCGGCTGTAGCCAGCAGCGTTCGACCCCGGCTGATTTTGCCGCGCAGCGGCAGCGGATGGTCGAGCAACAATTGAAGCCACGCGGTATCAAGGACGGACGCCTGCTAGCAGCCATGACGAAAGTGCCGCGCGAGGAGTTTGTCCCGGTGAATGCTCGAGCCGATGCGTACCAAGACCGACCGTTGCCGATCGGCTACGAGCAAACCATTTCGCAGCCGTATCTCGTTGCGTTCATGACGGAACAACTTCGACCGCAACAAAGCGACCGCGTGTTAGAAATCGGAAGCGGGTCGGGTTACCAGGCGGCCATTTTAGCCGAACTCGTCGCGAATGTTTATACCGTCGAGATCGTCGAGCCACTGGCGAAGACTGCCGAAGCCACTCTGCGACGGCTGGGCTACACAAATGTCCATATGAGGGTTGGTGACGGATATAAAGGGTGGCCTGAAGAGGCGCCATTCGATGCAATCATCGTGACCTGCGCGCCCGATAAAGTTCCGCAACCGCTTATCGATCAACTGAAAGACGGCGGCCGGATGGTGATTCCGGTCGGCGAAAGATTTGCCCAGCAACTCTATCTGCTCGAGAAGAAAAATGGACAATTGAAACAAAGCGCTACACTGCCGGTGCGCTTTGTGCCGATGCTGCGCGAAGAGAAGTGAGATCTGTAGTGTGCGATGTCTCAGCGTAGTTGCGGCTGGCGATCCAAGACGAAGTCCCCTGAGGACAGGGGACGCTACAGCTATTTGACCCCGGCTAGCTTTTTAAGGTCGATGCGCTTGATCCACTCCTGCAGTTCAGCAGGCTCCTGGTTTTGCAATTCTATCTGGACGAAATACCGATCGGCAACCATCACCCACAGCGCGGCGTGCCGGGTATCTTTTTCGAAGGTTTCGAAACCGGGATTCCCTTCGATGGTGACTGATTTGGCGTAGCCCTCACTCGTATCGCTGGTGCTCTTCCACGCTTCGGTGGTAGCGCTCACGTAATCAGGGTTGGAAACCGAATCGAGAATGCTAATGGCAGCGCTTGGCGCTTTTTCTCCTTCGCCCTTGTGATAATCGCGATGCACATTTGTGATTTTGAATCCGCCTACGTCTTCGGTTGAGCCCTCTGGCTTGTCGGCGGCCCAACCCGGGGGCGGCTCAGGTAGAATTGCCAGTAACTTTCGATAATCGACAGCCTCGGGCACGAGAATTGGTTCATTCTGCGCGCGTGCGGCGTTGAGCCCGATCGCACCGATGAGGATCAGCGCAAAAAATTCGGCGCGTGCCAGAGAAAAAACACGTCCGGTTAATTTCATGTGAGCGCGTTCTGCGCGAATACTGTAACCGATTGACTTTACCTTGTCTGTCAAGACGCTTGCGAAATGCGTATGTCGAGCGGCCTCGTCCGAGATCGAAACACCTGTCATGGCTCTTAACCAAACCGGGGCCCTCCGCCGTGACGCTCATGGTCACATCGATGACGAGCAGTTGGCGTCTGACACAGGCGCCCTACAGTTATGCCGCAAAATCGTGCCTCGTCGGTTTCGCAACGGGTTGCGGCTTTGAATCTCGAAAGTTTCGGGACTGAGACAGCCGCCCTGCAAATTTCTGTCAGTGCAGAACACAATCACGGGATCTCGGAGTGAATCCACCAACAATGTAGCGCGTTTGAAGCCTGGCCATTGCTTCGCAGCCGTCACGGCTGGCCGCAGGGCGACGTTACAGAGATCGCGCCCAACTTTGATGGATGAAGTTGTATCCACGATCGGCCGCGCATGTCGCTGATGACGCTATGCGATACGCACCGACGCCTGAATTTGGGATTTACAAAAAGACAAGGCGTTGAGATGACACAACTCGTCAGTTCTCAACAGTCATGTCGAGCGAAAGTCGAGATATCCCGCGAACCGGCCTGAGCGCTGACCTGCGGGATTCCTCAACTCCGCTCGGAATGACAGCACCGAACAAACCACGACGGCAGCTCGGTTTGTTCGACGCGACGATGATCGTGATGGGCGGCATCGTGGGCGCCGGGATTTTCGCTAATCCTTCTGAGGTCGCGCACCGCGTGCACACGCCCTTTTTGATTCTCGGCGTGTGGGTGCTTGGCGGGTTGCTCGCGATGTGCGGCGCATTCATTTGGGCCGAGCTCGCGACACGTTTGCCCGGCGCTGCTGGCGGCCAATACGTCTATCTCCGCGAAGCATATCATCCTGCCGTGGCATTCGTGTATGGATGGGGATTGCTTCTGGTCACCCAGACCGGCGGCATGGCCGCAGTCGCGGTAATTTTTGCCTCGTACTTCCGAGAGCTCACCGGGGTTACGTGGAACGCGAGCATCATTGCAGCCGTCGTTCTGCTGATATTGACCGGCATTAATTGTTTCGGTGCGCGCGCCGGCAGCAACGTCCAGAGCGCTCTTATGCTCTTGAAAATTGGAGCAATCGGGGCGCTGGTCATCATTGGGTTTGCTGTTGGCAGGCATTCACCGGAGCAATCTGCGGCAGTCCTCGGACAACCATTCTCACTGGACCTTTTTAAGAACATCGGTGCTGCAATGGTCCCCATCGCGTTCGCGTACGGCGGCTGGCAAACCGCAACATTTGTGGCTGCTGAGATTCGCGATCCGCGCCGCGATCTTTCGCGCGGCCTGTTGTTAGGTGTCGCTGGTGTTGTGACGCTTTACGTTGGGGTGAATGTCGCGTGCTTGCGTGTGCTCGGACCGGCTGGACTCGATAGGACGACAACGCCTGCATCTGATCTCATCCGCGTCGTGCTCGGCGAAAGCGGCGCGCGCTGGATCGCGCTGGCGATCACGATTTCCGCGCTCGGTTTCCTCAGCCAAAGCATGCTCACTGCTCCTCGCGTGTATTATGCGATGGCCCGAGACGGGCTCTTCTTTAAGAGCGTCGGCAAACTGTTCGGGAAAACCGAGGCGCCAGTCGTGGCAATTATTATCCAGGGGGTCGCCGCGATCCTCATCGCCTGTTCCGGCACATATGGTGAGATTCTGAATTTCGAAGTCACTGTCGATTTTATCTTCTTCGGCATGACCGCGGCAGCGCTCTTCGTTTTGCGGAGTCACCGAATCGGGTCCGACTCGGTTACTTACCCCGTTCCAGGTCACCCGTTCACCACGATCTTATTTGTGTTATCCTGCGCAGGCATTGTCCTGAGCGCCATCAGCGCTTCTCCCGGGAATAGTGCGATCGCGCTCTGCATCATGTTGGCTGGGCTGCCAGTTTATTATTTGTGGAGAAGATCTAGACGAGGGAGTTAGATACTCCGTCAGTTCTGTAGCCACGGCCCTGTGGCCGTCTTTGGTGGTGCAAAAGAGAAATCCATCAGGACCGGCCACAGGCCGCTGGCTACATGATTTGTTAAATAGTCAATCGAATGTGCCACACAGCCAAGATAGCTTTGCTCCTTCGTATCACACTGGAATGACATTATGAGACACCGGCATTCCGATTACATGAATTGGTCGAAGACGGAAAGCCGTGCGCGGTTCAATCTTGCAACGAGCGGCGTAGTGTCTTTTCCCCTCCGGGAATTGCCAGTCGATTTGAAGACACTCGAGATTAATGGCGATAGCAGTTACGGCTATCTGCCGTTGCAGAAAGCGATCGCGACGCATCATGGCGTCGACCCCGACTGCGTTGTCGAATCTGCCGGCACGTCCATGGCGAATCATCTGGCCATGGCAGCGATCGTTGAACCGGGCGATGAAGTGTTGATCGAGCATCCGGCGTATGGACCGATCCTGGATGTTGCCTACTATCTTCAGGCGAACGTGAAGCGGTTTGCACGGAAGAGCGATACCGGCTGGGTGGTCGAGTCGAGCGAAATTCTTCGTGCGATTACGCCGAAGACGCGACTGATCGTGATCACGAACCTGCATAATCCCACCAGTGCACTTACACCAGACTGGGTTTTGCGCGAAGTCGGTGAAATTGCCCGCAGCGTTGGCGCGCTGGTGCTGGTGGATGAAGTTTATCTCGATGCAGTTTACCAGGGAACACCGCGGACAGCGTTCCACCTCGGGCCGGAATTCGTGGTGACCAGCAGCCTGACGAAAGTTTATGGCGTTAGCGGGCTGCGATGCGGTTGGATCCTGGCTCACCCCGACCTCGCATGGAAGATGCGTCGCTTGAACGATCTCTATAGCGCGACGGCTGTTTTCCCGGGCCTACTTCTATCTGTGGCGGTATTTAAACATTTGGATCTCCTTCGGGAGAGGGCGCGGCGGATCGTGGAAGCCGATCGCAAATTGCTCCGGGATTTTCTCATAAACGAATCGGCCCTTTCAGCAGTGTGGACGGACTGGGGGACGACGTCGTTCGTCCAATTGTTAGGTCGGGATCCTGATGATTTCCTGCACAGGCTCCGCACAGAGTTCGATACCTCAGTAGTTCCAGGCCGTTTTTTCGAGATGCCCGATCATTTTCGCATTGGCATGGGCGTGAACACGGAAATGTTTGCTGAGGGGCTCGATCGCATCGGTCGCGCGATTTGCGAAGGAAGATAGCTACCGATTAGATTCGGCTGCAGCCACGGCCTTGCCAGCCGTCATGCAGTCGTGAAAGATGAACAGGGATGCAACCGGCCATAAGACCAAGCTACGGACGTGGGTGCGGTGTAGGGCGAGGTCGCGGCGTGCAACGCTCGAAAGTGTAAGTGACTTTCAAGCCGTTTGTGAACGCCGGCGTACCACACGAGAACGTTGCGGGAAAGCCGGCATACCGACCGCCGAGGGTGCCTTGTTGCACACCGCTTGCTGCTGACGCGCCGATCTCATCACTGATTCCGTAGATCAGATCAAAGAAAGTTTGGTTTTCGTAAAATCGGACTTCGAAATTCGCACTCCCTGGTCTGCCAAAATAAGTAGTGCGCCACTCGATGTTAAAAATTCGGTTGGGCATGGTGCCGGAAACCGAAGTGAACACGCCGCTGCCGGGTCCATCCGTTCGAAGATCGTCCTGATACACCAGAATAGCCGCATCCAGACAACGATCTGGCAACGGACAGGACACGCCGAAGCGAGTCATATCTCCAGTAAGCTGCAAACTGCCATTCGAGTTGACGTATGCCGCGTTAATCGTCGAACCGTAAAACTGCACTGGGAACGGAAAGCTGACGGAGGTGAGGCAGTTGTCGCAGTGATTGCCGATATCAACAGTTCCTGGTACGATCGGGCCCGTTCCGGTACGCGTCACGTATTGGGCGCAAACCTTCACAGGTGTCGCCGTCGCAGTGGGTGTGGCTGTGGGAGTATTTGGGGGTTCCGGGGGTGTCGGTGTGGGAGTGCCCGGTGTTACCGATGCAGTTGGGGTCGGGGTTGCTGTCGATGTTGGTGTGGGAGTAACAGTTGGTGCGACACTCGGTGTAGGCGGGGCGCCTTCAGCGTACTTAATGGTGACGAAGTCGCCGTTGCTGGTTCCTGTCACGTAAACATTCCCGGATTTATCAACAGCAATAGCGACAGCTTCATCTCCTGTGTTTCCACCGCCGTCGTAACGAGCAACCCACTGTTGGCGGCCAATCGAATCGTACTTAATTGTAACGTAATCGGGGTATCCGTAGATGCCTGATCCTGCGCTACGCCCCGTGACATATACATTGCCAGCGGCATCAAGAGCGATCGCATTGGCACGGTCATATGAGCTAGCTGAGGGTGCGCCGTAACGGGCCACCCATTGCACTTGCCCGGCTGAATTGTATTTGATTGTGCCATAGTCAGGATAGGCATCTTCATCCCTGATCTCGCCGGTGAGGTACACATTGCTGGCCCCATCAATCGTGAGCGCGTGAGCTTCGTAATAGTGGTGCTCGTCACGGGCAACCCATTCCTGCTGGCCGGTCGAAACATATTTGACGGTTGAAGAAGAAATTCCACTTGTGTAGCTGTCTCCAGTTACATAGACATTCCCTGACTCATCAACGGCAATGGCATTGGCAGAGTCACCGCCCGTACCGGGTCCCTGGTAACGTGTTACCCATTGTTCCTGTCCTGCCGAGTTGTATTTCAAAGTCAAATATTCAAAGGTGGGACAGGAAAGAATATTGCCGGTCACGTAAACGTTGGAGCTTCCGTCAACAGCAATGCCAGTGGGTAGGTTGCTATTCATTCCTCCATCGTATTCTTCCGCCCACTGTTGTTGGCCTGCTCCGTCGTATTTTATGGTAACACAGAACCTGTGGTTGGCGTCATTGGGTATCGCACCTTCGGCTGCTACGTAAACGTTCCCTGAGTTGTCCAGTGCGATGCCGTCACCACTTGCGTAACCGCTGGGTGCGGTATAGCGGGCCAGCCATTGTTGTTGACCGGCGGAGTTATATTTGATGGTAACACAATCAAAGTGGGACTGGTTATCTGAGACGCTGAATCCTGTTACATAGACGTTGCCAGAACCGTCGACAACCAGGCCGCCCAATTGGTCATCTCCATTGCCAGTACCATTGTAGCGCGCGACCCACTCTTCGTTACCTGCGGGGTTGTATTTGATGATGGTGTAATCCTCGCGTGTTGTTACACCCCAACTTTGTCCCCCGACGTAAACGTTTCCAAAGTTATCAACAGCAACAGCCGAGGCTATATCATAAGCGTTTAAAGGACCGTTGTAGCGAGCCACCCATGCCTCATACACGCTGCCCGCGGGAGCAATTGAGTGATTCGTTGCCCGATCTGGCTGCCGCGGGCTGTGGCGCGCGGATTCACCATCCAAGTCGTGGGAAGTCGGACTTGCGACCAGCAGCAAGTACGCGCTGACGAAAAAAATCAGCAAACAGATTATTACGCGCAACTTGGCGAACCCCGATCGAGCAGGACGTCTTTTCTTCATGGATAGCTATGGTCGCGGAATAGCAGTAGGGCGAGATCTTGGGACAGGTGTAGGTCTTGGACCCGGCGTAGGTGTCGATGTTGCAGTAGGAGTTGGAGTAGGTGTGCCGGGAACATACAGGTGAGTCCCTGTGACACCCTGGTCTCTAACCCACCGACTGATTTCACTGTTGAAATGAGCTGATACGCTACGCGCTCTGCAAAGGTCAGTGTCCTCTGCGAATGCTTTGCCGGCGCGTCGGGACGGAATAAGGCGATTGCCGAGACTATCGGCACAATGATCAAACATGCCGCCCCGAAAGCAAGGCCGCGCAGGTTGAAACGAGACCGATCACTACCTGTTCTTTTCATCGGCAGAAGCTGCGGCAAGCTTCTTGTGGACTGCCGACTTTGTCGACATAGCACAACAATGTCGAGATGTTTCTTCCAGAACTGCCGCCCGTTAGGTTCGGGGAGCGGAATCAAGTAATCCAGGCTTTCAGGCTTCCAGCCTCAAAAGTCGGGCAAGCTTCCCAGCTTGCGCTTCCCGGACCGGCCAAGATGCCCGGGCTACGAGACAGGCAAGATGCCTTTGTTACGTTGCCAGCGACTGCGCGTTTTAAAATCGCAGCACACCAAAAACATTGGTGTGAATTCGTGTCCATTCGTGGTTAGTTCCGCTCTTCAACTATGAAGGGGCGTCCTGATTTTCAGATTCGTGCGGCGCGCGTGGAGGACGTGCCGATCATTCTTGAACTGATCTCCGATTTGGCCACGTATGAACGTGCGCCGGAGGAAGTGGTGGCGACTGAGGAAGACCTTGTTGAAGTGTTATTCGGCGCGACGCCTGTCGCGGAAGTGCTGCTCGTTTTCGAAAAGGAATCGCCGGTCGGGTTTGCAGTTTATTTCTACAATTTTTCTACCTGGCTGGGGCGACCGGGACTTTATCTTGAAGATCTATTCGTTAAGCCGGAGAAGCGCGGGAAAGGTTACGGTCGCGCTTTGCTCGTGCAGCTGGCGAAGATTGCGCGCGATCGCGGGTGCGGTCGCATGGAATGGGCGGTTCTCGATTGGAATGAGCCTGCCATCAAATTCTATCGTGCCCTTGGCGCGAAGCCGATGCACGAATGGACGGTGTTTCGACTTACCCGGCAAGAAATCGCTGAGTTAGCGAGCGGGTAGCTCTCGGCGAGCGGTCGTCGCAAACAACATGGCCGTGGCGGCATGGCGTCGCGGAGTTGCTGTGATTCCCCGCTTGATGGTCGGCGGCATTTCGGCGAGGGCGCCGAAATGTGCACGCCAGGGCGCGTGCTTCCCGGAACCAGACTGGTTCATTTAGCGAAGAGTAAGGCAAAAACGAAGTGGGCATACGAATATCAAGCAGACAACAGAGGAATAAGCAGACGACCAAGCCCAGGCGAAATGGCGCAGGCAACTACCAAGATTGAGGACTACGCGTTTCTTAGTGACACTCAAACGGGTGCGCTGGTGAGTCGCGACGGTTGCGTCGATTGGCTGTGTTTTCCGCGGTTCGATTCAGGTGCGTGTTTTGCGTCACTCCTGGGGAACAAGCAAAATGGTCACTGGCGGTTCTTTCCCGCTGAGAACGTTAAAGCCACGCGCCGCCGATATCGCGGGGACACACTCATTCTGGAAACAGAAATCGAGACGCAGAGCGGAGCGGTCCGCCTGATCGATTTTATGCCACCTCGCGGTGAGAACCCCGACATGGTGCGCATCATTGAAGGGGTGGGCGGCGAAGTGCGTATGCACATGGAATTGATCGTTCGGTTTGATTACGGACATATCGTGCCGTGGGTGCGCAGGCGCCCGGAATATGACGGTTTGGAAGCGGTCGCCGGGCCGAACGCGTTGATCTTGCGAACACCGGTTAAGATGTCTGGCAAAGATTTAACGACTGTCGCGGAGTTTACTGTAAAAAAAGGAGACCGAGTTCCGTTCGTGTTGACGTGGTTCGCCTCTCACAAGAATCCACCGAGAAACATCGATGCTGAGCACGCCTTGAAAGATACAGAAGAGTTTTGGGAAGATTGGGCCAGTCATTTTCAAAGCAAAAGCAAATGGCGCGACGCGGTGCTGCGTTCGCTTCTTGTTTTGAAGGGACTCACCTATGCGCCCACGGGCGGCCTTGTCGCGGCACCGACGACTTCGTTGCCGGAAGAAATAGGAGGGGTGCGCAATTGGGATTACCGCTATTGCTGGTTGCGCGATGCGACTTTGATTTTGCTCGTCATCATGCACGCAGGCTACACCGAAGAAGCAAAGGCCTGGCGGGAATGGCTTCTTCGCGCGGTCGCCGGCAGCCCGGCGCAAATGCAAATCATGTACGGCGTCAGCGGCGAACGTCGTCTTGATGAATACGAAATTCCGTGGCTTTCCGGATATGAAAACTCAAGGCCGGTCCGCGTGGGTAACGCCGCTTCGAATCAGTTTCAGCTGGACGTTTATGGCGAAGTGCTGGCTGCAATGTTTCAAGCGGATCGCGCGGGAGTGAAAATGACCGAACCCAACTGGGCGCTGATGGTCGCGTTGATGAAATTTCTGGAAGCACACTGGCAGGATCCCGATGAAGGCATTTGGGAGATGCGGGGCGGCCGCAAACATTTCACCCACTCAAAAATGATGGCGTGGGTGGCATTCGATCGCGCAATCAAACTGGTCGAGGAATGTGGTTGCGCTGCAGGCGACCAGTTTGAGCGTTGGCAAAAAATCCGTGCACAAATTCATGCGGAAGTGTGCGCACGCGGGTACAACCCGAGGAAGAAAGCATTTACGCAGTACTACGGATCGGATGCGTTGGATGCGAGCCTTCTCACCATGCCGCTGAGCGGATTTTTGCCGCCGTCGGACGAACGGGTTCGGAATACCGTCGAGGCGATCGAACGAGAGCTGATGCACGACGGCCTGGTTCTACGCTATCGGCCTGAACAATGTGGCGTAGATGGATTACCCGGGAGGGAAGGTGTTTTTCTTCCCTGCTCCTTCTGGCTGGCAATGTGCTGGCATATTCTCGACCGCAAAAAAGAAGCGCGTGAATTGTTCGAGCGTCTGTTGGATCTGCGCAACGATCTTGGGTTGTTATCTGAGGAGTACGATCCTCGCGAGAAACGGCAGCTGGGAAATTTTCCGCAGGCGTTTTCGCATGTGGCTCTGGTGGCCTGCGCCAGGCATCTGAGCGACGAAATTGTGTTACCTGGTGCGAGAATTCACGGTCTCGCATCGGTTGTGGAAACCAGCCGTTGAACGAGATCCTCGATAGTAACGATGCCCCGAAACTTGTTCTTCCGATCGACCACAGCAGCCAGGCCGAGCCGCGCAGCACGAAGTTGCTGCATGATGCGATAAGCAGGTTCATCGTCCGTGGTCGTTACGATGCGACGAACATATTCGCTGAGTGGTTTGGTGCCGTTTCGTTCCAGCAAAATGTCGAGCACGTTAACAAGGCCAGCCGGTTGGCCATCGGCTGCAAGCAGGGGCAGGCGATCCAGACCGGTCGATGCGCCTAGCCGCAGTGCTTCCTGTGTTGATGCACCGGAGTCTAGCGCGGCAACTTTCGCCGAAGGAACCATAACGTCGCGGATTTTCGAACCCCGAAAGTCAACGACGCTGTGAATCATCGCGCGCTCGGTCGAGGTGAGAGCGCCTTCGCGTTCGCTTTCACTTGTGATCTGTTTCAGTTCCTCCCGCGCGGCAAAGACCCGGCCGCGTTTCCCTGCGTGGCCGGGCAGAAGCGCCTTGGCCACGCGCGCGCCGAATTCGAGGAGCGGCGAAAATAAAACCGATGTGAATTCGAGTACGCCAGCAAGTCGCACCAGCGCGCGAAACGGAAATCGCCGGAACAACGATTTCGGCAGAACGGACAACACGAACAGATAAACAGGAAGCGCGATGAGCAACGCGAACAAAAACCCGGCATAGCCGCACCGCCGAAACAGCTGGCTGGTCAGTAAGAGCAGAGCCACGATATCCGCCGCGTTGGTAACGAGCAGAACGGTCGCCAATAATCGTTCGGGATATTTCAGCAGGCGATTCAATCGCAACGCGGCAGGCACCCGGCGCTTCACATTTTGCCGCAATCGCACCGGGTCGATCGACAAAAGGCCGCTTTCAATTCCGTTGAAGAAAAACGAAATGATCCAGCAGCAAACAATGATGATGATCGCAGCGGTCATGCCGCCTCCTCGAATGCGTTTGTGGTTGTCTCGAGCAGGACTTCTTCGATTCTTTTGCGCCCCGCTCGACGGACTGTGATCGTAAGCCCCGGGATTTCGAGTTTCGTTCCGGAAGATGGCATATAGCCCAGATGCGTGAAGATAAATCCGCCGATGGTGTCGATTCCTTCAGCGTCGATTTCGAACCCAAGATGTTCAGCCAAATCATCGAGGCGCGCGTTACCGCTCACGAGGAATTTGCCGTTGCCAAGCGGCTCAATGTAAAACTCCGAACCGTCCCGCGGCACAATGTCGCTGAGAATTTCCTCGACTAAATCCTCCATGGTAATGATTCCTTCGGTACCCCCGAATTCGTCCACCACGACGCCCATCCCCTGGGGATGTGTCAGAAAGAGCTTCAGCAACTCCAGCGCGCGCATCGTTTCCGGGATAAATGAGGGCGCGATGAGTTTCTCGGTGTAATGGTCCGACTGATCGAGCAGGAACAATTTTACGTCGATGATACCGACGATTTGATCGGGCGTATCAGCATAAACAGGAACGCGCCGATGTCGTTTTTCCTTCAGGCGCACGATTGCTTCGTCGTTAGTCAAATCGTCCGGCAACATGAAAGTGTCCACGCGCGGTGTCATGCAATCCTTCGCCGTTCGATCGCCCAGCTTGATGATCTCCTGAATCATCTCCGCTTCGCCCTGGTACAAGGTGCCTTCCTCTTCACCGATCTGAAGCAGCGTCCCCAATTCCTCGTCGCTCAAACGCGGACGGCTGCGCAGATGCGCTGGGGTAAAACGATCGATTACATAGTCGCTCATCGCTTCCAGTCCGCGGCCGATGCGATCGAGAAACGGCATGGCAATTTGCAGGGTAAAGGCGCCGATAGCCGAGAGCTTCGAGGGCGCCGCGAGTGCGACCAGTTTCGGGAGAAGATCGCAGAGCAACACCACGATCGCGAAGATCAGTATGCCTGCCAGCCACTGCGGAACCCGCCCTGCGAGAGGACCTTCCCACAAGAAGAAAAGACATAAGACGACAAGCAGCACGTTGACTAATCCGTCTCCCAGCAGCAGCACATTCAAAACGCGCCGCGGATTTCCGCGAAAAAGCTGAATGAAATTCGTGAGCCCGGCATGATTGGCTTCGAGCCGGCGTAACTGATGCTGTTTGAGCAAAAAAAGTGCGGTTTCCACTCTGGAGAACAGCGCGGAGCAGAAGATTAAAATCGCGATAGCTCCCAGCACAACGGCCAGAGTAAAGGCAGTCATTTCCTAGGCGCTGAACCCTGTGCGCGTCCGCTGGCCTTTCCGGCACGAAGGGCTGGGAAGGGGGGACGAACTTCGTCCGAAGAGCTGGTGTTTGGTAGTTTGCTCATCCTCTGAGCCGGAAGCAAATTAAAGCTCTCAATGAGCAAACGCGAGAGGATTTCACAGTGGTTAGCCGCGGGGAGTGGGGAAGATGTCGGTTCAGACCAAGCAGATGTGGAAAAACACCCATATTACCGCGCGTTTTTTCGTTGCTGGAACGAACAGCGGTACTATGAGGCGCACGACGTCCTGGAACAGCTTTGGTTGAACACGCGAACGGCGGACGCAGATTTCTTCAAGGGATTGATCCAGGCTGCCGGTGCGTTTGTTCATCTGCAAAAGCGCTATGAACAGCCGTTGCACCCGAAGCACAGCAGGCGGTTGGCGCCTGCGGTTCGTCTGTTTCGGTTAGCACAAACAAACCTGTTGAACTTCGCGCCGTGGCATCATGCCCTGGATGTTGCCGCGCTTTGCCAACTTTTGAACTGGTACGCGGATGAGATTGTCGCCTCGGACTACCAGAACAATCCCTGGTCGCCGGAAACCGCGCCGAAACTGCAACTGATGTAGCCACGGCGCTCTGTCGCCGTGGTGGGAATGCTGATGCAGCCACGGCGCTCTGTCGGGGTGATGGGGATGCTGATGTAGCCGCGGCGCTCTGTCGCCGTGGTGGGAATACGCCTCGACAGAGCGAGGCGGCTACAAGGAGCGACGGTTTGGGCAGCAGCGACACCTTTTCATTAACCGCGCCGAAACTGCAACTGATGTAGCCACGGCGCTCTGTCGCCGTGATGGGGGATGCTGATGTAGCCGCGGCGCTCTGTCGCCGTGATTGGAATACGCCTCGACAGAGCGAGGCGGCTACAAGGAGCGACGGTTTGGGCAGCGGCGATATCTTTTCATTAACGCCGATCTTCAGACCGGTGTCTCGGCATCGCACATGCCACATCCATTTAATAGCTTCACTCAACAACCCAAATAGTCGCATAAAAGCCGTGGAAACGGCTGCTGCGAGAAGACGCCGCAATGTCACCTGGCTCAAGCCAGGTGTTAATGAACTGTTGTTTCTCTATCTGGTGAAGAT
>JAICUQ010000024.1 GCA_025935755.1 Chthoniobacterales bacterium | reverse complement strand
TGTTCAGTGATTTCGCCAAACGCCGATAGATCGCGGCTCTCTTCCTTTTCGAAAGTAAGACTCAGGATTTTGTAGCCGGAAAAACGATCAACGATCTGTGCCAGGGGACCATCGAAAAAGATCGTGCCGTGATCGATCACCAATACGCGATGACATAACGCTTCAATATCCTGCATGTAATGACTGGTGAGCAGTGTGACGATGCGATGGTGTTCATTGTAGATCCGCAAAAACTCGCGTACCCGTTGCTGGCTGACGACGTCCAGGCCAATAGTCGGTTCATCGAGAAATAGCACACGCGGCTCGTGAATCAGCGCAGCGATCAGCTCCATTTTCATTCGTTCACCTAACGAGAGCTCGCGGACCATCACATTCATCTTGTCCCGGACCTCGAGGAGGTCCGACAATCCATCTACTACTTTCCTAAACCGCTCGCGGTCGATGCCGTAGATTGCACGGTTCAGCTCGAGAGATTCCTGCGCCGGGAGATCCCACCAGAGCGCATTCTTTTGTCCCATCAACAGACTGAACTGCCGTTTCATTTCGTTACGTCTCTCCCACGGAACAAAACCAAGCACGCGCGCCTCGCCCGAAGAGGGATTCAACAACCCCGAAAGCATTTTGAGCACCGTGGTTTTCCCGGCCCCGTTCGGACCCAGAAATCCGACGAACTCGCCTTCTTCGATTTGGAAGGTGACCTGGTCAGCCGCTCGCGTTTCGTCGTACTGCCGCGACACGAGGCCTTTCACGGCGCCCCAGAGACCGCGCTCTTTGCGGTAAGTGCGATAGACCTTGGTTAGTTTAGATGCTTCAATTGCCGGCATACGGAGTTTTGTAGAGGAAGCTACCAGCTTCACCTACAGAACATCGTCGAGGCACGCCAGCAAATGTGAAACAGTTTGTTCTGTTTCGTCGCCCATATTCGACAGCCGAAAAGTTTGGCCACGAATCTTACCGTAACCGGGATCAATCACCAAATGATGCTTTTCCCGGAGCCTTCTCGCGAAGTCCAGCACGTCGATCCCCCTGGTATTTTTGACGCAGGTGAGCGTCTTCGTGCGAAATCCTTCCTCCGCAAAAAAATCGAATCCGGCACGCCGGACCCATTCGTGCACGAGAGCATTCGTGTGGGCGTGACGAGCGTAACGCGCTTCAAGACCTTCCTGGAAAATTTCATCGAGTTTCGACTCGAGGGCATGAACATGCCCGATGCTTGGCGTACTCGGAGTCATGTATTGAGCCTGCTCGTTCTTGAATTCCAGAAAATCGAAATAAAACCCGCGATTCGGGACTTTGGCGGCACGTGTAAATCCCTTTTCCGAAACGGAGAACAACGAAAACCCCGGCGGAAGTGCCAGCGCTTTTTGCGCTCCGGTAAGCATGACGTCGATGCCCAGCGCGTCCATATCGATTTTCACGCCGGAAAATGACGACACGGTATCAACGATGAGCGTGACATCGGGATATTTAGCCATGATACAGCAGATCTCCGGGAGCGGATTGAGCACGCCGGTGGAGGTTTCGCTGTGGGTCAACGTGACGGTATCGAATTTACCAGTAGCTAGTTTCCGATCGAGATCCTTCGGATCGATGTGCTTTCCCCAATCGACTTGAAGCGCCTCGGCGTTTTTACCGCATCGTTTTGTCACATCGAACCATTTATCCGAGAACGCGCCGCACATGCAGCAAAGCACTCCGCGATCGGACAGGTTGCGGATCGACGCTTCCATGACGCCCCATGCCGACGACGTGGAAAGAAACACCGGCTGCTTTGTGCTGAACAACTTCTGGAGCTTCGGATGGATCCCGCGGTAAAGATTTTTGAAATCTTCGCTGCGATGGCCAATCAACGGGCGCGAAAACGCCGCCCATGTTTTTTCGGAAACTTCTACCGGACCGGGAATGAAAAGCTTGTCATGCGTTATCACAGGGAAAACGTCCAACGCCCAACGCCCAACGTCCAATCATAAGTCTTGCGCTCCCGTGATTTCGCACCAACCGCTTACAGTCCGATATGTCTCGCATCGTTTTATTTTGGTGCTCCTCGGCGGGGTTGATGCGAGAACGCAGCGTGATCTACTTACGCAATGAGAATTAGTTTTTCAGCAACACTGGTGGCGGCGGCGGTGATGTCGCTGGCGCACGCCGAATCACCGAATTATCTCGTGTTCGTGAGTAACGAGCGCTCAGGCGATGTCACGGTGATTGATGGGACCACCGACAGTGTCGTGGGAACATTTCCAGTGGGCAAACGGCCGCGCGGCATTCACCCCACGCCTGACGGACGGCGGGTCTTTGTTACATTGAGCGGCTCGCCGCGGATGGCGCCGGGTTTGGATGAAAATCGCGCGCCAGCGGACAAACGCGCCGACGGATTCGGCGTGATAGATCCACTATCGCGCAAATTGACCGATCGGTGGCACGTTGGATCCGACCCCGAGCAATTCGCCATCAGCAAAGACGGGAAATTCGCCTTCATTGCGAACGAAGACGATTCCAGCGTGTCGATTATCGATCTCGATTCGGGACAATCGCGCGGAAAAATAAAAGTCTCCGAAGAACCGGAAGGCGTCGGCGTGAATCCCGCAAACGGCGAAGTGTACGTGACGTGCGAAGAAAAAGGCGAAGTGTTCGCGATCGACCCCGATCAGCAGCGTGTCATCTCAACCATTGAAACCGGTGGCCGGCCGCGTTCCGTTGCATTTTCACGTGATGGAACGCGCGCATACGTTGCCTGCGAGAATGGTGGCTACATCGCCGTGGTCGATGCGCGAGAGCACAAAGTGCTGACGAAAATCCAACTGCCAACGGGATCGCTTCCAATGGGCACGGCAGTCTCACGCGATGGAAAAGAACTCTACGTCTCAACGGGTCGCGGCAATGCAATTGCAGTTATCGACACGCAAAAAAGCGAAGTCTCCGCAACGATTCCTGTAGGAAATCGCGTCTGGAGCATCGCACTCGATCCCAGCGGGACGAAACTTTATACCGCGAACGGCGCATCAAACGACGTTTCGGTTGTCGAGGTAAAATCCCGCAAAGAATTGCGTCGCATCAAAGTCGGCGACGGTCCCTGGGGAATCGCGATCGTAGGCCTCGCGAGATAGTGTGAACAGAAGGTAGGTAAGATCGCAAAGACCTGTCGTGAATTCTGAATGATTGAAGAGATCCCCCACTCCCGACTAGCTGCCGGCGTAATTCGGATAACGCTCGCGCAGCTCGCGCGAAAGCCGGTCCGCTTCCTCTGTGTTACCCGCTTGCCGGAAAGCAATGGCGGCTTTGTCGAGCGCGCGCGGCGTAATGGCGGCATCGTCATACAACAGCGCGACACCTTTGAACGCTTTGCCGGCATCATCGAAATTCCCGCGTTCCAACTGGACCTCACCAGCAAGCAGGCGCGCTTCGGCGTTTACGCGGCCCTCGGGTTGCAACACCATGATCTCTTCAGCGATCTTCTGCGCCTCATCAGGTTTATGGGCGCTGATCTTAACTGCTCCGAGCGTCAGTAATACTTTCGCTTTACCCGCCGGATCCTTGGCAGTCTGCAGATACTTCGCGAACGCTTCTTCCGCTTCAGGCAAGTTTTTCAGCTTCGTAGCTGCATCTCCAAGATAAAACAAGTAATCAGGTTTGATCTTGCCGGAGGTGTCGGTCGTCCGCAGTGCACTCAGATATTTTTCTGCGGCCTGAAAATTTTTCTCGTTGTAATATTCGATTCCGAGCCACTCCAAAACTTCCGGCGGAACATTCGTGCCAGTGTCGTGGGATTGAGTCATGAAATTGTTCACTTCTTTTGTGAGCGCCGGCCGATCTCTCAGATAGAACTGACAAAGAATGATCCGAACGGAAGCGAGATTGTAGTACTGCTCCTTGTTTAGTTGGCGGGCGGTGTTCAGCGCGGTCAACGCTGTTCTGTAGTCCTTCGCTTCGAATGCGGTTTTCCCGATGTAATATTGAGCCTGCGCCGCGACCGAGCTCTTGGGAAATTCCTTGAGGAGCTGCCGAAAAGTATCGACCATGCCTTTGGTATTATCCTGCTGCCCGAGGATCAGAGCTTTCAACTGCAACGCCGCCTCGCGCTCGTGCGCCTTCGGGTACTTGGCAAGAATGATATTTAGATCAGTAACGGCGGCGGGATAATTCTTGCTCTGTTCGTAGGCCAAGGCGCGTTGTGATAAAGCCGCTGGAATTTGCGGAGCATCCGAGAATGTCTGCAGGTAATACGTGAAAGCTTCGATCGCGCCGGGGAGATTCCTGGTCTGGACGTGGCACAATCCAAGTTTATACGCCGCTTCAGCACGCAGCCGTGGAGAAAGTTCAGATGCGCGCAGCTCGCCATAGATTGACGCTGCATCAGTGTAGTTCTGTTGTTTATACAGCGCCTCGGCTTTTAACAGCCTGGCTTGGTCAGCGCGTTCGTTTGTGGGATTCGTTGCGAGAAATTGGTCCACTGCGGCAGACAGCGCCGACGGATCGGAGTTATAGACATTGATCAGCTGCTGGTAAGCGGCGTCCTTGGCCTCTTCACGATCGGAATACTTTGTGATGATTTGGTGATAGACCGCTTCTGCTTCCTTTGGATGTCCAAGTTGTCGCTGACTGTTCGCCGCAAGCAACAACACCTCTGCCTGTCCTGCTTCGGGAAGCTTGTCCAATTCCTTTTTGTAGTCGGCCAGCAACTGCGCGTATTGACCGGTCTGATACTGCAGCCGGCGAAAACCAACTTGCGCGAGCGCTCGAAACTTTCCCGCTTCAGGCAAGGTGCGCCCTTTTTGAAACAAAGCGGCGGCCCGGTCTATCATCGCTTTGTCACCTTTGCCTTTGTCTGCCTGGACAAGCTCGAGTGCAATCAATCCTCCGCGTACCGCGCACTCCGCTTTCAACGAGGGTTTCTGTGCTTCGTTAGCCAGCGCTTCGTATTGCTTCAACGCGTCGAGCTTCTTCCCTCGGGAAGCGAAAATCGTTGCAGCCGTCACTCGTGCATCTTCGCGATACGGATTTGAATTTCCGACCTCCGCAACCTGCGCGTAGATATCAGCGGCTTCGTCCTTTTTACCCAGAGCTTCCAGGCAGCGCGCTTCGAAATAGCGCGCCGAAAGTGCTACGACTGGTTCCTTTGACCTGGCGGCGGACCGATGAAAAAACGGAAGCGCGGTTGCGTAATCCTTGTCCATGAATGCCATCTCCGCGAGCGCAAACGCCGCTGGCCCGGCAAATTCGCTGTCGCCGTAGTCGTTGAGCACTTTCTGCAGATTGGTGCGCGCATTGGAATCGCGGTGCAGGTTCCTGTAGCATTCGCCTAACGAGAAATAAGCGTTGGCGCGCCCGGCCCTTCCCGGGTAGTCGTCGAGGTACTTTTGATATTCCGGGATCGCCAGGTCGTACAATTTCCGGGCGAACAAGCCATTGGCGTAATCAAGTTGACGCTGATCCGCACCTTCCGTGTCCCGCGCCGAAGGTTCCGCGTTCTCGTCCTTCAACGAGCGGAGAACTTTATCGATTGAATCATCCGCCGGGATCGCGCGCCGAACCGGCGGCTCATCCACGGGACGAGCCCGGCGTACTTCCGGCTCGGATTGAGCCACGGCGATGCTCGCGTTCGAAAGCAGCATCACCAGTCCGAGCAGGCTGGTTGCGCCGCGCACAATGTTCATCTTGCAGTGGCGAAAGCTACGTTGGTTATCCCTGCTTCGGTGCAAGTGTTGAGCACCCCGATGATGTTTTTATATGCGCCGGTTTCGTCGCCGCGAATGACCACTGCTTGTTCGGGATTCAGTTGAACCAAATTCTTCAGTAATTCCTCCAGTTCCGGACCGCTGAGAGTACGGCGGTTCACCACCACGTTTCCGTCTGCCTTAACATTGACGATGATATCGCCGATCGGTGCTGATTTTTCTTTCGCCGCGGCGGCTTTTGGGACCTTCACATCAAGCTCGTTTTCGGTGCGCGCTGCGTTCCAGGTCAGGAGGAAGAAAATCAAGAGTAGCAGCAGCACGTCAACCAGCGGAGCCAGTTGAATGCCGGGATGATGTAGCTGCGCGCGTCCGCGAAGATTCATATGGATGGTCGAGTTACAGCTCTTCCTCGATGAGCGCGGGCATTCGGTCGGCTCGCTTGCCGTATTGCAATGAAAGCAACGCCAGGACGTGCGTGGACGCTGCTTCCAATTCGGAGATCAATTTTTGCGATCTACCGCGAAAGAATGCGTAACAAATCATGGCGGGAATACCGATCGCCAGGCCTGCCGCCGTGTTGACCAGCGCTTCACTGATTCCGCGTGAGAGGGCCGCATAACGCGCCGACCCGATATCAGAACCTAACGCACCGAAGGAGCGAATAATTCCGAAGACTGTACCCAGCAAACCCAGCAATGGTGCAATCATCCCGATATCGGCCAGATAAATGACACGGTTATTCAAACTTGCCGCGACACGTGTGCCTTCTGTCTCGGCGATTTCGCGAACTTGCTGCAAATCCGCGTGCGGATTCTTGGTCGTGAAATCCAGCATCTTTTGCACGACACGCGCAATCGCTTCTCCATGGCGGTTGGAGACGGCCAGTAACCCGAGATAATCGCGTTTACGCAACAGTGCATCTGCCGTTGCCATGTAACCGCTGGAAACCACCGCCCCGCGGCGAATGGTCAAAAAATACACGACCACAAGCGCGACGAAAAAGATCGACAATAAGAACAGCGGAATCATCACCGGACCCGCTTTAAAGAGCGTCTCCAGCACCGTCTGTGAATGCTGTGGAACCAAAGCCGGCGTGGGCTCCTGCGCAAGCAGAGGCGACGCGCTCCCCAGCGCGGCAAAGAACACAACCCAAGTCTTCATGCCGGAAATTTCGTAATGATATGCGGAGCGATTCATCGATGCAAATAGGTGTCAGGGTTGGCGTTGATCATTAGAGTTACATATCCACCATATTGTTCATATACCGGCCCTTGTTTCGCGTGCCCTCGTAACCAAACACGCTCTCGGTCGGTGGACACGGGAAAGTTATTTGGCTTACCGGCGATGGACGAGAAAAACGTGTGCCGGTTGAACTTCGGGGTCCAGTTCAACGTAGTTTTGCCGGCCGCCCCATGTATAACGTGCGTCGCTCAAGAGATCGTGCACCTGATATTCGTCGGTTGCCATCTGACCAAATTCTTCCACTGGCACCTGGATAAAGGAAGTTTGCTTACGAGATGGATCAAGATTGATCACCACGAGTATGATGTTGTCGCGCGCGGGCGTCATCTTTCCGTAAAACAAAATGGCGTCATTATCGGCGGGATAAAAACGCAGGTTCGTATACATCTGGAGAGCGCGGTTCTGTTTCCGGATTCGGTTTATACGCGTAATCCAATCCTTGATGTTTCCGGGGGCATTCCAATCCCGTTCCTTGTATTGATACTTTTCAGAATCGAGGTACTCCTCACGGCCCGGCAGAGCTTCATTCTCGCACAATTCGTATCCGCTGTAGATCCCGTAAAGTGGCGAAAGTGTCGCTGCCAGAAGCACGCGAATCATAAATGCAGGGCGACCGCCCTCCTGAAGCACAGGCGGCAGAATGTCAGGCGTATTTGGCCAGAGATTGGGCCGGAAGTATTCGCTCATCTTCGTCTGCGTCAGCTCCGTGAAATAATCGATGAGCTCCTGCTTCGAATTTCGCCACGTGAAATATGTGTAGCTCTGGGTAAACCCCGCTTTGGCCAGCGCGGTCATCATCTTTGGCCTGGTGAACGCTTCGGAAAGAAAAATCGTGTCCGGATATTTTTCGCGAACGCCCTTGATCAGATACTCCCAGAACGCAACCGGCTTGGTATGTGGATTGTCGACACGAAAGATCCGCACACCACGCTCGGCCCAAAACAGCACGATGCTCTTCATCTCGTCCCACAGCTCGCGCCAATTTTCGCACCGGAAGTTTATTGGATAAATGTCTTCGTATTTTTTCGGCGGGTTCTCTGCGTATTTAATTGAGCCATCGGGCCGTCTGTAGAACCATTCGGGATGCTCGCTGACGTACGGATGATCGGGTGAGCAATTAATCGCGAAATCGAGTGCGATTTCCATTCCGCGCTTCCGCACCTCTTTCTGCAGCCAATCAAAATCATCGAGCGTGCCTAACGAAGGTTCCACCGCCTTGTGGCCGCCGGCCTGACTGCCAATTGCCCATGGCACTCCCGGATCCCCCGGTTCGGAGGTGACGGAATTGTTGCGACCCTTGCGATTCGTCTCACCGATTGGATGAATCGGTGGAAAATAGAGCACATCAAATCCCATCGCTTTTGCGTCATCCACGCGCGACAAGCAATCCCGGAATGTCGATCCCCGATCGCCGTGCCCCTCCGCCGATCGCGGAAAAAATTCATACCAGGCCGCGAACATTGCCGCTGGGCGATCGACCACGACCTGGGCAACCGGCTCGTATTGCGTAGCATCGGCACGATCCGGATAAGTCGCCATCAGCACTTCCAGTTCACCTGATTGCGCGATCGCGAAAACCTGTGAGTTGACGCCGGTGACGATTTGCCCGGCAAATTCGCGCAGACGCGCGGAGTCTGCCCGGTCACGGGCGCGACTGGCTGCCGCTTTGACAATTGCCGCGCCTTCCAGCGCTTCGCTGCTCAAATCCGCGACGCCACCTTCAAATTTCTTCGCGAACTCTTGCTGCCAGCTGCGAAATTTGTCCGTCCACGCTTCGACTGTGTATTCGTGAACGGCCTGATCATAGAGGGTGCACACGCCTCGCCAGCGGTCGTTATCAACGAACCCCATCGGGGTTTCGCGCCAGGTCCGCTTGCCAACCACACGCCACTTCAAAACCGCGGCAACCACGTCGTGGCCATCTTTGAAAATATCCGCTTCAACAATCAGATCTTCACCCACAACCCGCTTGATAGGCGAACGGCCGCAATTAATTAGCGGCTGCACGTTGTCGATCACCACCGATGGAAACTCCCGGGCCATGCGCTTCCAATCAACCGAGATTCACCTCGTGCGAAAGGATAAATCCCCGATTCACTACTTGCAGCGGTCAAGCGCGCGAACACGCGCCTTTACCACACGGGCAGGCTTCTACTGCCGGGGATTTACGCTGAGAAGTAAAAGGCGCACTCGTACAGACCTGAGTTGCGAGCCACTTCACGACGGACGCGCGTACCTAATACGGTTTCGAACAGCTCCTGCTCGAACCGGGCAATGATCGGGTACTCCTCGAGCAGGTTAAGAATGGGCGAATGACACTCAAGAATTTGCGTGCCGCCGTCGTTCTCGTTGTTGAGGAACTCAGACATGTAACCTTCACCATCGCGGACGTGTGCGAGCCATTTTGCGCGTTCAGCCACGGTGTCCCCTTTTGCTTTGGCTTTTAGCGCAGCGGTCTTCTTCTTGAAGATGCTGTAGAGCAATTTCTCCGGGGCATTCGCTCCGTAAATGCTCTCGGCGGCTTTCAATAAGTCCAGGGTAAGCTGGTGGCTGTCCGCATGGAAAAGATCGTGCGTGCGGCGGGTCAGCCGGTAGACCATCTCGGGTCTTCCCATTTTCTGCGGACGCCGCCAGGTATCGAGATATCCGTCGCGATGGAGGGTGATGCAATGCTGTTTGATACCCATATAGCTCATGCCCATCTTTTCCACGAGCTCGTTAACAGACATGCCCTTGGTGCGCTTGAGCGAGTTGATGATGTCAAGCCGTTGAGTACGGCCGATTTCTGAAATTAAACGTTGATTCATACGACTGAAATGGTTGGAGTGGAACGAAAGTGCGGGACTTTACACGCCGCGATCTTTAAAACGCAAGCGTAAAATTTAGGCAACCGTCGCGGGCAAAAGAAATTACAAAAAAAGCCCTTTCGTGAAGAGCAGGCAATGGCAGACGCAAGCTACGGGTTCCCAGTGGTCCGCCGACCTGTCGCGCCCGAGGGTCTTCTGCCTGATAACGCGACTTCACCGCCGCGCTATTTTCGACTTACGTCTGGAATAACTGAACTACGAGTAGAGATACTCGTCGTGGTACTCGCGCTGTGGAGCGAACTGCAGATTCTCGGTCCCGGTCTCGGGGTATTCGAAAATTTTCCCTTCGTAGTTCCGGATCACAATTTTTTCGTTGTCGTGGTAGAGAATATAGCCGGGATTGATCGGCACTTTTCCGCCGCCACCAGGAGCGTCGATGACGAATTGGGGCACACCATAACCAGTGGTATGTCCGCGCAGGCCTTCGATAATCTCAATGCCCTTGGCGACCGACGTGCGCAGGTGCGACGAGCCGTCTATCAGGTCGCACTGGTAAATGTAATAAGGCCGCACGCGACACATCAGGAGCTTGTGCACGAGCGTCTTCATCGTCTCGAGATTATCATTCACGCCTGCAAGCAACACACTCTGATTGCCCAGCGGAATGCCGGCGTTGGCGAGTCTCTCCAGCGCGCGTTTGACTTCGAGGGTAAGCTCGCGCGGATGATTGACGTGAACGCTCATCCAAAGCGGATGATATTTCGCCAGCATTGCACATAACTCGGGTGTGATTCGCTGTGGCAGGAAGATGGGCACTCGCGTACCGATCCGTAAGAATTCGATATGCTTGATACTGCGCAACCGCGACAACAGCTTCTCGAGCCTGTCATCGCTGAAAATCAAAGCGTCGCCCCCACTTAGAAGCACGTCGCGCACTTCGGTGTGCGCTTCGAGATAACGAAACACCTCCTCGAAATTGGTGTGCAATTCCTGTTCGCCAACTCCGCTAACCACGCGGCTTCGGGTGCAATAGCGGCAGTAACTTGCACAGCGATCCGTCACCAGGAACAGGACACGATCCGGATACCGATGCACCAAGCCAGGCACCGGCATGTGCGAGTCTTCCCCGCAAGGGTCCGACATGTCGTACGGCGACTCCCATGTTTCCTCGATGCGAGGAATCACCTGGCGCCTGATCGGGTCATCAGCATTATTGGGCGGCAGCAGGTTAAAAAAGTGTGGAGTGACGGCGAGCGCGAGTTTGTCACCAGACAACAGAACTCCGCTACGCTCTTCACCGCTTAGCTGCAGGTGTTTCTCGAGTTGCGCGAGAGTGGTGACCCGGTTCTTGAGCTGCCACTTCCAATCGTTCCAGAGTTCCGGCGCCGTATCCGACCAATACCCTGGCGCGTGCGAAACGAAATCTTTTCCGTCCCCATTCCCAGAGGCAAAAGTATTCATTTTGTGATAGACGAAAAAGTTAAGACCCTTAAATATCGTGTCAATGCAGGCACCTGGCCGTGCGCTACGCACGTTAACCACCGGTTGCGTAAGGCGCTCTGATCCGGTTACAAATCTTGTCAGATCAGAGTCGTTTCCCGATCAAACATCTTAGCCACTTGCAACAGGAAAGAATCCTGTCCATGCCTTCCGAGTAATGACAATCCTACTGGCACGCCATTGACGTTCGCCATCGGCAGCGAGACCTGCGGCAGGCGGCCCATCCCCGCAATGCTGGTCAGCGATAATGTGCGCGGGTAGTAGCCGCTTCCACTCGAACTGCGTTTGGGTGGATCGCCTTTGTGGGGAGCCAGCGCGGGTGTTGTTGGAATACACAGCAGATCGTACGGTCCGAGAAACTCGTTCAAACTTCGAGAATATTGTTCACGTCGTTCCATCGCCTCCGCGACGCGTCGACGGTCGAGCTGGCTCATCAGTTGAAAGCTTGCCGCTATTGCCGGACCAAACTCAGGCTTCGCGCTGGCGATCCACGCGCCCAAGCAACTTTCAATCTCCGCCCATTGTATGACGCAAAAGGGATCCGCCCACGTCGCCAAGCGGTGGCCGTCGTTCACCACTTCTTCCAGCAATGACTCCCGCAACGCGCCGCCCAGCGTCTCGGGCAGTCGTCGCAGCGGCTCTGATAACACTTGCTGAACGTCAGCGTCGGCAAGAGCGAAAGCCTCCCGGATTAAATGGATGATCGTCGGCTTGCGCGCGGGCAGGGACGCGCACCCGAGCAAGACAGTTCCCACATTTGCCAGGACACCAGCGTTCTGCGCGAGAACACCAACCGTGTCGAACGATGGCGCCAATGGATTCACGCCGGCAACTGATATGAAGTCGTGCGACGGCCGGAACCCCCAGGTTCCGCAATTGCTCGCCGGGACGCGGGTAGAACCGCCCGTGTCGGTGCCAAGCGCGAAATCTGCCAGGCCGCACGCGACCGCGGAAGCCGATCCGCTCGAGGATCCACCCGGCACACGATCGGGCGCATGCGCGTTAAGTGGGGTGCCGTAGAAGTGATTCTCGCCTAACAAGCTGAAAGCCAGCTCGTCGCAAATGGTTTTGCCGACGCACTCGGCGCCCGCGAGCAAAAGTTGCTCCACGCAAACAGCGTGAACGACCGCGGCCGGATGCGAATCGCGCCACGTCGGGTTACCGCAACCGGTTTTGAAACCGGCAACATCGATTGTGTCCTTAACGGCAAAACGCAGTCCGTTCAGCAGACCGCTGCTCAAGGGCGACAAATCGAACGTCGCTATAAAGGCGTTACTTTGAGCAACGCTGATGTCGGAGCTTTTCATTCCGGCTAGCCTTCGCGCAAGCTGAGCTATGCGCGATCACTGTTCAAGAATGATGCCTCACTTCCCGCCCTGCACGCTTAGCTCCCACCGGTAGCCATCAGGATCATGGAACCACAGGCCCATGTTTTTCGAGCCCGGGGCTTCCGGACCGATTTCGTGGCCTGGATCTTCAATATCGACGCCGATCTTCTTCAAATGCCCGAGCGCTTTTTCCAGCGTCTTCAGGTCAGGCAAGTGAAACGACATGTGATCAATAGTTTCCGGCGACGGTTTCCCTTTAAACAACGCGATGGTGACGTAGTCATTTCCCACCGCCACGCCGTTTTCAAATTCGAATTCTCTTCGCAAACCCAAAGCACGTTCGAACCATTTCGCGCTTTTCTTCGGATCGCGCACAGCCAGGCCAAAATGACCGACTTCTCCCAGCGTGAATGGAACCTTCATTGGATTACGGGCGACGCTCTATAGGTGCTCGAAACCGTTTCGAGAAATGAGCGGTTCCATGAAACGCAGGTTGAAATCCTCCAAAGCATCACATGGCGTCTGGCCTAAACAGCTGGCGCCTCGTTGCAGTTTCGGCCCGATATACGCAAGCCAGACATTCGCAACCACTCCTAATTTGGGGCGCAATTGCGCGGCCGGACTCCGTGGATGCGTTTCCAGGAAATCCTCCACGTCCTCCCTGATGATAGCGGGCAACTCTTCGATTTGGAGGGAAACCACACTGAAGAAACGCACACGCACATATTTTTGGATTGGGCGGCTGTGGTCCAGTCCCAAACAAACAGTGAACCGCGGTCGGCGCTTCACAGAAGCGCCCTACAAATCCTTTGCCAGATTTTGTGGGCAGCTGTGTCAGACGCCTTTTACTGCGCGGTTACGCGTGGCCCCAGAGCACGCGGGGGTTATCGCTGGTATCAGCCGCTCCGTCCCCCTGGCGACAGCATCCCGACGCGTACGGTGACGCGCTTGTTACGCTGGGCTTATCATTAACCGGTCTTCAGACGGTGTCTTCGCAGGTCGGTGGAAGTCAGCCGTTTCAACGGCTTACTCGTTAATCTTCCTGTCGATTGGAAACCGTTGAAACGGTTCCCTTTTGCAAGTTGGGCATCGCACCGGCCTGAAGGCCGGCGTTAATATAACTATGAGTTAGTTACACGTTCGCGCTTACCATTCCCGCAGCTTGGATCCAGATGTTCGCCTTGATTTTTTTTCTGAACAGGAATGCGTCGAACACTGCTCTAGCGAATGTGGTGGGACACTTGCTCAAGGCGACGCGACAAGCGCGTACGCACACTCACAAGGCACTCGGTTCAAGATATAATCGTCGCCGATCCATGCGCGAAAGCTTTGGGAGTGCGGTGCGTCCTCGCATCTCTTTTGAAGCCTACCGCAAAGGCAATTCCCAGGACACCATTACCCGCGGCCCCACAGCATGGCGACCGAAGTCGTTAGGCTACCGCCCATGTTAAACGTGAGAAAGCGTTTCGCGTTTTCAATCTGCCGCGCCCCGGCCTGTTCGGTCAGGTGTTGATAGGCTTCAAACACCTGGCGAACACCGGTCGCACCCACAGGATGACCGTCCCCAATGAGACCGCCCCCCGCGTTCACTGGAATCTGGAACGGCGCCTTGGATTTCTCGGGACGCACCTGCGGCAGCGTTGTCGCCCCGCTCTTCACGAGGTCGATGCCCTTGCCCGGTTCGGCCAGTCCGAGAATTTCGTAGGCAACGATTTCCGTGATCGAAAAACAATCGTGAACGTCGGCGCCGTTGAGATCGCGCGGCTTCAGGTTCGCCATCTTGAAAGCTTTCTCCGCGGCTTTGCGCGCAGTTGAAAATGTTGGCACATCTTTCTTATCGAGCGGCAGGTAATCGGTCGTGTGACCGTAGCCGAGCAGCCGGGCAGTTTTGTTTTTGTCCCGGCCGATTTTGTTCAGATATCTTTCTGAAACCAGGACAACCGACGCGGCGCCATCGGTGATCTGCGAGCAATCGGAAACTTTTAGCGGTGGCGCGACGTGGGGATTTTTATCCGAAACCTGTGATGCCGAATCGAGAGTGAGATCGGCATCACGCATTTGCGCAAGCGGATTTAGTTTCGCGTGTGCATAATTTTTCCACGCCACAAGCGCCAGAGCGTCTTCGGTCGCACCGTATTTCTCGATGTAGAGCTGCGCGATCCGACCGAATAATTTCGGGAACATGAAATCGCCGTACTCCGGTTTTTCGTTGTGGTAATCGGCTGCCGCGCCGAGTACGTCAGAACCGTCCAGCGCCGACATCGTTTTCTGCTGTTCTGCGCCCACTACCAGCACGACATCATAAAATCCGCCGATGATCCATTCGGCACCTAACAACACCGACAGCGCGCCAGACGCGCACGCCGCTTCGGTGTGCATCGTGGGAATGCCGCGCAGTTTTGGATCGATCTCCGGGATAAACGCGCCGAGCTGTAGTTGTTTCGTGAACTGCCCCGCGTTAAAATTGCCGACCGCTCCCGCCTGAATTTCCCCGGGATCGATCTTCGCATCGTCGATGGCTTTTTTCCCGGCCTCTATAATGATGTGCCGGATGGTTTTGCCTTCCTTCTTCAGGTTGCGCTTAAAATCCGTGCGCCCGCCTCCAAGAATATAAACTGACTCGCTCATGCTGTTACTTTAACCAATTTCGAATCCGCGTCATCCTGAGCGAAGTCGAAGGATCCCGGTGTAGTCTCTTTGGCTTCGCAACGAAGTTTCTCGGCTTCAGTTCGTTCCGCTCGAACGGACGTGTGCTGATTAGCCGCCGAACGCATCCAATCCCGTAATGTCCCGACCAATGGCCAACGTATGAATATCATGGGTACCTTCGTACGTGTAGACGCTCTCGAGATTCATGACGTGTCGGATTACGGGGTACTGATCGGTGATGCCTGCAGCGCCGAGAATGTCACGCGCTTTGCGCGCGCATTGCAGCGCCATCCAGACGTTGTTGCGTTTCGCCATTGAGATCTGCGCAGGGCGCGATTTGCCCGCCTCCATCAGGCGAGTAAGACGTAGCGCCAACAACTGCGCCTTGGTGATTTCCTGCACCATCCAGACAAGTTTTTGTTGTACCAGTTGGAAGCTGCCAATTGGGCGGCCGAATTGTTCGCGTGTTTTGGCGTACGCCAAAGCTGTTTCGTAGCAATCAGTCGCCGCGCCAATGACGCCCCACGCGATTCCAACACGCGCGTACGACAGGCACGACAATGGCGCGCGGAGTCCGGCCGCGTTAGGCAGCCGGTTCTCCGCAGGTATCCGGCAATTCTCAAACCAACACTCCGACGTGCGCGACATTCGCAGGCTGTACTTCCCCTCGATGTCGCGACCGCGAAATCCCGGCGCGTCTTTCTCAACCACGAATCCGCCCACCCGACCATCGTCATCTTTCGCCCAAACAACTTTGACATCGGCGATCGATGCATTGCCGATCCAGCATTTGCTGCCGTTCAAAATGTAACTATCGCCGTCGCGTTTGGCGTACGTTTCCATCCCGCCGGGATCCGAGCCGTGTCCATGTTCCGTTAGCGCAAAGCAACCCACGCGCTCGCCAGAAACCAATCCAGGCAACCACCGCGCGTGTTGCTCCGGCGAGCCAAATGAATGGATCGCCTGAATTGCGAGCGCGCCCTGGACGGATGCGAGCGAGCGGACGCCCGAGTCGCCGCGCTCCAATTCCTGCATGATCAGTCCATAACCGGTGTAGCTTACGCCTGCGCATCCGTGATCTTTGAGGTACGGCGCGTAAAAGCGCATGGCGCCCATGCGCGGAATTAGGTGGTCCGGAAATTTTCCCGCGCGATGACACGGAACGACCTCTGCCAACACTTCATTTTCGACAAACTGCCTGGCACGACCGCGCGTTGCGCGTTCTTCATCACTGAGAAGTTCTTCGATCTTGTAATAATCGAGCGAATCCATACTGCGAATTGGCTAGTGCTCGCCAGTCTAGCGGTTGCGAGACCGAACTCAACGGACAACAAAACGGGTTCGAAGTGCAACACGCACGACCAATGTTCGATTTCCCGTGCGTGAATCCAGCACCGCGGCCTCGTCCAACACCGCGCTAGCTTTTACGACACAGAACGCTAGCGTGGCTCTCGCGGCCGTGACGCTTGGATTTCACCTTTCAAGTTTTGCAAATTTCGCCTGCAGCTTGGTGGCAGTGGTGGCAATTGCCGCTGCGGGTGAAAACAACGCTGCTGTTCAGAAAGGCGCGGGTACAGAATCGTCGAGCGAAGAATTGGATGCACATGCTGCCGAACGTTTCGCAAAGTTGGCGCTGGCGTGTGTTCACAAAGAATATCCTAACAAGATCAGCCACGTTCTGAACAGCGATGCTGACGTCGCAGCTCCGTGTAAACTGACTCCTGCGTTTTGCGGGTGTTACGATTGGCATTCGTCAGTACATGGACATTGGCTGCTGGTGCGTTTGTTGCGCACGTTTCCAGATGCGTCATTCGCAAAAGCTGCTCGCGAAGCGTTGAAGCAAAGTCTGACTGCTGAAAATTTGAAGATCGAGGCGGCATACGTACGGGGAGAAGGCCGTGCCAGTTTCGAACGGCCGTACGGATTGGCGTGGTTGTTGCAGCTCTGCGCAGAGCTGCGCGAATGGGACGATCCGCAGGCGCGAGAAATGTTGGCTAACCTAAAACCGCTGGAGGACGCAGCGGTCGAGCGACTGAGCGCATGGCTCCCGAAACTCTCGCACCCAATACGCATCGGCGAGCACAATCAAACCGCATTCGCGCTCGGGTTAGTGCTTGATTACGCCCGAGGCAAAAATGACGAACGCCTTGCCAGAGTCGCCGCTGATTCAGCACGAAAATTCTATCTGGCAGATAAAAGTTGTCCGCTCGCCTATGAACCGTCGGGTGAAGATTTCCTTTCGCCATGCCTCGGCGAAGCCGACGTGATGCGCCGTGCTTTGTCGCAGGCTGAGTTCGCGAAATGGCTCACCCAATTTCTGCCGCAGATTCCCAGAAGGGCGACTGCCGATTGGTTGCCGGTAGTGATTTCACCGGATCCGAGCGATCCAAAATTGGCGCATCTCGATGGATTAAATTTAAGCCGAGCGTGGATGCTGGAAGGCATCCTCTCCTGCCTTCCTGCCGATGATCCACGCCGTCCAGCCCTAACGAGCGCAGCGGAAGCGCACAGGCGAGCCGGGCTCGCAGCGGTGACCGGCGAACATTACGAAGGCGGGCACTGGCTCGGCAGCTTCGCAGTCTATCTCACGACGCAGCGCGGTATCAAAAAGTGACAAGCGCCGGTTCCAAGAAATGACGGCGTCCAGCCGCCACACCACGTGCGCGGCATCGATGCGAATTACCGCATAACGCAATGACTCCCGAGCCGCCCGCCTCGACAGCTGCCCGAGCCGTCGGTTCTTTATATCTATCGCTCGGCGATCGTTTGCTCTGATTCCTTGCGAGGCGCGCCTCCTGCGGGGTCCCAGGCGCGCCGTTGCCAAAAGTCTACCAAGTCGCTTCGGCTGCCTCGAAAAATGTTGAGTTCTGCCTTTCTGATATTGGCAATACTTATCGGGTGAGTGGAGCGAGGGAGACGACACTTCCCATCCCCGCAATATTGCCAAAGCGCCCAGTAATTCCACGGCGCTGTCGCACGCGGCTCTTTGGAATAGTTTGCAACCCACAGCCAGCATTTCCTGAGCGTGTCTCTCTGCGCGGGAGTGACTCGCGAGCTATTCAAAACCTGGGCGAGATGATATTCGCCGGAATAAATGCCGGGATATACACCAGTACGCTGGCGAATGCGTTCAACGAACGCAACTGCTTGATCGGGCCGCATTGATCCGCCGGGATAATGGCCGTTCTTCTCGAAATCGAGCACCAGCAAAACGCCCGCGCTCGGCCGAACTGCCGGGTTCGCCCGTGCCCAGGAACTGGAGACAACGCTCAGGAAATGATCGGCCTGCCGAACCGGATCACTTCCGTTACCGTAGTGATAAGCTCCCCACAGAAGTCCTGCTTGCAGCGCGCCCATTTGCCGCTCCAAATATTTGGCATCGCGAACAAAGGGCGGATAAGTCGCTTCGTGAATTACGCCTACGATGCCCTGGCGTTTCATCGTGGCGAAATCCGGACGCATCATGTCGTAGTGGGAAAGATTCACTACGTTTGTGGCTGCCAACGCGAAGCCTGGAAGCAGACTAAACAGAATTGCGCCGCGTAAGATCGACAATCTCATGCTCACCGAAAATCATCGGATACTTTGAGCAGCCGCTGCGAATTTGCAACAGGAACACTGGAAGATTTCGCCGGCACCGCGACACGCGAGCATCACTTTTGTTTTCGAGCGACTGCAATCAACTTTTGTGCGTCCGAATCATAAGGACGATCCTCCAGGCAAGCGCGCAATTGGTCTTCTGAGTTGAATGAACATTTATCCCGTCAAGCCGGGTCAATGGCTCGGAGTTTCCCCCGTTCGAATAGCAGTTAACAGAACATCTTAACGAGTCACTGGAGCAATTATCGAATCGCCTTCCGGACTATTTCCCAAACGTTGTGCACATGTTCTTCCGTCGTTAGCACGTTCCCGAGTCCCAGACGGACGGCGACCACACCGTGCAGTCTTGTGAGCGTCAGATAGGTTTCCCCGTTGTCATTTAACGCGTCAACCAGCGCGCGGCAGCCTTCCTCCGAGTATCCGGCCGGGCGGAAGCAAACAACTCCCATCATCACCGGCGCCAGAATTTCGAAACGTCCGTCCTTCTCCAGCCATTGCGCGAACAGCTTTGCCAGGCGCAAATGTTCGCGTATGCGCGAGGCGATTCCTTCGCGTCCAAAGCTCCGCCACACAAACCACGCTTTGATCGCGCGAAAACGCCGGCCGAGCTGGACTCCGTAATCCATGTAATCAATGGCTGCCCGCGCCGAGTCGCCGCTTAAATAATCGGGAACCAGCGCGAACACGCGCCGAAGTCGGGAGATATCCCGAACATAAAGCGCGCTGAAATCGAACGGCACAAAAAGCATCTTATGTGGATTAATGACGAACGAGTCGGCTTCGGCCCATCCCTGCCTGATCCAGGCCGCCTCAGGCAGGAGAGCCAGGCCGCCTCCATAAGCCGCATCGATATGGAGCCAGATTCCATGCGCACGGCAAAATCGTGCGATCGCTGCAACTGGATCGACGCTGGCGGACGATGTGGTCCCAACTGTCGCGACCACCGCAAGCGGTTTAAAACCGCGACGGAGGTCCTCTTCGACGAATAGCTTGAGACCGCTCATGTCCATTCGAAAAGCGGAGTCGCTCGGCACACGACGAACGTTTTGTTCGCCGACTCCGAGCGTGATTGCGGCTTTTTCAACGGAGCTGTGCGCTTGATCCGACGTGTACAGGCGAAAAGTGGGGAGATCCCGACCGCTTAGTCCGGACTCGCGCACGGTGGGAGCGGCTTGTTCGCGAGCGGCGGCCAGCGCGTGCAGGGTCGAGATCGAAGCAGTGTCGTAAACCACTCCTTCAAAAATTTCCGGCAACCCAAGCCATTCACGCAGCCAACGTAGAACGACAGTCTCGAGTTCGGTGGCCGCGGGTGAGGTTCGCCAGGTCATCGCGTTCACATTCAGCGCTGCCGCGATCATTTCCGCCAGAATGCCCGGGCCGGTCGTGGTCGAACCAAAGTAGCCCATGAACTGAGGATGCCCCCAATGCACGATTCCCGGCAGAACGATTCGTTCGAAGTCGTTCCAGATGCTCTCAAACGGTTCGGCCGTTTCCGGCGGGTGAGTTGGTAAAGCCCGCAGAATAGCGCCCGCTTCGACGCTTGGTGCGATGGCTCTGTTGCAAATCTTTGCCCGGTACTCGCCGATCCAGTCAGCCAACTCGTAAAGCTGGCGTCGGAACTTGTCCGATGGAATGTCGCCAAGAGGCGCCAATAAACCGGGGGTGCTCACGGTTTTGCGGAGCGAACTTGTGCGGCCGCGGCCCGTCCGCCGGGCCACCAAGCTCGTCCGATTCCCCTTGAAAGAATGCCGCCGCCGAAAGGATAACCCCCGCGGGTAAGATACCAGTAAAGAGCCCAATAAGTGCTGAGTGTTCGTTCGAGCATCCAGAAACCGGCGAAAAGACAACAGTGCGCCGGGAAAAAGCGACGTGCCTTTCCACGAGCTCGACCGCGAGCGGCGATCAAACCTGCGAAGAATGACAGAGCGAGAAAAAAAATCGCCATGCCAGGGATGCCGAACCGTATCCCCACGAGAAAAGACAATGGCAATAACAAAAAAAAGAGCGCGGTCTTCAGGCGCATGCCGAAATCTTCGTACGCCTGCCGTGGCCGCTGCTCAGTCCACTTCGAAAATGTGGGCGGGCATTTTTGCACAAACAAATCATTCGCGTACGCAACCCTGCAGCCGTCTTGCGCCAGATGCCTGATGATTTCTTCGTTATCGAAAAGTACGTCGCCGTCGTAGCGACCCGCCGCAAGCATTCGCGGTCGGCGGAAAGCGCATGTGCCCGGATAATCAGCAGCAGGCAGAACTGCGCGGTTGATTAACATCCGGGCCGTTTCCAATTTCGCCCACCACGGCAGCGGATGGAGAAAGTTCTGTGGCCTAACGACTTCATTGTCATCGAGCAATCGCAAGAGGTCCCGGATATTTTCCGCGTTGTACCGAATGTCGTCATCGGCCAGGATAATGCGGTCGAATGATGCCAGCTCAATACCCGTATAAATTCCATTGACCTTGTCATTGAGATAACCGAACCGCCGGTCTACCCGAACATGGCGGCAGCTTGCGCCGAGAACGCCGGTGTATTGATCGAATACCTCGAGGGCCGACCCGTCGGCGACGATCACCTCGCAACCCGCTTCCTTCAACGTGTCCACGTACGCCCGTAAACTGGTCGCCTCGTCCGACTTGAAACGGGTTCGTCGAATCGGCAGGACGTAGGCGCAATTCAACTGTGGCACCATGCGTAAGGAGTATCGCACGCCGCTATGCGAGGCGTCGGCTGCTTTTCACGGCGATTGCAAAAAATTCCGTCCGTTAGGCTGGGCAAAGCCGTTCCCTTTTCACCATGAACTCCGCAAGTCACCAACCCGGATCGCCCTCAGCCGAGGAGGAAATGAAGGCGAAGTTTACCGCGTTCGTAGCTGATTCTGCGTTCCCCTGCCTGGGAGCGAAGGCCGCGTTGAATTCCGGTTCCCAGATTTTGCGCGTGTATCAAGAGTTAGGAGCGGAGCAGTGCGCGAGAGAGCTCGCGCGGGATCTGCAAGAGTTTATCTTTTCCGAAGTGCGACAAACCAATGCTTTTGCTACCTTTGTGGCGATGTTTCGCGAACCGCGCGATCTCGCCGAGAAACAATTTGAGAATCTTCTTTGGCGGGCATTACAACAACTCCACGAGATCGACGTGGCCCGACATGCCTGGAATGAAAAAGTTTCCTCCGATACGGCCAGTCCCCGTTTCGCTTTCAGTTTCGCTTCCGAGCCGCTGTATGTTGTCGGTTTGCACGGCGGCAGCTCGCGACTTGCGCGAAGATTTCCGTGGCCCACCCTCGTTTTCAATGCGCACGAACAATTCGCGCGACTCCGTCAGGACGGGAATTGGACGAAAATGCAACAGACCATTCGGCGTCGCGACATTGCTCTGCAAGGCTCCGCGAATCCGATGTTGAGCGATTTCGGCGAACAATCAGAAGCGCGCCAATATTCCGGACGCGCGGTTGATGGAAACTGGGTGCCACCGTTCAAGGTTTCAGCTGACGCGTCTGCAAAGAGCAATGGCTGTCCGTTTGACCACTGAATGGGCGATCCAGATTTTGGCGCCTCAATCGGGCACCGCTTTCGAACTCAATCAGGGTGACGTGCTCCGTGTGATCGATCCCGAAGGCGAACAGGTTGCGGATTTGACTGCATTCAACCGCAACGACATCAACGAATGGCTGTCGTCGGGGCGAACGATCGATTACGCAAACACCATCTACCTAACGACAAATCACGTGCTGTACTCAAACCGCAGCCGCCCAATGTTTACTATCACTAAAGATGAAGTCGGCCGTCATGATTTTTTGCTCACGCCCTGCAGTCCGGAGACTTTCCAGATCATCTACAAAGACCAGCAACATCACCCAAGTTGTTTCGAAAACCTGACGGCCAATCTGGGTCCTTACGGGATTACTCCCGATCGGATTCCAACGACATTCAATATCTTCATGAATGTGGAGGTGGATGATGACGGGCGGCTCTCAATCTTGCCGCCCCGCTCGCGTGCTGGCCAAAGCATTAGTCTGCGCGCCGAGATGGATCTGATCATTGGATTGACGGCGTGTTCGGCCGAAATGTCGAACAATTACAAGTTCAAATCGATTGCTTACGAAGTATCATCCAAGAACGCGGCGCGGAGAATTAAAACTGAAGGTCGGCCGGATAATTAAGGCTTCGATAAAAGCGGCCGGCAGCAGCGGCGATTGGTATTTCGCGGATGAACTCCAGCTCCGCCAGGCGTCCGACGAGTCGTTGGAGGGAATAATCGCTTCCGCGAAGCGCTTCGGCAAAAATCGATTCAGCACGTTTGGGATACACTGCCGCCAATGGTTCCATTTTCCCGTTGACCACAGGCACGACGCCCACTCCCGGTCTGGCGCAATCACATATTTTTCTCAAGTGCGACACTGTTATGAATGGCATATCGACGGCCAGCGCGAGCAGATAATCGGTCTCCATCATCGCGAGCGAAGCTGTTAGTCCACTGAGCGGACCTCGCGACGGCGATTCGTCGATGACAAGGTGAACGCCTGGCGGTCGCCATGGCACAGCGAATCGCGTGGAAACAAAAATATTCGACGTGAGTGCGCGTAATTTCTCGACCTGACATGCCCACAACGGAACGCCTCGCCAATCCAGCGTCGCTTTGTCCCTGCCCATGCGGCTTGATTCCCCGCCGGCTAACAACACTGCACTAAAGTCATTCCGAACGGAGCGGAGCGGAGTCGAGGCTGCAACGCAGTCGCCGAAGGCGGCGAAGCCAGGCTTTCCATCCCGCGGCATCACCTCAAGGTAACTCTACGGGATGCCTCGGCTTCGTTCGGGAGGACAAATTTCGACGAACATAATTTCCCATCAGTCAGAATTCGTGCCCGCAATCCTCCCTTGCCTTTCAGAAATTCTTCCGCGCCAGGAGCGAGCGCTTGATCCATCCAGTAACATGGCCGGCATTCACCGGTGCCTCGAAAACGAACACCTTGCACGTCGAACTTCTGCCCGATCAACCGATTCAAGTCCACGCCGCGAGTTAACACGTTTCGGCGCGTCAGTGCCGGATCTACGTTCTGTAGGTGCAGGGCTGCGCATAAATCATCGAACACTTCCAGAGAGAAAAATGTGATCTGTCCCTTGTAATCGTCCCGGTAATCGAAAAATCGATCGTGCCGAACGCCGTGTCCGGCCACGCACTCGATCGATTCCACTTCGGTTGACTGATAGTTGTCCGCTTCGCGGCCGTGATGTCCAAAAAAATTATGGCCGGGTGAGATATAAAGATGACAGATCTCCAAGGGGATCATGGTAACATCACTCTCACTTTCGTGAAACAAAACGGCATCGGATCACAGAAGATTATCCGCCGAAAACGCGATGGCGAACTCGAGTACTTACCGGATGAGTTAACAATCGAGGAGCCGATGGAGATTTGCATTGGGCGGAAAGCGATTGCCACGACAATGCGTACTCCTGGCCAGGACGAAGAACTCGCCGCCGGCTTCTTGCTTTCTGAAGGTGTAGTGCATGGGCGCGATCAGATCGCGAGCGTTTCAGCAGACAGCGACAACAGAATTGTCGTGGAGCTTACCGGGGGCGTTAGATTGAAGCTGAATTCGATGAAACGCTTCGGAACAATTTCCAGCAGTTGCGGTCTGTGCGGCAAAACAACGATCGAAGCCATCCGGCAGAATTTCCCGGCGGTACCATCGACTGATATCCGGGTTGATATCGAAACGTTGTTGTCGGTTCCCGAGACGTTGCGCAATGCGCAAAGCGATTTCGCGCGCACCGGCGGAATTCATGCTGCCGGAATTTTCAGTCTGGATGGCAAATTGAAAATTGCGCGCGAAGATATCGGGCGCCATAACGCGGTGGACAAGGCAATCGGGCGCGGCGTTCTCGATGACCTGCTGCCATTGAATAACCACGTCCTTCTGGTGAGTGGTCGCGCCTCGTTTGAGATCATACAAAAGGCGCTCTCCGCGGGAATCCCGATCGTGGCCGCTGTGTCAGCGCCTTCAAGTCTCGCCGTCGAACTCGCGCGCGATAGCAATCAGACGCTCATAGGTTTTTTGCGCCCGCCATCATTTAACATCTACACGCATATTGAGCGCGTGATTTTGTAACTCAGGGATCCTGCCTGATTCGTGGAACAGGCTCGCTAGCCTGTCGGATCGAAAAGCAGGGGTGCGTGTCGGACCAGACAGACTGGAAGTCTGTGTTACTCCTGCGAAGCAAATACCGATTCTGGATCGCGACCCGAGACTTTTCCCACCGCAATCCAACCGAAACGACTAACGAGTGCACCAAACAAAAATGAAACCGCCGCCAACGGGATCGCACCAGCGAATCGAAGCACAAGTGGAATTGGGCCGGTAAATAACTCGCCCGTCCGAATGAGCCAGCCTGAACCGTGCTGGTGGATGGCCCGATCTGCGACACCATGTTTATCGACGCTCAACCAAATTAGGAGCACCGTTTCGACGATGGCTGCAAAGATGCCGATCGCATTGAGCGGCGCGATTCGATGGCCGAGCAATTCCAGCAGCGCAGCCGCAGATCCTAATCCCGCTGCGCCGAAATGAATCGGCAACAACCGTTGATGCAAGAACCAGGCCGGTATCGCGGTCGCACCGATCAGCACACCTGTGTACGTTGCCAGCAACATTCCAAACGTCGCCGATCCAAAGATCAGAATTGCAGCGGCAACGCCGAGGATCTGGTCAATCGCCCCGGAGAACAGGTGTAATGTGTGAAGCTCTAACGCGATCAAACCTGGAATCACACATGTTCCGAAAGCAGCCAGGATCCACGCACCCATGGACATGGCCGATTGCGGTTTGAATACGCGCAGCATGTTGATGAACAGATGCGGTCGACCCAAATCCATAATCAGCAGAATCGGCGACAGAACCGACCCGATGCCAGCGATCCACATCGCAGTGCGCGCAACATCAAGATGATGAAACAGCAGGGCGCCAGGTGCAATCACTGCTGACATTCCCCCGAGACCTCCGACGAAAAAATAAATTGGAATTTCCCACGTCCACACAGGTGGCCTAACGACAGGTTGACCGTAATAACCCGGCCTCCGCGGGATCGGGCCATTGGCAACGTCTACACCATGCCCCGTCACAGCCCCCTTTGCCCAGGCTTCTTCACGTAACTGGTCAATTCGCGATTCGTTAGGCATCTTCAGCATTGGGGAGCGCGAGCGCCTCGCTCGCTCTTTTCCGCGTCTCGCCGAAAACTCTTCTGTTATTCCATCTTTCAGAGGGTGTTGCGCGAGGCGCACAACACAGCGGGCGCGGCGGCCGCGCTCCCCGGAATTTTCCCAGACCAACGCGCTTCATAAGAATGCGAATGCGCAGAGTGTGACGATCAAGGCGCCGATCGCGGCCGCGAAGGCAGCCGTCCACGAGGCCTTCAGATGAATTGTCGGAATCTGGGGCTTCGGCGGAAGCCCGTATGCTTCCGACTCACCGAGGATGAGGAAGAACGCGTGAATCCCGCGCACAGAAGTCTCGGTCGGGTCGTATAATTGCGCGTCGGAGTAGCCGTGCTGTTGCAATTGCTGCACACGTTGCCTGGCGCGTGCCCGCAAATCATCCAGTCGCCCGAAAACGATCGATTCAGTCGGACAAACCTTGGCGCATGCCGGTGTGAGGCCGCTTTTTTGCCGGTCGTAACAGAAGGTGCATTTGAATGCGCCGCCGGCATCGGGCAAAGGCTCCGGACGCCGGTTGATCACGCCAAAAGGGCACGAGACCACACAATATCCGCAGCCATTGCAAACATCATTCTGCACAAGCACTGAACCGATTTCGGTACGAACGATCGCTCCAGTGGGACACGCTTCGAGACAACCAGCTTGCTCGCAGTGCTTGCAAACGTCTGACACAAAAATCCAGCGAAACGGGTCTTCCGCCTTCGCCGGGGCTTCGACGGGCAAGTTCACATTACTGTCGCCTAACGAATGGCCGCCGACAATCTGGCCTCCTTTTTGTCGATCTTGTTCGACAAACATCACGTGACGCCACGTCGATGCGCCCAAGTGACCGGTGTTGTCATAGGAATTTCCGGACCAAATAAAACCGTCATCCGGCACCTGGTTCCATTCTTTGCACGCGACTTCGCAGGCCTTGCAACCGATGCACACGGTCGGATCGGTGAAGAACCCCACCTGTACGTTGTCCCGCACGTACGTATGGCGTCGCTGATTCGTGCTATGTGTGCCTTCGCCGATCATAAAGTAGCGCCCGCCTCTGGTTTGCCAATGTGTTTGGGCGCACGCGGGACGCATGCGCTACTATTTTGCGCGTTCATTGTTTTCCTTCCTGCGCATGGCCGCCACCGCTGCTCCCCCGCCCGGCCGGCGGTTCTTCCGGATGCAGAATCGTTGGCCCGCTTTGCGGCGCATATTTCTCAAGAAATTCAGCGAACGCGCCTCCACGCGGCAAACGTCCGGGCACGATGTTACAGGTCAGCGCCTTCGCTTCCATGATCGTCACGTTGGGTTCCCCGGATATGGTAAGAAGATCGTTCGCCGCGCCGCCCAGGACCAGGCCGGTTGTCCCGAAGTGATAGGGCACCGCGACCTGATGCAGCGTCTTTCCATTTAGCTGCAACGGCCGAATCCGGCGACTAACAAGTGCGCGCGCTTCAATCGCCCCGCGCAAACTTACGACGCAAATATAATCGCCGTTCTTGATGTTAAGCTCGCGCGCAAGCTCAGGTGAAATTTCAGTAAACATCTCGGGTTGCAATTCTGCGAGATGACTCAGAAACCGCGACATGCCGCCGGCGGTGTGGTGTTCAGTCAGGCGGTACGTCGTCAGCACGTACGGAAATCGCGGGTCACCTGGCGGCGCAAAGCGATTTTCCTGACGGCCAAACCAGTGCGCCGCTGGATTGGTACTATGGGAATAAAGTTCATTCGAAACCGGCGATTCGAGTGGCTCGTAATGAGTCGGGAACGGGCCATCCTTTAATCCTTTCGGCACGTAAATCCAACCCAAACCGTCTTCATGCAAAACGAACGGCGCATCACCCGGAATTGCATCGAGACCTTCAGCGTCGACGGCTGGCTCGTAATCAGGAGGTTTCCCTTGTACGAATCCGGCAACATCGATGCCCGTCCATTTTTCAGAATCCCACCAGACCAGTTTTTTTCGTTCACTCCACGGTCGCCCGTCCGGTCGCGCACTTGCGCGATTGTAAATAATGCGGCGATCACTTGGCCAGGCGAAGCCCCAGCCGTGGCCGAGATAATCTCGTGATTTTCGTGAGTTTGCCTTGTTAACGCCGTCGCGACCAAGAACACCCGAGTAAATCCAGCAACCGCAGGCGGTCGATCCGTCCGATTTCAATTCAGCAAAACCGTTGACCTGCGGTCCGTGATGCTGATTTCCATCGCGATCCAACCCGAACACGACGCCTTCTTCGGTTGCAGATTGGACGTTGTCTTTTTCCCCGATGGTGTGCCAGCCGTTGATTTCAGCGAGCACGGCTTCCATTTTTGGATCGCCGACATGATCTTCCGGATACCACCAGTCGAGCGCGCGCAATGGTTCGTCTCGCGGATCGTTGGATGCTTTGGCTTTTGCAATCAATCGCAACGCGAGTTGATGCATAAACCAGGCATCCGAGCGACAATCACCTGGCGGATCGATCGCCTTCTCGCGCCATTGCAACAGGCGCTGAGTGTTCGTGAACGCGCCTTCTTTTTCTGCGTGGCCGGCTGCGGGAAAAAAGAAAACTTCAGTATCGATGTCCTCGGTTCGCGATTCACCTCGGTCAATCTCCGGTGATTCGCGCCAGAAAATTGCCGATTCCATTTGCACCATGTCGCGCACAACCAGCCATTTGAGCTTCGAAAGTGCTTTCCGTTGAAGTCGCGAGTTGGGTGCACCTACCGCCGGGTTCTGCCCCATCAAAAACATGCCTTCCATTTTTCCGTCGAGCATGTCGTAGAGATACTCAAAGAAAGAATGGTTACCGGTTAGTTTCGGCAGCCATCCATATCCGAAATCGTTCTGCGGCGTTGCGTGTTTACCATAGTAAGCCTTGAGCGTGCT
>JAICUQ010000073.1 GCA_025935755.1 Chthoniobacterales bacterium | reverse complement strand
ATCTCGTAATCGATGTTCTCTTTGAGAATGCGAAAATCGATGCGGCTCGGGCCGGTGAGTTGGGATCCGTCGATCGCGTTCAGCTTGTCGCGAAATTCTTTTTGCGTGGAGAGGTCTTTGCTTCGCGCTTCGGACGAGTAATCAGTCAGCTGGCCGTCAAAGCGATGATCGCCGAGTTCGGTCGCCTGCTCGGGATTAGTCCGCAGATACAGCTCGATGTAATCGTGGGCAATTCTCTGAAACGCGTCGTCCTGCGAGTTCGCGAAGATGTTTGGAATCGACAACGCCAAAGCGGCGACGGCCGCAATGATGATCTTCATTCGACTTCAGCTCGGCGTGCCGCCGTGAAGGATCGGCTCGGTCGCGATCTCGTCTGGCGTAAGCTGGGATTGCAGATGCGTGCGGTATTTGTAAAAGCAGGCGACGATGGTGAAAACGACCGCGGCTCCCAACATTAACCAGGTGAAAAAAGTAAAGTACTCGTAGGCAGTAAGCTTGTGACCGCTTGCGCTGAGGATCCATTTGTTGACTAAGGCGACGAAGAGTTCGCCCGAGGCGACCGTGAGAAGCCACAACGCCATAACCGAGCTTTTCATCGAATTCGGCGCCTGCGTGTAGGCAAACTCCAATCCAGTAATCGAGACCATGGCTTCGCCCAGCGTGAGGATGGCGTAAGCGAGAAGCTGCCAGTTGATGCTCGGTTTAAGTCCAGAATCGATCTGACCCTGAATCCAGACGATCACTACAAATGAGAGCGCGGTAATGAAAAGCCCTATGCCGATTTTGCGCAGTGGTGTAAGCGGAAAAACTTTGTCGATCGCGGGGTAAATGGCGTAGTTGACGATTGGAATAAAGATCAAAATGAAAATTGGATTTGCTGTCTGGACCTGTGCCGCGATCAAATCTATGCCGAACCAATGCAGGTTCATCTTCTCGGCCTGTAAGGTCCATTCCGCGCCGTTGCTCATTCCCCACAGCCCCCAGAAAAATAGGATGAAAAAGAAAACCATTGCGATTCGCCCGAGCGTGAGGAGCCCTTCTTTGCTGAACGTTTCTTTCAGATATCCGAGGCCAGCCGGCGGCACGTGAACCATCTTCTTTCGCCCGCCCCAGAAGAACAAAGTCGCGATCACCATCGCAACTCCGGGGATTCCAAATGCCCACCCTGGTCCCCACCTCGGGTTCGAAAGGAGCCATGGACAAAGAAGAGAAGATATGAACGAGCCGGCGTTGATCGAAAAATAGAACCAGCCAAACATCTTTGAGAGCAGATGTTTGTTGGAGTCGCCGAATTGATCGCCAACGTTGGCCGAAACGCACGGCTTAATTCCGCCTGCTCCAAGGCAGATCAGGATTAAACCAATCAGCAGCATTACCCGTTGGCCAACGGCGATTCCCCACGATGTGGCCATGCAGGCCAGCGTCAGATTGCCAAAGCAATAAACGATCGAGAGCCACAGAATCGTCCGGTACTTCCCAAGAAAACCGTCTGCAAGAATTGCCCCGAGAACTGGCAGAAGATAAACCCCGAACACGAACAAGTGCGTGTACATGTAGGATTCGTTGTCATTCATCGGTGCGAGCACGCCCGATTGATCCAAAATGTAGCGGGCCATGAAAACGGTCAGGATCGATTTCATGCCGTAGTAGGAGAAACGCTCTGCCGCTTCATTGCCGATGATGTAGGGGACACCCGGCGGCATCCCCTGCAGGTTCGGAGGGGATGTCATGTATTTCTTCTCGCTACTCATCTGATTTAATTTGCCTAACGAGATTGGTTTTGAGATTCAGCCGGCTGTTCTGAAGTCGAATGTCCCTCAGAATGTTGTTCTCCCCCATTCGACCATTCTTTTGCCGGATCGAGCTGCTCACGCTGCACCTCCGGCCACTGGCCAACTGGATGTTTCTCGCAAGAAGTGGAAAACAAAGCCATGGCAAGGAAAATGGCGAGGATGCCCTGGCGAACGAAAGAAGCCATAATGCGCTGGCACAGTTATCAGTCTCTTGTCAGGCATGCAAGGCGAAAGCGCGGGACGTAGCAGAGGTATCCTGCCTGTGGGGCATTCGGGCGTCTCGCCTGAACAGTTCGTTGCAAAAGCTTCGGCAGGCTGGAAGCCTGCCGTCCCCACAGGGAGGATGCCTGTGCTACCGCGCCGAATCCCCGATTACGATTATGAGCACGAGCAGGCGTCGTGAAGGCGGCAGAGGGAGAGGAAGAGTTATGATTGAAACGCGTCGCTGCAGGATTACTATCACACGCGGTGGGCCGCACAGAAAGACTCAGCGCATGGAACGAAGTATTCGCTCTCGTTCTGCTTTTTGCCGGCACCTTGCTGTTCTTTGCGCTGATTTCGTACACGCCGAAGGATATACCGGGGTGGCTCTGGTTTAGTCACGTTTCGCCAGCGAATCATCCGGCCCAAAATTTCATCGGACCGCTTGGAGCGATCATTGCAGGCATCTGTTATCAGCTAATCGGTGTTTTCGCTTCGTTGTTGCTGGCGGCGGTTCTGCTCGGATTCGGGGCAGCGAAATTATTCTATCCTCGATTGCGTATCATGCTTCGAATCCCCTGGATCATTTTGTTCCTCATTTCGGGTGCCTGCCTGGACCAGGCGTGGGGGATCACTTATTTGCTCGGGAGGAAAGTCCCGGTGGACATTCAAGGGCCGGGTGGTCTGATTGGTTATCGTTTGTCCGATGAACATCGTGGGCTCTTGCCAGCCGCTCTCGGCCCGGTCGGTTCCGTTCTTCTCATCGTCGCAGTTTATCTAACCACGCTCATCTTGGTTACGGGTTTGCGCCCGATTCACCTTGTACGTGAGATGGTCGCTCTTACGCGACGAAGCGTGGCGAAGATGGCTGAATGGCGAGTGCGCCGGACGATTCGGAAGTCAGATTTGCGAGAAAAACTCAAGACTGAGAAAGAACGGCGATCCCTTGAAGCTCTGCAAAAGCAACTGAAAAAGAAAGGTGTTCCTGTACCCGAACCGATGGCCACAATGATTTCGCCGGAGGAACTCTCAAAACGGCCGGCGCCGAAGGTCGTCGATACAACGGTTCCGTCGAATGAACCAGCGCTACCCCGACGCAGACCTTCTCTCGCAGAGCTGCGCGCGACTGAAGAAAGAGCGAAGAGCGCTCCCAGCCCAACGAGTGCGGCTTCCAGTTGGGAAGATTACATTCTACCCGGAGTTGATCTGCTCGAGGAACACAGTCTCGAAGCGCGTACGGCCGCAGATCCTGCCGAATTACAAGAGGTCCAGCAAGTTCTCATCGACACGTTAGGCCAATTTGGGATTGCGGTGGGACCTGGTGACATCACCAAGGGTCCTACCATTACCCGTTACGAAGTGTACCCGGCTAAAGGCGTGCGCGTGGACAAGATTGTGAGCCTGGAACGCGACCTTGCGCGAGCTACGCGCGCAGAGCGGATCAATATTCTCGCGCCTATCCCGGGCAAAGACACGGTGGGAATAGAGCTTGCCAACAGTCGCAAGGTGACAGTGAAACTGCGCGAGCTTTTCCAGTCGTCCGATTGGGAAGCTGCGCGGGAACACGCAAAAATCCCGCTCGCGCTGGGGAAGGACGTTTACGGCAAAACAATTATTGCTGATCTGGCGCAAATGCCGCATTTGCTTGTGGCGGGGACAACCGGAAGCGGAAAGAGCGTCTGTATCAATGCGCTGATTGCCAGCATGCTTTTTCGCTTTACGCCGGAAGAGATGCGCTTTGTGATCGTTGATCCAAAAATGGTGGAGATGCAGGGGTATCAATCGCTCCCGCATCTGGCATTCCCGATCGTGACGGATCCAAAAAAAGTCTTATTGGCTTTGCGATGGATCATCGACGAAATGGAGCGTCGCTACAGAATGTTTGCCCGGGTGGGCGTGCGCAACATTGTCGGGTTTAATGCGCGCCCGAAGAAAAAAACCCAGAAAGAGCTCGATGCCGAGGCTGCAGAAGCCGGTGTGTCAGCGGAGCGCACCCGCCGATCCGGCGAAACAGCGGACGCTACGGGGATCAAAGTGCCGCGTGAAGGCGAAGAGGAAGTCCCCGACAGAATTCCTTATGTCGTGGTCATCATCGATGAGCTTGCTGATCTCATGCAAACCGCGCCCGCGGATGTAGAGAACGCCATTGCTCGCATCACGCAGATGGCGCGTGCAGCTGGGATGCACGTGATCGTCGCAACGCAAACCCCGCGCGCCGACGTAATCACCGGCGTCATTAAAGCGAATATCCCCAGTCGCATCGCCTTCCAGGTCGCGAGCAAGATCGACAGTCGGGTGATCCTCGATGAAAACGGCGCCGAGCGTTTACTTGGCCAGGGAGATATGCTTTATCTGCCGCCAAGCGCTTCACGACTCATCCGGGCACAAGGCGTTCTGGTCACTGATAATGAAATTCATCGGATCGTTGAATTTGTTTCAAAACAAAGTCCGCCTGCATTCGACACCGCCATGCATGAGAAGCTCCAATCTACCAGTGCGCCGGAAGAAGAAGTGACGGCCGAAGATGAGGAACTGGTCGAAAAATGCATAGAGATTATTCGGCAGGAAAAACGCGCGTCGACCTCATTGCTCCAACGCAGGCTGCGACTTGGCTACACGCGGGCGGCGCGAATCGTTGATATTCTAGAGCAGCGCGGTATTTTGGGGCCCGGTGAGGGCGCCAAACCGCGCGAGATTCTGGTCGATCTCGATGCTGCCGTTTAGCCGGCTTTTTCGTTCATGACAATAGAGGGCCTAGGTAAAAAATTTCAGGAAGCACGGCTGGCGAGGAATCTGACTCTCGATGAAGCCGCGCGCATGACCAAAATCCGCCCGCAACGGCTGGCCGAAATTGAGGCGGACGATTTCTCGCAATTCCCGAGCCTTGCATATGCGAAGGGTTTCCTGCTCATCTATGGAAAATTTCTGGATGTAGACGTCACTCCGTATCTGGACGCGTTCGAGGATTCCGAGAGCGTGACGGTGGACGGTTATTCGTATCTCCAGGAGAACGAGCGCGCGAAACCAATCTCAGCCCCCGTGACTCGCCGCCGCCCGGTTGCTACCCACAGTGGTGGTGGCAACAATCGCGTTTCGCCAATGCCGCTCATAGTTGGCATCGTCGTTTTAGTGGTCGGCTTCCTGGGAATGAAATTTCTTCTCAATGTGCAACGGCTCGCGCCCGGCAAAGGCGCCTCGAGCGCTCAAACATCGGCAGCTGCGACACCCGCTGTGGCCTCAAGCGGGTCGAGCCCGTCAGTAGCGCCCAACGTTGGCGCCGCTGCCACGGGTGCTCCGGTCGCATCGCCTGTCCCTTCAGTCGGGCCGGCCGAAACGCGCAAGGCTTTGGCAGCTAATTCCACAGCGCCAGCTGAGCCGGAGGTGCGTAAGGCCAAGCCCGTTACTAAAGAGGACCTGGCGCAGGCCCGAGATGAAACCAGTTCCCCGCCGCCGGAGTCCTCCGAGCCAAATCGAGTTGCCATTCAGCCGCTCAAGAGAACGTACGTGAGAGTAACGCTGGGCGATGACGGAAAGGCGGCATTCGAAAGATGGGTGTCGCCTTCTGATGGTCCGGTTGAATTCAAGGGCAAACACGTATCCATTCGTGTCCTGGATCCTGAAGCCGTCAAGATCACCAAGAATGGACAGGAACTGCAGCAGAATGATCAGGACGTGACAGTCAATTAGGGAACTCAGGAAGAAAAACGTCGAACGCTCAACGTCCAACATCCAACGCGCAACCGAGAGAACTCGAGAGGAGTCGGACGGTTTCCTGAACGAAATGAACAAAGCTACACTCGCGTCCGACAAGCCGAAGATTGGCATGATCAGCCTCGGTTGTGCCAAAAATCTTGTGGACGCCGAAATTATGCTTGGGAGCGTTTTGCAACGCGGCATGGAGATTACGTCGTCTGCAGACGACGCCGATGTGCTTGTGATTAACACATGCGCATTCATCGATTCAGCGAAGGAGGAATCGATCGAAGCGATTTTGGAGGCGCATCAGCAGCGCGGCTTGAACAAGCGGCCGCATCAAAAACTCATCGTAAGCGGTTGTATGTCACAGCGCTTTGCGAGAGAACTGCATAATGAGTTGCCCGAGGTCGATGCATTTATCGGGCTCGATCAGGTGAGTCAGCTTGGAGAAATTGTGGAGCAAATTGTTTCGCGACCATGTCGGTTGCGAAACGGAACCGACGAAAGCGAGACGCATGCGCTACTTTTTCCCGACACCCGGCCGACTTACATTCCCGATTACGACACGCCGCGTTTCAGACTTACTCCGGCGCATTCTGCTTACGTCAAAATTGCCGAGGGCTGTAATCATCCATGCAGTTTTTGCGTGATCCCGCAGATGCGCGGCAAGCATCGGAGCAGGCAACCGCGGTCAGTGCTGGCGGAAATCCGTTCCCTCGTCGCCGAAGGGGTGCGTGAAATCAACTTAATCAGTCAGGACACGACGTATTATGGAATGGATTTGTGGGACGCCAAAGCAGGGCCGCGGCAGCCGGTGGATTCTAACCGTGGACCGACGCTGGTTTCATTGCTTCGTGAGATTCAAGAGATCCAGGGCGAATTCTGGGTGCGCTTGCTGTACACGCATCCAGCGCATTGGAGTGATGAACTGATCCGGACAATTGCCGAATGCGACAAGGTCGCGCGGTACATTGACATTCCGCTCCAGCACATTGACGAATCGATGCTCGGTCGGATGCGACGTGAAACATCGCGTGCGCATATCGAAGATTTAGTTCCCAAACTGCGCGCTGGAATTCCCGGCGTCACGCTGCGCACCACATTCATCGTAGGGTTCCCCGGCGAAACCGATGCGGAATTTGAAACGTTGCTGGATTTCATTCGACGGGGCCGGTTCGAGCGACTTGGAGTGTTCAAATACTCGCAGGAAGAGGGTTCCCGTGCCGCCATGATGTCTGCGCAGGTGCCCGAAAAAATAAAGAACTCACGTTATCGAGCGGCGATGGCGATACAGCAATGTATCGCCCATGAGATTGCCCGCGAGAAAATTGGCAGTGAACTGAAGTTGCTCGTCGATCAGCCGCACGTTGCGCGGAGCGAAGGCGACGCCCCTGACGTCGATGCGCGTGTTGTTTTGTCCGACGCTGCGGCTGTGGGTGAGTTTATCCGCCGTACGATCGTTGGTAGTCGCGGCTATGATCTGCTGGCCTGACAACAGTCCACATTTCGCGCTGGCTTAAGATTGGTTAGTGACAAACCCGGCGATTTCTGATCAATTGTTGCAGCACTAATGGCGGAACCTGACCAACCAAAGAAAGAAACGGTTCGCATCCAGTTGCCCGTTCCGCCTCCGACGAAACCGGCGCCGCCAAGTGTGAAGCCACACGAAACCGTTCGGATCCAGTTGCCGGTTCGTGAAACCGGCAGCTCGCCTCTGCCTTCTTCACCGCAACCGGTCGCCGAGAACAGTTCATCCACTAATTTTTTTCCGGCACCGAACCCGCCAACTGCGTCGCGCCCGCTAACCGGTTCGGTGCGTCCTCCTCCGATTCCAACTGGTTCCGGACCGAAAAGAGAGACCGTGCGCATTCCGCTCACCGCCGAGCCGTTGCGGTCGGCCCAGAAAAAGACCCAACCGCTGATCGCGATGCCAGACGTCGTTCCACAAAATCTACCCATCGCGGTGGCTCCCGCGGAGAAAAGCTCAATGCTGCTCTATTGGATGCTGTTCGGCATTTCCGCATTGATTTTGATTATCCAGATTTGGACGTATTTTTCCTAGCTATGGAAAATTCTGACACAATCACGCTTAACGAATCGAACTTTGACCGTGAACTAACGCAGGACGACAAACCGATGATCGTCGATTTTTGGGCCGAATGGTGCGGTCCGTGTAAAATGATAGGGCCGCTGTTGGACGAGATCGCGCGCGAAAAAGCGGGTGCAGTCAAAGTGGCGAAAGTAAACGTTGACGACAACCAGAGTCTGTCGTCCAAGTACAATATCCGGGCGATTCCTGCGCTGCTTTTCTTCAAGAACGGTCAATTGCGGGACCAGGTCATCGGAGTCACGAGCAAGAAGGATCTGCTCAGCCGGCTGGACGCACTGGCGTAGGAAATTTCGCTCCGCGAAATTTCCCTGGTCGAATGATCAGTGAACCGTGAATAGAGCGGAGTGCTTTTGCGATCTGCCGATCACTGATCGCTGCCGCAGGAACTGCGCCCGGCGGGGGTCGAACCCACAACCTTTGGCTCCGGAGGCCAACGCTCTATCCAGTTGAGCTACGGACGCGGATGGAACCGCAAACTATCTCAATTTAGCCATTTGGCGATTCAATCATTTAACCATTCAAATCGCTGAATCTCTAACTCATCAGATCGCTAAATCGTGGGAGGAACGCTTGCAATTTGACACATCTTGCCAGACAGTGTGCGCCCGCAGCCGCGCGGCTCGCGACGGAGCTTATGAATGAGGTCATCGATAGCATTGAAAAAGAACAGCAGAAAAATGACGCCAAACCGTTTTCTGTCGGCGATAGCGTGCGCGTGCACACGCGCGTCGTGGAAGGAGACAAGGAACGAATCCAGATCTTTGCAGGGATTGTGATCGGCCGGAAAGGTCGGGGCATCAACGAAAGTTTCACTGTCCGCCGCATTTCGTACGGTGAAGGCGTGGAACGGGTGTTTCCGCTGCACTCGCCGCGCGTCGCGAAAGTGGAAGTGGAACAGCACGGCCGCGCTCGTCGGGCGAAACTGAATTATCTTCGGTCGCGCAAGGGCAAGGAAGCGACAGCAGTTCGCGAATAACGCGAATTAGTTCGTCCACAGATTTGAAACTAGCGAGTTGGCCAAACTCGCTCGCCGCTACCGATCCCGCCTTTACCTTCTATGCGCTGACCCATCCGCTTCCATTCGCAGATCTACGCAGAATTCCAGATGGAATGCTGCTTTCAAAAAAAATCCGTGAAAATCTGCGCAATCTGCGGATAACTTCTGCCGATGGCGTACCGGCGTTGCGGATTCCGTTATGAAAAGAAACTCCGCATCGCAGGCATTTCGCGGATTGCGGGAATTGACGAGGCCGGGCGTGGAGCGTTAGCGGGCCCGGTTGTTGCCGCTGCGGCGATTCTTCCCGACAAATTTCGACATCGTCGCCTGAACGATTCCAAACAGCTCGCATCGGACTTGCGCGAGGAGATCTATTGCCAGCTTATTTCGAATTCCGAAATTCGATGGTCAGTCGGTATCGTCGATTCTGTAGAGATCGACCGGATCAACATTCTCCGCGCCAGTCACAATGCGATGCGACTGGCAATTGAAACGTTGCTCGAACCGCCGGAGCACGTTTTGATTGACGGTTTGCCGGTCATTCCTTTTCCACTTCCACAAACGGCAATTATTGATGGCGATTGCATCAGTTTGAGTATCGCTGCCGCCAGTGTGATCGCAAAGGTCACGCGCGACAGGATCATGCGTGACTTTTGTGCGCAGTTTCCGCAGTATTGTTTCAGTCAGCACAAAGGTTACGGAACAGAACTGCATCTTTTGAGGCTCCATGAATTCGGCCCTTGCCCGATCCATCGGCGATCTTTCGAACCGGTGGCGCAACCGCTTCTTGCCCTGGGCGAAATCGTCCAAATCCGGTCATCTCCGGCGCGGCGCCCGCGGCGAGAAATTAGCGCGCCGATTCCTCAAGCGTAGCGGTTACAAAATTTTGTTTCGCAATTTCCGGGGTCGCACTGGCGGCGAAATCGACATCGTATGTCGCGACCACGACACGCTGGTGTTCGTGGAAGTGAAGACCCGGACGCGGGAAGATTTCGGCCGGCCATTGCTAGCGGTGGACCGCGCAAAACAAAAGCGAATTTCACGCGGCGCACTGGCGTGGCTGCGTATGCTGGAGAACCCGGACATACTTTTCCGCTTCGACGTAGTGGAAGTGATGATCGCTGATGGCGTCCAACCGCGGATCGAATTGATCAAGAACGCTTTTCCACTCTCCAAGCCGTATCTGTACTGAACCAGATGCGGTCGCGCCAACTCGTGCTCGCACTCGAGTGGTTTCGATTATGCTTACGATACGATTACGGTCACGATCACGAGCATGAATGAGAGAAAGAGAGTTCACCTTTCAGTCCGATGTTCGATGTTTGCTGCGTCGTTACGCTAGGTTTACCATTTGCGTCATGGTCGAACCGATTCTCATCGCACAATCGAAAGAGCCGATTTTCTTGCTGCCGAAAATGGCGAACCGCCACGGATTGATTGCGGGCGCCACCGGCACCGGAAAAACTGTGACTCTGCAAACGCTGGCGGAGAATTTTAGCGCCCGTGGTGTAGCGGTTTTCATGGCAGACGTCAAAGGTGACCTCGCCGGATTGAGTCAGCCCGGGGCGAACAATCCCAAAATCGTCGAGCGGGCGAAGGAGCTTAAGATCGAAAATTTCACCGGCGAAGCCTGTCCGGTTGTGTTCTGGGATGTGTTCGGCGAGCAAGGACATCCCGTGCGCGCGACGGTTTCGGAAATGGGGCCGCTGTTGCTGAGCCGGTTGCTCGATCTAAACGACACGCAGGCGGGTGTGCTCAACATGGTTTTCAAAATCGCCGACGATAACGGGTTGCTCCTTCTCGATCTCAAAGACTTGCGAGCGATGCTGCAATACGTCGCTGACAATGCCGACCAATTTAAGACGCAGTATGGAAATATCTCCACTGCCAGTGCCGGAACCATCCAGCGCAACCTGCTCGCGTTGGAATCACAGCAAGCAGACAAATTCTTCGGTGAGCCTGCACTTAACCTTGAAGATTTGATCCAGACCCAAAATGGGCGAGGGGTCGTCAATATTCTCGCTGCAGACAAACTGATGCAAAAGTCGCCTAAAGTGTATGCGACATTTCTGCTTTGGATGCTGTCGGAGTTGTTCGAGAATCTTCCCGAAATCGGCGATCCAGAAAAACCGAAGCTGGTTTTCTTTTTCGACGAAGCGCATCTGCTGTTCACCGACATCGAGCCAGCGGTTGAGCAGAAAATAGAGCAAATGGTGCGCTTAATCCGTTCCAAAGGCGTAGGCGTTTATTTTGTCAGCCAAAATCCGCTCGATATCCCGGAGGTTGTTCTTGGCCAACTGGGCAATCGCGTTCAACACGCGTTACGCGCTTTTACTCCGCGCGATCAAAAGGCGGTAAAAGCCGCCGCGGAAACCTTTCGCCAAAATCCGAAACTGAACACCGAGACCGTTCTCACCGAGCTCGCCGTGGGCGAAGCACTTGTTTCAATGCTGGACGAAAGCGGCAGCCCGGAAGTCGTGCAGCGGGCGAAGATTGTTCCGCCGCGCAGCGAGGTGGGAGCGATCACACCTGAACAGCGCAAGCAAATCATCGATTCATCCGTGCTAGCCGGCCACTATGAAAAGGCGGTTGATCGAGAATCCGCCTACGAAAAATTGCAGGCAAGAGCAGGCGAGAAAACGGAAAGCGCCGGGGCAGCACCGGTGGCGCAAGGCGACTCAACAACTCAACAACCACAGTCTTCCGTGCTTGCTGAAGCCTTGGGAACTGTGACTGCTGCGTTTCAGCCCACAATCGGACCGCGCGGCGCTGTTCACGATTCTTTGGCGACTTCAATAGCCAAGAGCGCAATGCGTGCGGCGAGCAGCCAGCTCGGCCGGCAAATCACCCGGGGCCTGCTTGGTGGAATCTTCGGCGGTGGCGCTCGGCGGAGATAATTGGGAGCGCACGCTTCCAGCATGCAGAAGCTGGCTTCCAGCCAGCGCACGATATTGTTTCGGCAACCGGGCGTCTCGCCTACTGGAACCATCAATTTTCTCAGCCAGGATGGCTGTGCTATGAATCGGGAAAAATCGCCGGACGCGCAAAGCGCGTCCGGCGATTTGAATTGTTGTCAGATTATGGCGTCGGTGCGGCTTTTGCTTCCTTATCTTTCTTACCGCCCTTGCCCTGTTTCACTTCGACGTTAGTCGCGGACATGGTGTAGGTGACATGAACTTTGTCACCAACTTTGACGTCACCTGCGACTTTGGTGTTCGCGTCGCGATTGATCTCCCAACGGTCTTTCCCTTTCTGCACCACGATCATGGAATCATTCACTTCCAGGACTGGCCCTGTGACCTCGTATGTTTTCGCTCCTGCGAAAGCCAGGCTGCTAAACGCGAGACTCGCTGCGGCTAACAAGCTAAATGCTGCTTTAATATTCATAATGACCGATTAGACCGCCGTGACGCCGTTCTATTCAAGTGTTTTTGCACGAAGCGGTATTCCAACAAGGGCGACAGTATCTAATCCCCCGTGGGTAAGCGCGCTTCCGTGATCACATCGCAGCTCGATGACAACCTTTTGTCATGTCGAGCGAAGTCGAGACATGTCTGGCATCTGCGCGTTGAGCGTCTCTCGCCAATGCTCTTGGAATGTTTTCCGCCTCATTGGCATCCTGTGGTTTAAATGCACGATTTCGCAAAAAGCTTTTAGCCGGCTGCCGGGAGCCCGCCGCCCCTTGATGTGTTCTTCACGCCAACTCGCAGAGCCAACGGCCACACAACGCACCTCCTTTGATTGGCGGCGCCCCAGGCTGCGCCCAGGTTTATGCGAATTTGCTTCAACGGATCTCTGCCCTTCGCGGCGATGAACCGCTGAGTTGAGGACCACGTTCCGAGGTAGCCTAACAGGTGATTAAGATTCCAATCCGCGGCCATTTCGAACTTCGGCGAGTCGATCTCTCGAAATGGGAAAGGCAAATCGCCGAACCTCTCAACCAGCCTGCGTTCCGGCAGCCAGAAAGGCCCAACTACCTCATGATAGTATCGGTTCACAATTGCATCGATTGCTTCGTCGACGTGCAGCAGGTTGTAAGCTGATGCAGCGAGCACGCCGTCAGGCTTCAACACCCGCCCCGCTTCCTGGTAAAAGCGCTCCAGATCGAACCAGTGTAATGCTTGCGCCACCATGATCAGATCAATCTTCTCTGACCCGATGCCGCTGTTCTCGGCGGAGGCGACGCGGTAATTGACTGTTTCATGAGGCTGCGCGTTGGCTATCTGCCTCTCACTGGCATCAGTCGCAATCACGCCATTGAACACTGATGCCAATCCAACCGCTGCCTGCCCGTTCCCGGTCCCGCAATCCCATGCGAGGTCGCGACTCGGCGCAATGCTTCCGAGGTAATCGAATAATTCTTGCGGGTACCGCGGACGGAACGTCGCGTAATCCGCCGCTTGCTTGGAAAAGTGGTCTTTGAATGTCGCGCCTGTCATTCCGAGCGGAGTCGAGGAATCTCAGGATCTTGCATGCCGACTCAGATGCCAGTTGGCAGCCGGAAGTGGCTGTTCTACGAAGCGATGCAGTTTTACCTTGCTGGGTCTGGAATCGGTCTTACGCCGACTCGAGCCAGATATTCATCCGCTTGCAACAGATCATCGCCAGCGCGTTCAACGATCTTCAGCAGATTATCCATCGACGAGACTTCCTCCAACTGCTCGGTCAGGAACCATTGTAAGAAATTAATCGTGATGTAGTCGTTCTCCTTCCGCGCGAGCTCGACCAGTCCGTTGATCTGGTTTGTAACGTGAATTTCCTGGTCGAGTGATAATTTCACCGCATCCCGTGGCGTCTTGAATTTAGATTGGGGTGCCTCGATCGCTGGAATCACCACACATCCGCCGGCATCGACGACATACTTGATGAACCGCAGCGCGTGATTCTTCTCTTCCTCGGCCTGCTTGAAAAAATGCTGCGACAATTGCGGCAACGCTTCAGCGGCAAAATGCGCGGCTATCGCGAAATATTGAAGCGACGCGCTGAATTCGTAACCAATCTGCTCGTTAATCGCGTCAATGACCGTTTGTTTTGTTAGCATATCGACAGCTTACCGCGGATTATGCGGATGCAAACGCATCAAATTGGGAGTATACGCTGGGGAGTACAGGCTGCTAGCCTGTCGCATTCGCTGCCAGCTGAATGTTATTCCCAGGAAGCGCAGTGGTGTGGATTTTCATAGTGAAAACTTTTGCGAGAAGTTACCTTGGCGCATGAATAGCGAACGTTTTCCAGAAAATCGCCGGGGCGTCCTCAGCCGCAGACTATTTCTTCGTGCAACCCTCGCGACCGGCGCCACGCTTTTAGCGGGCAGAGCGGCTACATTTTTAGCGGCTTCAGCAAACGAGAATGCCAGTTTCACGATCGGCGGAGATCTGCCAGTTCATCGACTTGGATTTGGAGCGATGCGTCTAACCGGAGAGGGGATCTGGGGTTGGCCGCCGGACCGCGCGAACGCTCGGAAAGTTTTGCAAAGCGCAGTCGAACTTGGCGCAAATTTGATCGACACGGCCGATGCGTACGGACCCGAAACCGATGAACTGCTCATCGCTGAAGCGCTCTATCCGTACCCCAAAGGACTGGTCATTGCGACGAAAGGCGGTCAGATACGACCGGGGCCCAACCAGTGGGTACCCAAAGGCGAACCCGAATATCTCAAGCAATGCGTCGACAAAAGTTTGAAGCGTCTAAAGCTTGATCGCATCGATCTGTATCAACTTCACCGCGTCGATCCCAAGGTGCCGATGGAAGATTCGTTAGGCGCGTTGAAAGAGATGCAAAGCGCCGGCAAGATTCGTCACATCGGGTTGTCCGAAGTATCGCCCGAGCAGGTGCAGCGCGCGCGCAAGATCGTGCCGATCGTGACCGTCCAGAACCGTTATAACATCACAGATCGAAAATGGGACAACACCCTCGCATACTGCGAAAAAGAACAAATCGGCTTCATGCCCTGGGCGCCGGTTGGCGGGAGCAGGGGAGTGAGCAGCGATGCCCTGGAAAAAGTCGCAAAGGACCATGGTATAACAATCTATCAGCTGGGACTGGCCTGGCTGCTGCATCGGTCTCCAGTGATGCTGCCGATTCCAGGAACGTCATCGCTAAAGCACCTGGAGGAGAATATGGCGGCCCGTAAAATTCAGTTCAGCCCGGAAGAGTGGAAGACGATTGACGCGCTAGCGAACACAGCGTGAAGTGGCGGGAGCTCGCATGGAATCGATTCACCCGCAAATACAACATCCGCAAGCAGACCGTTGGAGTTGAGCGTTGAGAGAAGCACACGAAACTTGTTGAGTGGGCGCGGATCCATTTCCAAAGTACCACCAGTCCTGCCATGTCTGAATTTGGTTCTTCGCACGACGATAAACGCGATGTCGATCGTGAGATCCGCATCGAGAAGATGAAGCGTGAGCTGGAGAAGCTAACTGATGGACAATTTGTTACCGGCGGATTTGGAGATGTATCCCCTGAACTGGAGGAGAGCTTTTTAGAGCGTGTATGCGCATTCGAAAATGCGGAACTCGATACGAATTTCAACAGGTTAGTTCAGCAGGGGACTGAAATGCTTCCACCTGCGGAATTGGACGATTCCAATTTGCACACCAAACTGCACGAGGTGCTTGAGGCGCTCGCGGGCATGCGATGTTTCGTGTACGACACAGATCACTTGAGCGATCGTGCCCTTTACACGTGGCTGTGGAGTGATGGTCTGCGGGAGGAAACTCCGGACGTGGCGAAGTTGGGTGGCGCCTGGCATACTAGTCCCATCGGTGGCTGCACTGACGAAGACATCGCCATCCATTTGAAGTACTACGCCAACGAAAAGGAACGGCGGCTTTGGAAGAAAGAATTTCCAAACGATAGTTTGCCGCCTCATTGTTCGTTGCCTTACGACCGGGATAAGACTTTACCGCGGCCAGAGTAATTGCATCACTGGTTGATGATTGCGCGATCGGAATGATCGAAAGTTCGTGAAGCCGAGGCGGCTTCACCAGCACGCGAGGCGCGTGCGCTCCCCGGAAAGCATTCGGGCGACCTCTTATTGGCTTCGTCCACTCCCGTGGACTCGCCCGCTGCCCACGCGGGCTTAACTGTCTATCTCGCGGTTCGCAACCGCTCGGTTCTCTTACGGCATGCGGCGTTCCGCCGCGCCATGCTTTGCGTAGGACGTATGGCGCATGAATGTAAAAACCCCACTGAGAGAAACCCAGTGGGGTTTTTAGTTCTGGCGACGTCCTACTCTCGCACGGCCTATCGCCGTACTACCATCGGGGCTGCAGCGTTTCACTTCCGTGTTCGGAATGGGAACGGGTGGTGCCACCGCGCTATTATCACCAGAGTGCGGAACCGCACTGGCGGTTCGCTGCTGTCGCAGCGACGCAAGCGCGACGCCGAGTCTCTGGAGACTTCAAGCTCTACCTCAATTTCGAAAGAACACGATTTTCAACCGGCAATCGCAATTGGCGAATCAAAAATCTTTGCTGATTCTCTGACATCTACATACAGGAAGAAGAATGTGATTCGAGATTCGTTACCTCGTTCATCGGCAGACGACGCACAGCGCCGTGGCTACAACGATTCGCGATTCACGTTTCCACGATTCACGAAACTTAAAGAGCTTCGTTTTATTTGAGATCTTTCATCTCTCCTGTTTGCCGTTCCGCAGAACGCGGAACGGGTTAACAGAAAAGTAAAAGATCAAGCCGAACGGGTTATTAGTACTCCTGAGCTGAACACATTACTATGCTTGCACCCGGAGCCTATCAACGTGGTGGTCTACCACGACCCTTCAGGGAGATCTCATCTTGGGATAGGCTTGGCGCTTAGATGCTTTCAGCGCTTATCCTTTCCGAACATAGCTACCCAGCGCTGCCGTTGACACGACAACTGGAACACCAGCGGTTCGTCAGACCCGGTCCTCTCGTACTAAGGTCTGAACCCCTCAAATCTCCTGCGCCCACAGTGGATAAGGACCGAACTGTCTCGCGACGTTCTGAACCCAGCT
>JAICUQ010000193.1 GCA_025935755.1 Chthoniobacterales bacterium | reverse complement strand
TATCAAAGCGGCCGATGGCGCGCTTTGCAGATTTTGGGAAAACCTGTGCAATTTTTGCGAGTGCGGGCGCCGGTTGCGCGAGAAGCGCTACGGAGCATGTGCTTACGGAAGGGTCTTTGTACGAAACCTCTGGCGTCTGACACGGACGCCCTACAGCAATACACACAGAAGCAGCGGTCGTTAGACCGCCGCTCCTTGTGGGTGCCCGGTGGGAAATACACCAGGCCGGCATGCGCCGGCCTGGCGAGAGAAAGGGGGGAACAAAATTAAACACAAATATTTTGGAAAGCGCCGAGTGTGCTGGGTCTTTATACGCGTGTAAAGATAAATCCCGCTTTTTCGAGTAGGGGACGACCCCCTAACTTTTGAATCAAAACTCCCTAGGGAGTTTTGTGAACAGGCGTGAACAGATCAGGATTTCTCTTCGAGAAAACATTTCTTAAGAGGCGAATTCATGGCAGTCAAAATGGGCGACTTGTTAGCCAATCATGTTGCTTTTTACCGGGTAGAGGTCCCGGGTGAGCCCCCAGTAAATTTCAACCGCCGAATCACGGAGGAACCACAGATAACACCGAATTGCACGGATGTTCGCCGTGGAAGCTTCAACGCCATCCGAGTTATCCGTGTAATCCGCGCGAACCGTGGTTGAATCGATTTAACCATTTAACGATTCGACGATCCCCTCGCCTTCAGCGAAATCCCTCGCTCCCAAAATTCCAAATCCAAAAGCGGCGCAGCAGCGCCGCACTCCAAAATGCCTCGCGCTATCCGTGTGATCCGTGCACTCCGTGGTTAAATCGCTTCATCGCTTCATCGCTTCAACGCTTCAACGCTTCAACGCTTTAGCGAGGCGAAGCCATTCGTGGTTACGTCCCTTCAGGCGGCGGGGAAACGGAGTACTTTCTTTTTGCTGCGGCTGATGACGTTGCTCGGCGGGACGAAGGTGACTTCCACGTATTTTTTGGCGCATGCCACGAGCTCGCGGCTGCAAGTCAGGTCGAGCTTGTGCTTGATGTTTTCGCGGTGGCTCTCAATGGTTTTGACACTGAGGTTAAGCGAATGCGCGATCTGGGTGTTGCCAAGGCCTGAGCCTAACAAGAAGAAGATGTGCGTCTCGCGATCGGACAATTTTTCAATGCCGATGGATGGATGCGCCGATTGATGTTGTTGTTGGTCTGGTCGCGTTTCCAGCGATTTCTTGAACGCACGCATCGCCACATCGTGGCTGACATAAATGTTGCCGGTCATGATTTCGCGAATGGCTGTGACCAGCTCTTCTTTTGGTGCTTTTTTCATCACGTAACCGTCCGCGCCGGCACGGAACGCGCGCTCTGCGAAAATGGTCTCCTCGAAAGCGGAATAAACGAGAATCAACAAAGCCGGATGCTCCGACTTCAGCGCCTTAAGAAACTCCAGGCTGTCGCCGGTACCCAGCCGCAAAGCGGTCAGCAGCAAATGCGGCTTGCATTCCTGGAGCTTATGGCGCGCGTCACGAATATTGTCAGTTTCGCCACAGACAATCATGTCCGGCTGCGAATTGAAAAAATGCGCGACACCGTACCGGAGCAGCGGGTGCTCTTCCAAAACCAGGATGCGTGTTTTTACTGAATGCTTTTCCGGGGCGGACATGTATGTGCGTAAGCGTGCGCGATTGTGCGGTGCTTTTTGCCATCCGGGCGGGCTAAATGTCAAGCCGGTTTTCTTAGGTTGATTCCCCGCAGCAGGAAGAAATCAGGTAACCACGGACGTCCTACATTTAACGATTTAGCGATTCAACGATTTCATGATTTACCAGTCGCCAATTTAGCGCTTCACCCTTCAACGGTTCAACGATTTAACCATGTATCCATGTAACGATGTAACCGTCCACCCCTTCAACACTTTACCAAACCCACGGATCCAAGCCGTTAGCGGAAACTCAAAGTTGCTCAAACCGGTACCCGCGCGCTTTCAATAAGGAGAGCAACCCGTTCGGGCCGCCCATGTGGCCGGCGCCAACCACGACGAAATAAGTTTTGCCGCTGCGAATATAGCCGTCGATTTTCGATAGCCAGTTCTGGTTGCGCGCGTCGATCAGGCGATTACCCAGTGAGGGAAAATCCTGAAACTCCTGTCGCAACATGCGATTAAGAGTCTCAACGTCGCCCCGGCGCCATGCAGCGATCATGCTGGCACTTGGACCCTCGCGAGCGGCGTTAATGAACAAGATCAATAGCAAGGCTTCCGATTCGCGGTCGTTCAGATCAACGAAAAACGCGTTATGTTCTTTCGGCGATTCCAAACCAGACACGGGTTTCGACTTCTCTGCAGCGCGGCGTCCCAGGTACTGTTCGACGCCCAATTGCCAGTTCTCATACGACGGAGACGAAAGCAGTACGTTCAGTAGCCAGGGACGATACCTCGCAAATTCAGCCTCGGGCACATTTACCAACGCGAAGAATCGCTTTATGTAAGCATAAGTGCGTGGATCGACATGATTCTTCAAAGCGTCGCCCTTGGGATAAATCCCGGCGTGCAACAACTCCTTTGCTTCCCTGGAACCCGCTTTCGGATCGTCTTCAAACACGATTCGCGAAGAAGCATCGAATGCATGAGCATAGGCGGCCGGCAAAGGATAATCGCTCTTCCGCAATGAATGGACCGACCCGCCGAGGTACATGGTGCCCCCACCCGGTCCTGTTATTTTCCATACGCATGATGAGGCTACTGCACCGCGCGGCAGAAAAGACAGCGCCAACGCGATAATCAACGCAAGATTGGACGGGCGAAATTTCAACTCGGGGGTTGTTCTCTTAGCAATTCAGAAAACGACGGGCAAGCATCTTTTACTTGGTTTTGTAGCACAACTCCTTACAATCGCGCTCCGTGAAACCACGCATCCGAGTTATGCAAGGGTGTTGCATAATATCGTTAGGCATCACTGCCTCCTTGCAAGCGGAGGATGCTTCGATCGATAAACTGCTAAGCAAGCTGCCGCCGCCGGAAAAAATCATCGAACCATCGGCCCGCAAGGCTCTCGAGCGCCGCGATCCTGCCTTCAACGATTCGCTAGCCCGCCAAATAGATGTTGCAGTGCGAACGGGCAAGCTTCAGCAAGCCTTTAGTCTGTCTCACAAACTCACTGAGCAATATCCGCGCAGCGCTGGGGCGCAATGCGTTCGAGGTGCTCTTGCTTATGATTTGCGACAATACGGCGAAGCTTCGACGGCGTTTCGGACAGCGGTTAACATTGATTCGAAGTATGCGTTTGCTTACTTCGGGTTAGCCGCGGTTGAAGCGACTCAGGGCCAGTATGCCGCGGCGATTCCCCATCTGCAACAGGTGTTAAAACTACAACCCAACGCCGCTGCTGCCTATTATGTTCTGAGCGATTGCGCATTTCACCTGGGCCACAAAGAAGAGAGCGCAGCGTATGCCAGGAAGGGGACCGCCCTGGCTCCCTCGGATGCTGATATGTGGCTCGAACTGGCCAGGGCGGAAAAATCTCTTGGACATACCGACGCCACTTTGAATGCAATCGCAAAAGCAGCGCAGGTCTCTCCCAACAGCGGAATGATGCTCGCGGTACTCGGGTTCAGTTACATCAATTTGAATCGCATTCCGCAGGCGATTCCCCCGCTCAAACGCGCGGCACAACTCCTTCCGCACAATTACCTGGTGCAATCGCAGCTTGGATACTGCCTGCTGACGGTCGGCCAAACCGATGCGGCTATCGGATATTTACGCACAGGCGCAAGCTTGAATCCGATTTACGGCCCGGTCTGGGAGCACCTCGGTGTTGCTTTTCAAAAACGAGGACGCAATCGCGATGCTGTGGATGCGCTGGAAAAGGCGACCCGGCTCATGCCAACATCTCGTTACGCCTGGAAACATTTGGCCGAAGCGTATCAAGCAACCGGTCGCAGGGCGGACGCGCAACGCGCTGCTGGTCACGCACAACAATTGGGTGGCGCGATGGCGAACGCCAGCAGGAAAGAAGGCGTAATCAGCTTGCGGTAGCAGCTTCCAGCGGAACTGCGGAAACGCTGTGTTGAGGAGCACCTTCGCTTCGTCCCTGCCTGGCAGGCAGCACGCTGCAGATGCAAGGATTTTTTGAATCAGGACACAGGATGTCAGAACAGTTTAAGAGAACCACGGATCAGGGATGCGCAGAAGTGACATAGCCAAAGCAACCCCTACAGCATTCGTGTTCATTCGTGGTTCATCATTTCAGAAAGAGGTTCATCGCGTCGAGATCGATGATGGCATGATGGATATAGAGCGTATCCATGCCGAGGATGCCCGCGATCCTGGTGTCGCCTTGTTGCAATGCAAACAGAGGCAGCGGAGCGACACCGAATTTTTCCGGCGAGACCTTGAACGCACCGATGCTTAGATCGTCAATTTTTGCCGCGTTGATGCGTTTGGATGTTCCGCGATTGAATTGCGCAGAGATCCGTGTCGGTTCCGCCGCAAGCCCGAGCGATTTGGTGAAGCCTTCGTGCAGAATGGTAACAAACGCGCCGGTATCGATCAGGAGACGAATGGATTGGCCGCGCATTGTGCACGGCACGGTGAGCACGCCGGTTTTCTCGCGTTGTATCGGAATGCGTATGAATTTTTCAGATGCAGCAACTGGGCCGAGACTGATGCGCTGAGCTTGATTCACTTTAAAAAAAACCAGTTTCGTGCGGCAATTAATCAAGGCTTTGTAACGAAACAGAATGTCGAGCCCGAGCACACCGTCCACCTCACCGGCACCGGTGCCGGAGCGATTTGAAGCGCGCAGCGCAACCGGGTTGCTGCCAAAATTCATGGTTCCTGCCGCGATGCTCTGAGCAACGCCGACCGGCAATATTTGGCCGTTGATTTCGCTGCCCATATTGAAGACCTGCGTCGGTACGGAAAAGCGAACCTGGTTCATGGCTCGTTGGAAAGGTGTTATACCAGCCAACGCGGCAACATTGTTGTCCAGAATGATCTGGCTGGCGCCTGTATCGACGAGCAAATTCGCCGGACGCCCATTAACGCGAACGGCCATGATCATTTTGTTCATCGGTCCGTAATGCACCCGCACGGCCTTGTAGCCGGGCAATTGTATGGCAGAACTATTTCTCGCCGCGGCAAAGATCGAGAGCGGAGCGAACAGGAAAATAATCAGTGCGACTGCCAGCAGGTGACGAGCCCAAACAAGCGATGCGACTCGGCCGCTTTCACGCATCGTCTCGCCGATCGAATTCATCGAGCCAAATCTCAAACACTAACGTTCAAATCGGAATCCGGAGAACCACGGATGACACAGATTGCACGGATGTTCGACGGAAATCCGCCGCTTTCACCCGGCCCATCGCATTCAAATTCATCGAGTCAAATCCCAGATCCAGGGTTCCAAAATCCCAAACAAATCTCAATGACCAACACAAAGCGGCGAAGCAGCGCCGCACTCCAAAGCGCCTCAAGTTATCCACGCGATCCGTGCAATCCGTGGTTGAATTGATTCAACAATTTAACGAGGCGAAGCCATTCGTGTCTATTCGTGGTTCTGTTCCAAATCCCAACGATCCGTGTGATCT
>JAICUQ010000190.1 GCA_025935755.1 Chthoniobacterales bacterium | reverse complement strand
TCACAAAGCGGCTCGCCGATGTGCGAACCATTTTTGTCGGCGGCACCGCTTCGCTGACGCTGAACTCCAACCGCGGTGGCGCTGCCAACATTCGCCTGGAACCGCTCATCCAGGCGGAAAAGGGTTACTTTGCCGAGACCGATTACAACTCAGATAATCAGGTAAAGCTGCAAGCGGACGCACAGAAGACTGGCGACACGCCGCTCATCATTGCTGCGTCGGCGGAAAAGGGTGGCAGCGCCGACGCGCGCGTGCAGGTAAACTCTTCCCGGCTCGTTGCAGTTAGCAATTCCACTTTCATTCAAGACAATGCCGTTATGCAGGACCAGGCTGCGCTCGATTTTGTCTCCGGCGCGGTGAACTGGCTGTTGAGCCGCGAACAAATGATCGGAATCGCGCCGAAAATTCCAAAACCTCTCACCTTCAGCCTTGACCCCGAAGCATTGCGCCGGCTGCGATGGATTATCCTGGTCCTCATACCGTTGATTCCCGCTGCCGTTGGAACCGTCGTCTGGTGGCAACGTCGCGCCTGACATGAATTGGAAGAACACGCTCATCCTGGCAATCATTGCGGTCGCAGGCGTCGCCTACTTCAGATTCTTCGAGATGAAGCGGCCGAGCACGGAAGAAGCCCGGCGTCAGTCGCAGAACATGCTCAATGTTGATCGAACGAACATCGACGGGATCGTGATTCAAAACGGCGACCAGAAAATCGAGATTCGCCGGCGCGATAACAAATGGCGCCTGGAAACGCCTATCAAAGACCAGGCTGATGGCGCATTGGTGGAAACGTTATTGTCGGATTTAGAAAACTGGCAAAAGGATGGAACCATTCCCGCGAAAGAGATCGACGCAGACAAGAGCAAATTGGCTGAGTACGGTCTGAATAATCCAAAGCTCAAACTCAAATTGCTCGGCCACGATCGGCCGCCCGAGATCTTGTTTGGCAAAGACGCTGCAATGGAAGGCAAGATGTATGTGCGATTCCAAAACTCGAAGGAAACCTATCTGGCCAGCCAATCAGTACGGAAAGACATCGACAAAAAGCCGGAAGAATTCCGGGACCGAAAACTGACCGATTTGAGTAACGCGCAGGTGCGCCGCGTCGTGTTGAAAACGCCCGCCGGTGAAATCGAGCTGGAGAAGAAAGATACGCATTGGGAAATTCTCAAGCCGCTCCGCGCACGCGCCGACGATCAAAAGGTTAATGACCTGATCTCGCAGGTCACATCCGCGCGCATTGGACAATTTATAGCTGACGATCGCGGCGACCTGCGTCCTTACGGATTAGCGGAACCGCTCGGAGCGATCTCGTTGTTCGATCAGGAGCAGAAAAGAGATCAGAAAGTCGAGATCGGCGGATCTATCAAAGTCGCCGGCCGGGAAGACAAAGGCCAGACGCTGCAAATCGGCGCAACACCGGAAAAGGAAAAGGACGAGGTATATGTGCGGTTCACTCCACGGGGTTCTGTCTACACGTTGCCGAAAAAGATCGAAGAGATTCTCAACACCAAGCCGGCGGACTTGCGCGACAATCATTTGGTCCGGATCGACACCAATATTCTTGATCGGATCACGATCGATGCGCCCGGCAAAACCAAAACCGTACTTGCACGCAAAGATGGAAACTGGACAATCGCAAATCGAAACAACGAAGTAGCAGATTCAGGAGCGGTTCGGCGCATGATCGACGCGCTTCAGAATGAGCGGGTGACACGATTCGTCGAAGATGTCGCTTCCAATCTGCCCAAGTACGGTCTCGATAAGCCGTCGCTTCAGGTAACGTTCAGTTCGTTTGCCTCGGAGAACACCGCCGAATCGAAAGCAGGCGAGGAACCGTTCGCGACAATTACATTTGGAAAAGAGGAGGGGGACCAGGTCTTCGCGCGTCTGACCGATGAGCCATTTGTCGTGGCAGTACGTCGCGCGTTACTCGATCAGATTTCAGCTGATCCGCTGCGGTGGCAGGATTTGTCGGTCTTCAAATTTAAACCCGAGCAGATCCATATGGTAAGTATCACGACCGACAGGGAGCTGGCGTTGGAACGTGATGCAAACAACCAGTGGCATTGGCTCAAGGGAAGCGGCGCAATCAATCAGCCAAATTTGCAAGCGATCCTCAAAACGCTGTCGAACCTCTATGCGGTGCGCTGGCTTGGACCACCAACACCTCAGCAAGGATTAGATAAACCACAGCTCACGGTGAGCTTCTCGACTTCACCTGACAACAAGACAACGGGGAAATTGATAGTCGGCGCCCAAAACAACGACGGCACATTCTTTGCACGCGTGGAAGGGCGCGACGGCACGTTTGCGATCAGCGGCCCCGACTTCATCAAACTGAAATTGCCGCTCGAATCGCAAGGCGCGGTCTCCCCTTCCCCGGCTGCCACCTCGAGTCCGGGGACAACACCCTAACGAATCATCGCTTCGTTCTTTGTTGCGTTTTTGGCGATGGAGATGGGCGAGCAGGAGGCCCGCCGCCGCCTGTGCGGCTGACTAATTTGCCCGAAGCGTCGAAGACGGAATATCCGGTTTGCTTGCCCGCTGAGTCATAACTGTAAACGATCTTGTGCAGAGGCGTGCCATCCGCTGCGCTCTGGGTTTCTTCCAAAATGTGACCGGCATCGTCGTACTTATACCGGCTCTTCAGCCGAACCCGACCATCCGGCCCGGAGACTTCTCCGGTCGAGAAACGGCCGGCATTATCAAGTTGATAACGAATCGTCTGACGGACTTTGCCATCGGGATCTGTGGTGGTAGCCACTGCTGTGTGTTGTGGGTTGTCGAAGTTGTAAACGGTGCGCGAGCCATCTGGATGCATCGACATCGTGACTCGCACGGCGTCACCGGCAGCTTGACCGAATGCGCTTGCGCCGCCGCAAATGACAAGAGCGCACGCTAAACCGGACGCGAAACCCAAAAAATTCATGATTCGGACGAGTTTACAAATTTCGACGCGACGGTGCAACACAACTTGGCCAATGTCTTGCGGTGGAAAAGGCGGATTCATTCTTCCACTAGTCGAACATGCGTAATGACGCGTTGGTCACTGCTGTGAACTGACGCGTTTTAACCGGTAAATTGACGAATATTTTTATTGACCTCCTGTTAGGGAGGTGGTTAAAGGTGGAGTCAAGTGGAGTAAAGTGGGCTGCTACTCCACGCGACGATGGACGCCGAATCCCAACCAGAACGATTCTATGCCGGAGAATTCCGGCATTCCATTGACGAAAAAAATCGGATCACAATCCCGTCGCGCTGGCGCCGTGATGGTCCTGAGGATTTCATTCTTTTGCCTGAAGCCACACACCAATTTCTGCTGGTGATGTCCCCGGTGGAGTTTGCGAAAATGGGTTCAGCCGCTGAAATGAATGAGAAGGTTTCGGCGCGCGATCGCCGGGTGTTCCTGCGCCAACTGCATTCCCGCGCGCAACATGCTGGGGCAGACCGGCAGGGTCGTCTCGTTTTGCCGGATGAACTTTGCCAAAAAGTCGGATTGAAAAACGAAGTCGCGCTCGTGGGCAATCGCGGTCGTTTCGAGATTTGGAATTTGCAGCGCTGGAAACGGGCACACGAAGAAGAACTCGCTACCTACCAGCACGTTGCCAAGGAGATCGGCTTGTAAGCGCATGTTGCGTCAACACTTCATCAACCCTCTTTGGATTGCGCCGCCAGCATGGTTCGCGCTCGACCCCAAAGCACCCGAAGAGTCGACGCCGCCGGCGGAGGATTTTATTTATCATCGGCCCGTCTTGCAGAGAGAAGTCCTTGAACTGCTGAAGACAAAGCCAGGCATGCTGATTGTGGACGGAACATGTGGCGGCGGCGGGCATACCGAAGCGCTTTTGGTAAGTGGCGCCGATGTCGTGGCGTTGGATCAAGATCCTGACGCCGTCCGCCACGTAAGCGAGCGTCTGGCGCATCTTGGCCGGCGGATCATCGTGCGACAGGCGAATTTCCGCTACGCAGACTGTGTCCTGGACGAGCTTGGGATTCAGAGCGTCGGCGGCGCGCTTCTTGATCTGGGTGTTTCGTCCCGCCAACTGGAAAACCCGGAGCGCGGATTCAGTTTGATTCGAAATGGGCCGCTCGACATGCGCATGGACCCGCGAACAGGTCTCACCGCTGAGACCATCGTCAACGATTACAGCGAGGAGGAATTAACGCGGCTGTTTCGTGAACTGGGTGAAGAACCGGCTGCTCGACGCATCGCGGCCATGATCGTGAAGATGCGCAAAACTTCGCCGTTTCGTGAAACGCTTTCTCTCGCACGTACCATCGAAAAACTGGTTGGCCGCCATGGACGCCAGCATCCGGCCACTCAGGTGTTTCAAGCGCTGCGAATGGAAGTGAACGATGAACTGGGTGCACTGGAACAAGGATTGCGCGTCTTAACTCCGCGACTGCAGCGTGGCGGACGCATCGCGGTGATCACTTTCCACTCGTTGGAGGACCGGATCGTGAAGAACTTTTTTCGCAGTCGTAGCAAAGAATGGCTCGACAGGCCCGAATGGCCTGAGCCGCGTCGCAATCCCGACTACGATCTCGCGCTTGTCACGTCGAAGCCGGTGGAGCCGGGTGAAGATGAACAGCGCGCAAACCCGAGGTCACGAAGCGCGAAACTGCGCGTAGCGGAGAAGATCAAATGAACCGGTCGCGCCGACGAAATTGCAACACGGTCAACGCAGCATCACTGGCGCGCTGGATCGTGATGACCGCATTTCTGGCGCTGGCCGGGTTGGCCTATGTGTACTTGACGCTTCAACTGTATCACCTCGGGGAGCGGAGGAAGGCAATCGAGACCGAGCTCGCGGATTTGCACAAGAAAAACGATGCCGCAGCCGCCAACATTGCGTTACTCACCTCGCGCACCGCTTTGCAACGCAGGCTGAAAGAAGGGTACCTGCAAATGATTGCCATCCCGGACTCAAAGATCGTGCGGCTTACAATTCCGGCCCGATCGACCGACGAAGAGGCAGTTCAACCCGTCGCGAACCCTTTGGCGCAACATGAATCCAAGTAGCCGAACCCGTTGCGCGCTGGTTTGCGCTGCTTTTATCGGCTTGTTCAGCATTTTTTCCTTTCGCTTGATTTATCTCCAGGCAATCAAGCACGACGAATACGCCGGGCTTGCTGCGAAAAAAAACGTTCAGCAGCAGATGATTTATGCCGAACGCGGCATGATTCTGGACGCCAACAACGAGGTTCTCGCCAACAACATTCCTGTCGAGACCGTCGTGGCCGACGCTACGCTTCTTACCGATGTCCAAAAAACTGTTGATCTCCTAAATACCGAGCTGGAGATCCCGTCGCAGGAACTCGCCGAAAAATTAAACAGCGGCCGTCGCTACATCGTTATCAAGCATGAGGTGACCGCGGCGCGAGCGAATTCCCTGCGTGAGAAACTCCGCGCCGCCAATCTGCGCGGAATCTATTTTGATCATGACGCAAAACGTATCTACCCCAACGGTTCAATGCTTTGTCATGTGATTGGCTTCACGGACTTCGATCACCACGGCATTCAGGGCGTTGAAGCCTCGATGGAAGAATACCTGCACGGACAGGACGGCTACCGCTTCATTGAGCATAACCGTGCAGGCCAGGAAATCGTCCCATA
>JAICUQ010000181.1 GCA_025935755.1 Chthoniobacterales bacterium | reverse complement strand
GGATGTTAAGCGTTCGGCGTTGAAATGCTTCATCCCATGGCCTGATCGAGGTCTTCGATCAGATCGTCGGCGTTTTCGAGGCCTATCGACACGCGCAGCAGGCCTTCCGGCGACGTCGTGCCCGGACCTTCGATTGATGCGCGGTGCTCGATCAAACTTTCCACACCGCCGAGGCTCGTTGCGCGGATGAAAATTTTTGTGTTCGCTGTCACTGACATCGCCGCGTCGTACCCGTCGTTGACCTCGAAGGACAGCATTCCGCCGAATTCAGACATCTGCCCGGCTGCGATTTTGTGGCCCGGGTGCGACTCCAACCCGGGATAATGCACTCGCGCCACCTTTGGATGTCGCGCGAGAAACTCCGCGACTTGCATAGCGTTTCCGGAATGTGCGCGTATGCGCCACGGCAGGGTGCGCATGCCGCGCAGGATCAGCCAGCAATCGAAAGGTGAGGGGACCGCGCCGCCTTCGTATTGGATTCCACGGATCCGCTGAAAAAAATCAGTATTTCTTTTGGCAACGACAATTCCTCCGAGGACGTCACAATGTCCCCCGAAATATTTTGTTGTGGAGTGCAGGACCAGATCAGCGCCGAGATCGAATGGCCTTTGGATTATTGGCGCCCAGGTATTATCGCAAACGAAAATCGCTCCGGCATCGTGCGCGATTTCAGCGAGCGCCGCGAGATCAACGATTTTTAGTAACGGATTCGAAGGCGTTTCGGCCCATGCCAGTCTTGTATTTGGTCGGACCGCCTTCTTCACTGCGGCGAGATCGCTCATATCGACGAAATCGACTTGAAGCCCCCAGCGGACGAAAATTTCGCGAATCAATCGCGACGTGCCATAATACGCGTCGATGTGCGCCAGCACATGATCACCAGGGCTTAATGCCTGTAAAATTGACATGGCGGCGCCGGTGCCGGAGGCGAACGCCGCGGCCCCTTCACCGGCTTCGAGCATGCTCACACCGCGTTCAAGCGTCTTGCGATTCGGATTGTCGTTGCGGGTGTACATGAACCCGCGCGAGTAGGTACCTTCGACGTCGCGCTCGAAGGTCGTTGAGAGATAAATCGGCGCTGCCACCGCACCGGTTGCGGAATCCACCTCATGTCCTGCATGCACGGCGATCGTTTCGATTTTCATTGGTGGACATTAGCTACGTTCACCCGCGCTTGTCGATCTTTGGAGTGGTTGCCGCGTTCCGGGGAGCGCACGCGCCTCGCCTGCTGTTCCCGGCGCCAGCGCCGCGAACTTTCTTCATCAACCTTCAATGGCTGGTGGTCGCTGTCTCTCGCGATTGGCGAGGGGCGCCGATCGCAACAGGCGACGGCGCGTGTGCTCCCCAGCGGTTTTCGCAGTTGACGGGGCCCTTAGCTAGGCGCAAATAGCATGTTTCGCATGGACACCCAGAGTTGCGCTGATGAATCGATGCACACGATTTACGACGACGAAGTCTTTCAGATGGCTTGCGAACAATTTCGCGTCATCGCCGATTATCTGAACATCGATAAGAACGACCGCGAATGGGCGACGTATCCCAAACGCGCAGTCGCAGTAACGCTTCCTGTCCACATGGACGACGGGAGCACGCGAGCGTTCCAGGGATACCGTGTCCAACATCACATCGCGCTCGGGCCGACCAAGGGTGGCACCCGGTTTGCCCCTTCCCTTTCCATGGGGGAAACCGCCGCGCTGGCGATGTGGATGAGTTGGAAATGTGCGCTTGCGCAGTTGCCTTATGGCGGCGCCAAAGGCGGCGTTGCCATTGATCCTACGAAATTATCGCGAACGGAGCTCGAGGCCGTGTCACGCCGTTACATGCAGGAGATGATTCCTTTCGTGGGCCCGCACACCGACATCATGGGTCCGGATATGGGCACTAACGAACAAATCATGGCGTGGTTCATGGACACCTATTCGGTCTATATGGGATATGCCGTAAACGAGATTGTCACTGGCAAACCGGTCGCCATCGGTGGAACCGAAGGTCGGCGTGAAGCCACTGGCCGCGGCGTCGTGTATCTCGTCGAGCGCGCGATGAACATGCTGAAGATGGATCCAGAAAAGTGCACCGCGATTGTGCAAGGATTCGGGAACGTGGGTTCGGTCGCAGCGTTGTCGCTCGCCTACAAAAGCGGCGTCAAAGTGGTCGGGATCAGCGATGCATATGCGGCGATTTACAATCCAAAAGGCATCGACGTTAAAGCTGCCGAGCAACACATGATCAAGAAAGGCAACCTTCGAGCGTTCGATCAGGGCGATCGCGTCGAGCCGGGCGAATTCCTGACTTTGCCGTGCGATATTCTTGCTCCATGCGCCGTCGACCGCGTGATTACCGGCAAGAATGCCGGCCAGCTCAAGTGCCGCATCCTTGCTGAAGGCGCGAACGGGCCCACCACGCCGGACGCCGATTTAGTTCTCGACCAGCGCTGGGATGAAGTGTTCGTGATTCCCGATATTCTGTGTAACGCCGGTGGTGTGATTGTTTCCTACTTTGAATGGGTGCAAGGCTTACAGGCGTTTCTATGGTCGGAAAGCGAAGTGACCGACAAACTTTTCCGGATTCTCGAGCATTCGTTTGCGCAGGTAATCAGGCGGGCAAAGGATCATAAGGTGTCGCATCGCACAGCCGCCATGGCGATCGGCGTTGAACGGGTGATTAAAGCGAAACAAGTGCGCGGGTTGTTCCCATGAACGGCTGTGCTTTTTGTCATCCCGGGCAACGTCGAGGGGTCTCGATGCGCTATCCTTAGGCAAGTTCAACGGGATTGAAAGCCTGGCCTCGCCGACTTCGTCCGCTGCGTTGCAGCTTCGACTTCGTTGCGCTGCGCTTTACTTTGCTCAGAATGACGCATCAACATGGTGGTGACCCATGAAGTTTTCGCACACAGAGGAAAACCCCGATGGACGTCATCTGGATGTTCTTACTGACGAAGAGGACGGCCTCCGCATCGTTGTGTCGCGCCTCGGCGCGGAACTGATCAGCATGGCGCGAATGAATGAAGCCGGGAAATGGATCGGTTTCCTTTATCGTGACGGCGACCTGTCGGTGCCGGAAAGCGGCTGGGCCAATCATGCCACGGTCATGGGTTATTATCTTCATCGATTGAAGAATGGCCGTACTCTGTATCGCGGACACGAGATCAAGGGTGGAACCCACGGATTTCTTCGGTCGAAAACCTGGCACCTCGCGGCATCGTCCATCGGGGAAAATAGCGCTTCGCTAAATTATCAAATCACTCCCGCCGATTTTTCCGCAACCGAATATCCGCTGAAGGTAAGCGTGAATCTCACGTATGAGATTAACGCTGATGGCGTGACAGTTCTTTTCCAGTTTCGAAACCACGAACCCGAATTGACGGCGCATGTTTCGTTCGGATTGCATCCGGGTTTTGGCGCGACATCATTCGAGGGCTTTCATTTGCAAATGCCGGGCGGTTATTATCGCCGGTATTTTTCGCCGGGTAATTTTTTATCGGGTGAAACTCGCGACATCGAATTCGGCGGCGGCGAAATGCCATTTTCAAAAAACGAATTGCCTGGCTCAATCATCCTGGAACTGGTGGACGTTCCGCGGCCACAATTTTCGTTCGTAGATCCAGAAAGTGGACGCTGGGTGATAATGAATCTGGCAGGTGTTCCTTACATCACGTTGTGGTCGGATGGTAACGCGTTCCTCTGCATCGAGCCATGCTGGGGTTTGACGGACGATCACGAGCAACGTCTTTTCGAGAAGAAACGAGGAATTCAAACCATTCCTGCGGGTGGCGAACTGCAAGGGTCATTCAGCATGATCCCGCAATTCGCGTCGTGCGACTAACGAACCAGTTGTAGGCCGTCTGTGTCAGACGCCGCCGGGTTAGCTGCGCGGCGAATGCTGTTTGGCGCAGTCGCATTCATAGTTGAATGTCCCGATCATGGCTGTTTCGGCGTCGCTTCGCGCTCTTCTTGAAAGGGCAATTGATTACGCGGGTATGTTCCCGCCGTGCGCTCTGGCGCTTGAACCCGCGTTACGGAACCAGGCGAGTTATGTGCGGTCAGTCGAAGCGTGGATGCTGAACGGATTCGTGTTGCCAGTCGGTCAATTTGATCAGATAACGCAATTCCTTTCAGAGTTCGACCCGCGCCATCCCCTGCGTATAGCGGCGCTTGGACCGAAAACGGCGAGTGTGGATGCGTTTCTCGAAGCGCTCGCGAACGCGGCCACAGCCATTCGTTCATTCTCAAGAGACGGCAACGATCTCGTTTCGATCAGTCACCTCGAAATGGTTTTACCTGACGATATCGATTCGGCTTCTCTCAAAAAAGCGGAGGCGATTACGGGTGAGTTGCCAGTCTTCTGGGAGGCGCCGCCTGAAAAAGCGGAACAAACCATAGTGTTCATTGCGCGGCACAAGCCTAACGACGCATCTGCAAAATTCGGTTACAAATTGCGAACTGGCGGAGTGACCGCTGATGCATTTCCAAGTTCAGTTCAGATCGCACACGCCCTGGTAGCGGCTGCTTTACATCAACTTCCCATCAAGTTTACAGCCGGACTGCATCATCCAGTCCGGCAATTCCGCGACGAAGTGAAAACGAAAATGCACGGATTTATCAATGTGCTCGGAGCCGCAGTCCTGGCGGCGGAGCATCAATGGAATGCCGGGCAAACGGTGGCCATACTCGACGAGGAAGATCCGCGCTCCTTTTCGTTCACGGACGATTTCTTCGCGTGGCGCGACTGGAAAATCGCTACGGAACGACTGCAAGAGCGGCGCAAGTTTGTGAGATCTTTTGGCAGTTGCAGCTTTGATGAGCCACGCGACGATTTGCGTGCCTTAAAATTACTGTAGGCCGTCTGTATCAGTCGGCAGACGTTGGCGTTTCATAGAAAGGCCCTACAATTCCTTAAATGTCTCTAAAATCTTTCATCGAAGTTTCGCCTGATTCGCATTTTCCCATCCAAAATCTTCCTTTCGGTATCTTCCAGCCGAAGGGAGGCAAACCGCGCGCTGGAGTTGCCATCGGGGATTTGATTGCTGACCTTTCGGTTCTGGAAGACCTCGGTCATTTCCGCTCACCGGAATTTCGAGGCCGAAAAGTCTTTTCGGAAGACTCATTGAATTCATTTCTTGCGCTTGGTCGTCCGGCATGGCGAAAAGTCCGTGCAGTTCTTGAACGCCTTCTGTCGTCCAAAACGCCGATTCTCCGTGACAACGCGAGGCTACGGGCGCGGGTCTTTCATTCGCAGGAGAAGGTCACCATGAAATTGCCGGTCCGCATTGGCAATTACACCGACTTTTACTCCTCGTATCACCACGCGCACAACGTTGGCACGATGTTGCGCGGTCCCGACAACGCGCTGATGCCAAACTGGAAATGGTTGCCGGTCGCGTATCATGGCCGTGCAAGTTCTATTATTCCCAGCGGTGCGGATGTGCGCCGGCCAAGCGGGCAGACTAAGCCGGCGGATGCCCCCAGGCCGAGCTTCGGCCCGAGCAAGAGTCTCGATTACGAATTGGAAATGGCCTTTCTGATCGGGCCAGGCAACTCGTTAGGCGATCCGGTGCCGATCGGTCGCGCGACGGATCACATTTTCGGACTGCTCCTGATGAACGACTGGAGCGCGCGCGATATCCAGGCATGGGAATATCAGCCGCTCGGCCCGTTCCTCGCCAAGAACTTCGCGACGAGCATTTCACCGTGGGTGGTATCGCTCGAAGCGCTGGAACCGTTCAGGGAACCCCTGCCGCGACAGGATCCGGCGCCGCTTCCGTATTTGCGCGGAAAAGACGATTTCACGTTCGACATCCAGCTCGAAGCGCAATTGCAAACATCGTCCATGAAAACGCCGCATGTGATCACCCGCACAAATTTTCAAAATCTATATTGGAGCATTTCGCAGCAACTCGCTCATCACACGGTCAATGGCTGCAATCTTCAGCCAGGCGATTTGCTCGCAAGCGGCACGATTAGCGGGCCCACTGAAGAGTCACGCGGCTGCATGCTCGAGTTGACCTGGCGCGGCGCGAATCCGCTGAAGCTGCCGAATGGCGAAATACGCAAATGGCTCGACGACGGCGATCGCCTGACGATCACCGGATGGTGTCAGGGTGACGGTTACCGCGTCGGTTTCGGCGAAGTGAGCGGGCGTATCTTGCCGGCGGAATGAACTCGGCGGCGAACTTCGCGCGATCTACACAAGAGGTGGATCGGCTTGTCCTCAAGACGATGGGTATTGATTCGCCGAAGGGGCAGATGTCTGACGGTACAGCCGCG
>JAICUQ010000108.1 GCA_025935755.1 Chthoniobacterales bacterium | reverse complement strand
GTCATTGTGGTCGAAATTGGAAAGCGTTTGGAATCCACGCGCCATTCGCGGCCGCCTTTGAACACACCGTGCGGCGCTTCAGAAAGCATTCGAAACTTATGCGTCTGTGGCGGAGAAACACGCTGGCCTTGCAGGTTTTCCGCTATTTGCTCTGGCGGAACGGCGCCGCGCGCAAAGTACACTTCCTCGCGCGGAAAACCTTCGAATGCTGATTCCGGCAGATCAAAATTCTTTGCAAGCAGAGCTTTGGGGGCGTGGCCGATCCAATCGGAAATGCTGAAAGTGCCGAACTCGGAGAAATAGCCATTGTCGAAAATCAGAATAAAATGTGTCGGTTCATTCCCGAGGCATTCGAGCACGTGAGCGTGCCCACGAGGAAAATACCAAATGTCGCCGGGATCAAAGTCGTTGGTCTCAGTTTGTCCGGAAGGATTTATTACAGTCGTGCGTGTACGCCCTTTCAATACAAACGCCCATTCTGCGGCCGTTGCGTGCCAATGCAGTTCGCGCATCACGCCCGGTTCAAGCTGCATCGATACGCCCGCGATTCCTTTTGAGACCGGCAACTGATCGACCGTTGCTTCCTTGCCGAAACTGTTTCCGAGGACTTTTCCCTTCGACTTCTCCAGCTGGAACTTGAACGTTGGCAATTCTTTCCCGGACAACAGCGGATCCGGAACGTTGTTCTGAAAACTGAGATCACCCATGTCGTTATTTTCTTAAAGCGTTTTGCAGATAACGATCAAGTGAATCCTGATTTTTCCGTGCGGAGAACCGATCAGGTGATTCCAGACTCGACGCGACACGCGAATCTGAGATCAGATGTGATGACTTGCTGGCTACTACTTAAGGTGGCGCGATACCGAGGGCATTCTCGATCGTCGCGGGATCGTAAACTTTGCCACCTTTGATCACAGTATCGATCTTATTGATGTTGCGAATGTCTTGAGTCGGGTCGCCGTCGATTAGTACCATGTCGGCAAGTTTACCTGCCGCGATCACGCCTCGATCCTTGTTCACGCCCATTACTAGCGCTGGCGTTAAGGTCGCCATTCGCAAAACCTCACCCGCTGGGATTCCCGCTCGCACATAGAGCTCAAGTTCATGGTGCAGCATGTAACCCGCTAGATTGTCTGTCCCCGGGATGATCGTGACGCCAGCGTCATATAACGCCTTTAGCAGGCGCAGCATTGAAGGGAATGCCTCCTGGTAAGCGGCCTCCTTGCCTTTGGGAACTTCCAGGGCGCCACTCAACAATTGGCGCCGAACCTGTGGCGGAAACCGCGGCGCGATATCTTCGAGGCCGGGCGTAACAACATTTGGATTGCCGCAAAACAGGCCTTCAAACGCATCCATGGTCGGGTCAAGTACTGTGTGATGTTGCTTGAGAAACTCGATGAATTCGCGCACCTGCGGTTTGTCCGGAGTGAATTCGCGCGCGTGCTCGGCGACCTTGATGAATCGATCGCGGTTGCGTGTTTCTTTTACTTCAGGAAACAGAAAATTCAGTTCGATAAAATTGATATGCTGAATTTCATCAGCGCCCGCTTCAACGAATTGTCGCGCTGACATGAAGGCCGGCACGTGACCGCTCACACGAAGCCCGCGTGCGTGTGCGTGATCGGCAATGATCGGGACCAGTTCGGGTTTGACCGAAGAGTAGATCTTGATCTGGGCGTAGCCATGGTCGGCATACCAATCGACATCTTTTATTGCCTGCTCAGCCGTATCGACACGCATCTTGGTCGGTCCGGCAAATTCGCCAGTGCCGTCAATGATGCCCGCTTTCAACACACGCGGGCCAAGCTCTGTGCCCTTATCGAAACGCGCGACGCGCTGCAGGAAAGAATCGGTGTCATTCGCCATGTCTCGCGCGCTGGTGACGCCGTTAGCAAGATCGAGTGGACCGTCGATGTCACTGAAATGTTGATGATTATCCCACAAGCCGGGCATAAGGAATCGGCCCTGTGCATCGAGGATCTCGGCGTCTGCGGAATGTTTCAGGTCAGCATCGGGTCCGACGCGGATGATGCGATCGCCGCGTACGAGCACGCTCATTCCTGCAGTAACACTAAGATCTCGCGGATCAAACAGGCGCGCGTTGCGAATCAAAAGATCGCCCTTTGGAACGCGTGCAACCTGTAGAGCGAGCCGCTCCGACCATGCGTTGTCCGCAGCTTGTTGGGCTTCCTGCAACTGCGGGATTGCCCGTTCGAGTGGAGCTTGAAATGTGGAGAACCAACTCGATACGTTTGCGGCCGTATCACCGTTCTGATCGAGCCAGATCGTCTGCGGTGTAAAAAAAAGGCCGACGATCCGATATTGAGTAACTTCCGTTTTGCCGACCTTAATCTTGCCTGACTCCTCGATCTTTGCTTCGCCGGCTGGCAATAACGGCAGTTTGTGACCAGGAGCTTTGAGGAGAGCACGCGCGAGGACGCCGGTGAATTCAGGCGGCGCATTCATCGGAAAATAAAAAGCTTCGCCCGAAACCGATTTCTCACCTTTTTCGCTGCGGTTTTTCCATTGCGCCGTACCATTCTTCAGCTCGAATTTTTCCTCCACCGGCGCCTTCATGTAATCGTTGCCTTTGCCTTCGTATTGCGTAGGCACTCCGGCAGCGTCGAGCTTCCACGTTGCTATGATGTGATCGCCCCGTCCGCGATCGTTATAGGAATATTCGACGCGTGTAACGCCTGCTCTGTCTGTCTGTACGGTTTGATTGCCCGCGGAAATGCCTTGGATCAGAATCGTATCGGTACGTTGCTCTGCGGAGGCCCGGGAAAACGCGGCCACCGCGATCGTGAATAGAAAGAATAAGCGCATACTTATTCTAACGACGTGCTGACGCTCGCAATCGGATTCAAACAAATGCCGCGAAACGTTCGATCACAATGCTGCCCGTTAGTGTCGGTCGATTAATTCGTGGTGCGTTGTGCCCGATCCATGCGGACCGAACTCGCAATTAATAGTTCTGATCCGTTTGGTAATCGGAGTCAGTTTGGTCTAACCCCAGAGCCTCGACTGTCGGTTCGTCGATAGCACCAGTGATCGTTAAGCCATAATCACGCTGGAAATTTGCGATAGCCGCTCGCGTATCGACACTCAAAGATCCTGTGATTGGACCATAATAATATCCTGCATCTTGCAAGGAGCTCTGGACGTTCGCGATGACTTCATCAGGGAGCAAATTACTGTAGGTGTACACCGGTCCATCGTAATCGTAATAGGTCTGCAATGGATCGTACCCATAAGCTGGATACCAGTAGCTGCCATCGAGGAAATAATATCCGGTATTTACGAAGACGATGGTCTGGCAATGATCATGCCACCAATTTCGATCATGCCACTCGTGCCAGTGACGCCGAGACGCATCCTGAAAGCCGAAATGATCCCTTGTGTTATGCCACTTTTTGCCGTGGCCGTTCTTCGGCCGATCCGGCCTGGCCGGCTGAGGCCCAGCCTCTGGATTACGGTTTTTGAGATGTGGTTGTTGATTCACTGTCGCAAGGGTCTGATTGCCCTTCTGAAACGCATGCCGTTCACGCATCGTTTCCAACCTGAGCAACTCAGTGTTGCGCACCGTGGCGTCGGAAGTATTCGGTTGTTGCGCTTCGCCTGGAGCTTGGTGTTGACGCATCGCGGCCACTGTGTGGATTTCGTTCTGGCGCGTCGCTGGATCCAGAATATTCCCTTCCCGCGTAACAAATCCACGCCGCTGCCGCATCTCCCCCAAGGTGCGCAATTCAGTCTGGCGTGTCGCTGGATCCAGTGTCACGGGTTGTCGCATCGGCGCATTCCGCTGGGCATTTAATGCGGCAAGCGCGGGATTCGAATTCTGTACCGGCGGCGAATAAGCGCGCTGCAGATGAAGTGGAGGTTGGACGGTCATGCGAGGGAGATTCGGGTTGAATCTCTGAGGAAATGCACCGTTCGGCCGCGGAGCGACCTGCGGCCCGGATCGAGCAGCCGCTACAGGCTTTGCCGAGGCAGCGCGACCCGATACCACGCGCGGCGAAGCAGTTTGCACCGTGGCGTTCATCATTTGTCCCGCCGCATTGCTAAGAATTCCGGTAACCGTCGCCGCCACAAAGAATGCCGAAAAAGAAAATCGATTCATTTTAGTTCTCCCTGCATTGAACATCATAAAGCCTTCGCAGTTGCAAACTTTGACCGGAACGATGTCAAAGTTGTTCAGCGAATAAATAAAATATTTGCTCGCCAAGCACGCGGGGACTGAGTCTCATCAGCGCTCGATTCAACCCCCCGCGTGAATAGCAGGTATTCTTGCATTTTGATCGCTGCGACCGCCATCGTGGTTATGGAGGATCGGATTTGTGCCGATCAGCAACCGCCGCCTGCAACATCCGATACGAGGGTGGTAGCGGAAGGCATCAGTTCAAACCCGGGCGCAGTTGACGTTCGCACAGGTACGGGTGAGCTGGCGGAAACGGTCGAGGGACTCCTTGGTTTGCCTCGAGATACCGGAGTTTTTCTGGGAGGCGTTTGGGTTGCTGATGGAAATTGCACGGTCACAGGCGGCGCCGATCCGGGGAAATGGAGCTTTAACAGACTGCTCATTCTCGGAGCTGGCCTGGATGCCGCGAAACTCGTCGGCTGGCCAGGCGGCCGCTTCGGCGTCGAGTTCTTACAGTTCAACGGTGAACATACAAATCGACAGGCTGGCAGTGTACAGGGGTACAATTCCTTGCCAGGGCCGGATCCGCTGCACCGATCCGAGCTTTATCAGCTTTGGTGGCGCCAGGAACTTTTCGATCGCAAATTCGTCCTCCGATTCGGCAAAGTCGCGCCGACGGACGATTTTAATAACGTGCTGCGTCCAGTGCCTGTGCAGGACCAGCACCTGGCAATCCCGGCGGTCTCAGGCTTGTTGTACACACCTGTCTTTGTTAATCCCACTCTGCTCGGTGTAATGCCAGGCTATTACAACTCTGCTTATGGCATCACCACCACGTTCATTCCGGTAAGAAATCTGTACCTTTCGTATGGCATTTACGATGGCAACATTGCTAACCAGGTTCAAACCGGTTTGCATAATGCGCCCAACTTCAATGGTTATTATTTCCACATCGCAGAAGCAGGCGGTGCCTGGCAGGCAGGAGGACTGCCAGGATCGTTTGCCATTGGCGGTTGGCACCAGACCGGACACCTCAGCACCGGTCCCCCCCCGAATAACCTCACCGAGAATGGCGCGTCCGGTATTTATTTATTCGGATCACAACGCTTTTGGCGCGCGCGTCCGGACATCGATAACAGCGGCGTCAGCGGGTTTATGCAGTTTGGTGTTCATGATTCAGATACGCTGCCCTTCGATCAGTATTTCGGCACTGGCCTGACAGAATTCGGCTTGGTTCCAAACCGACCTAAAGATTCCGCAGGTATAGGCGTGGCGTGGTCGTCTTTGAATCAGAATATCTTTAAGCGCCATAGTGAATTCATGTTCCAGGCTTACTACCAGGCGCACATTACCCATGCGGCATTTTTCGAGCCGGCCATCTCATACATTCCCGCTCCAGGTGCCAACGTGAACCTGGACTCAGCTTTAGCATTGACTTTCAGGGTAATTTGTTTGTTCTAATCGCTCGTTTCTCCCAGATATGAACAATGCATCATCGACGAACACGGCAACCCTCATCGCAAAATTCCAACTGCGGAGCGATGCGGAAAATGCTTTCGCCGAGTGGCAAGCCAGGGCTCTGACGCGCGCAGCAGGTTTCGAAGGATTCCTAAATTCTGAAATCACCCCATCGGGGCAGGGATTGGCTTGGAACGTACTCCTGCGCTTCGCTGATTCGCGGCACCTGGAGGCGTGGAGAAAATCGGAAATCTGGCAACATCTTTTGGCAGACGCGACGCCGCTGCTTGCAGAAAAATCTTCAATCGAAGTCCAGGTAAAAGGAAGTGAAACAGATGGCGGTGTGGTCGAAGTAATCATCACCCAGGTGAAACCGGGAATGGAGGCTGCCTACCGCGAATGGGAAACTAAAATTCAACAGGCGCAGTCAAAATTTCCCGGCTATCGCGGAGCCTATGTTCAGCCTCCTGTTGCGGGCGAGCTGGGATGGACAACGTTGATGCGCTTCGACTCCGCGGAACAACTCGACACCTGGCTCAAATCTCCGGAGCGAGCTGCATTAGTAAAAGAAGCGGAGTCACTCGTTGACTATGCGCATCTACAGCGAATGGGAACTTCGTTTCCCGGATGGTTCCCGACGGATCCGAAAACCGGCAAGGGGCCGCCGAATTGGAAGGCTGCCATGCTTGTGTTGTTAGGTCTATTTCCAATTGTGATGCTGGAAACACGCTTTCTAAGTCCGCAGCTTGCCGGCATGAATTTTTCACTGGGCATGTTCATCGGTAATGTTATCAGCGTATGGCTGACCACGTACCTAACGATGCCGTTGTTCATCAAAACATTTGGCTGGTGGCTATTCCCAAAATCCGCTGCCGAGAAGGTCACCGTGAATGTTGCGGGCACCGCGGTGATTTTTTTGCTTTACGCCATCGAGGTGGCAGCGCTCTGGCACCTTCTATAACAGATGAACATCCCAACCCCACGAGTTAAGTGAACGTGGAAACCTGGTGCCATCGCGAAATGAGCGAATGCCAGCCTGCTGTATTGTCGAAAACAAATACCAATTACAAGTTATGCCTGAAATCACAATTGAGTTAAACGAAGGACGATCGATCGAACAGAAACGCGCACTGTGCAAAGGAATCACCGAAGTTGTAGTCGCGACCTGCAAGGTACCGGTTGATCGCGTGGTCATTACCATTCACGAGACGCAGCTTGTGAACAAGGCCGTCGGGGGCGTGCTGTTTGCCGACCATCTTCCAACGGCTTAGGAATTCCACAGCTTGTCGAATTTTCGTTAGGTTGTCGGCCACATTCCCGATGTTTTTTGTCTCCCGGCAAATCTTACATCTCGAAAAATAAAGCTTGCATGCACCAACTGGAGACTGGCAGATTCCGCCGCACTACGGAAACCCCCAAACAAACCCCAAACACAACTCCCGCAACAACAACACCCAAAGCGTACCCTCACGAAATCCTATGAGCAAACAAGACATCGAAAGCAATGAATACAAAAAACAGTTCCTCCACGAAGCAACTCGACTCGCAATCGAATCTGTAGAAAAAGGCTGGGGAGGACCGTTCGGAGCAGTAATCGTCAAGGACGGCGAAATTATTGGCAGAGGCCAGAACCGCGTTCTTCTGACCGGTATCCCGGTTTATCACGCCGAAGTAACCGCGATTATCGACGCGTGCGGGCGAATCAATTCCAAAGCGCTTCTCGGCTCGGACTATTATGAGGGGAATCTGAAAATGATTCCGCGGCCCGAAGGTTCGCCCGATCCAGTCCCCGAACGCGCGCAGATGCTCAAAGGCTGCGACCTATACGTGAATGGGGCTCCCTGCCCGATGTGTATGAGCGCGATCTATTGGGCGCGGATCGATCGGGTGTACTTCGGCACAAGACTCGCGGACACGAGTAAGATCGGTTTTGACGATGAGTTTCAATACATCGATTTCAAACTCCCTTGGGAAGATCGCAAAGCCATCAAATGCTTCCCTGATTTCGAGCGCGATTTTGCGCTAAAGGCTTGCGAAGCCTGGCAAAATAAGCAGGATCGACATCCTTACTAAGGCTGCGAAATGAGAGCAGTCTGGCGGACCGACGCCGATTACGAAGCGACTCGGCGCCGGATGGTCTGGCAGAAACGGATTCCAGATCGTTTTCCGGACGTCATCGTTACGGTTGTCTCCGACGCCGACGTGATCGAGGCGGTCAAGCTTGCGCGCTCGAGGGGTCTGCGCATTTCCGTGCGTGCCGGCGGGCATAGCTGGATAGCAACTTCACTGCGTGACGGCGGAATGTTGATTGATCTGTCGCAGTTGAACGGCGTTACCGTCGATGCGGAGGCACGCACGGCAATAGCTCAGCCCGCGATCAAGAACACTGAAGTGATGGCTGTGCTCAGTCGGCACGGACTCGCTTTTCCGGCCGGGCACTGTCCCACGGTAGCTCTCGGTGGCTATCTGTTATCTGGTGGGCAAGGTTGGAATCAAGGCACGTGGGGAATCGCGTGCAAGAACGTGACGGCGATCGACCTGGTGAATGCTGATGGCGATTTGATTACTGCTGACGCGCAACAGAATACTGATCTCCTTTGGGCCTCTCGTGGCGGTGGCCCGGGTTTTCCGGGAGTGATCCTTCGCTACCACTTGCGACTGTTTCCGGCGCCTAAATCCATCATGCAAAGTCTTTACGTGTATCCGCTCGACTTGGTGGAGTCGATCGCCTCGTGGCTAGCGCAGACTGTCGCTTCCTTGCCCGCTTCACTGGAACAACTCCTGTTGATGGGATTAGCACCGCCCGTAGCCGCGGCCCAACTACGTCATCCCCGGCGGCGACATCTCACGCTGTGGCCCGTTACTTACGGAGACTCAGCAGATGAAACGATGGCTGCGCTCGCGCCGCTTGAGAATTGCCCGGTGATTGATCAGGCGCTTGTGAGACAGGCCAACACTCCTGTTTCGTGGGATGACCTGTTTGCTGTTGAGGCGGCCGTGTTTCCTGAAGGATATCGCTACGATGTAGGTATCATCTGGTCGGACGCCGACCCCGCTGCTGTCCTGGGTGGGTTACGCGACCGCTTAGCAGAAACTCCGTCGATCAGGACTGAGATCCTTGGCGCAGTAACGGGACCGCCCACCATCGATCCGTCTGCCCGAGAAATGGCATACTCAATGGCCGCGCCACTCTACATAGGTTCGTTCACGATATGGGAGAACCCTGAGGATGACGAAGCCAATCAACGATGGCATCGCGACATGTTACGATCTCTCGAACCAGTAACACGCGGCCATTACATGGGAGAAACTGACTTAACAGCTTCGCCGACTCGCGCTCGGGATTCGCTGGCTCCCGGCGTGTGGGAACGATTGAAAGCGATTCGGCAACGACACGATCCAGCCGGCGTGTTTTATAGCCATATTGGCCAAAGCTAAATCGCCTGAAGATTCGTCAACGTAAACGCGGTCTCATTTCGTCTTTTCGACAGATTGCAATTCGCAATCAAAATTTAAAGTCTCACATTTTTGGCCGGGCGGTGCGGTATACATGCCGCCGGTATTAGGGTCACATAGACGACACAAAGCCACACCAAAGCGCCGAAAGGCGTTGCGAGCGCCTGGCGACCGACATGCGCGGAGGAAATCCGTAAATATTTCCTCGGCGCGCACAACAAAACGCTTGCCGAGCCATGCGCGTCCACAATCCAATTGTTCGCACTTTACCTCGACAGTTGAGGCCCAGCCCAACTCGAACCAAGTCGTGAGACTGTCGGCGATGATTTCACATTACTTCACCGAGTGGGTGGTGCCCCGACGCACGAGCACAAGGACGATTTATCGCCGCCCATTCAGTTACCGGATAGAAGTCGACATTATCGGAAACCATACACCAGCGCCCAATGCGTGCGGGCTGCTGGAGATTCCTCCACGCTGATGATGATATAGTAACTGCCTGTGGTTTTCGGAATGATGTGCGCAGCCGCGAAATGACCTTTCTCCCAACTGTCGGGTTGTTCCGCGAGCTTCCCTTCAGAATCATAAACGTGAACGGATATCTTTGCCGCATCGGCTTCCGTTCCCAGCCAAAACCAGTATTCGTTTCCTTTGAACAACTGCTGTCGCACAGCTTTCTTCTCTCCAGAGCGAAGATCCCCCACCCAATAATCTTCCCGCACTTGAAATCCTTTTTTTACGTAGGGTTCTGCCGCCAGAATAGCCCAGGCTCGTGCGTACACTGTGGCCGGGTCCACCGAACCGAAAATCGCAGGCGGTACACCGAGCGTCAGCACAAGCACAGATATCGCGATCCGCTTCACAGTTATCCTTAGATCATTTTCAACATCCAACGGACCGCATACTCGTGTATTGCCCTTTTCAGTTCAAGAAGCACAGTCAGGGTTTGATCGGCAGGCACAGCGAACCGGTCTCGAAGGCGATTCTATATAAAGGAATTGATCTTGAGATTTCGACGAAACCCATCGTGCTTGATTCCCGCTCAGGAAGGAGTGCTCGAGATGGTTGCAATCTGCAAACTGAAATTTAAACTCTCACATCTTTGGCGGGGTCTTAGCTCAGTTGGTAGAGCGCCTCAATGGCATTGAGGAGGTCACGGGTTCGAATCCCGTAGGCTCCATAACCTCTTTTTTCAGGTGAACTGAGATCCGTCAGGATGTACTCATGACGGGTTATGCCATTCTGCGCTTTTGCCCGTTATAGTAAGCAGTGAGAGCTGTGATACTAATATGCGCACGTCTCGTCCCCGGCGGGGGCGCGACTTGCCCGCAGGAATTTCCAACCGCTAGAGAATCGAAGGGAGTGATTCGCAACACATTTTGCGATGGGTTGTCAGATCACAAGCTATGAAACGATTGGGAATAGCAGCGATGGTGTTGCTGGCGCTCGCGTTGGGGTTGTCGATTGGGTGGCACAAAGATGCAATCTTCGTTTATCTGTCACGCTGGCATAACGACGTCACGCGGACTGTTCCCTCTGCATCACCGTCACCGAGTCCCTTGACGCTACCGGAGTCTTCGGAGGAAACGATGGTCCAGACTCCTGAAGCCTGGCCATCTTTGGCAGATCAGTTGCGGAGAGAAGGGACTGAGCTGCGCGATCGAGGTGACGCCACAAATGCGATCGAGCGTTTCAAGGAAGCGTTGGATAGCGAACCGAATAATACCGCCCTGCTCGCCGAACTAGCGAAGACGTACGACTCCATACAGCTTCACGACTCGGCGAACGAAGTGTGGCGGAAACTTCAGGAGATGGGCCCCTCAGCAGGCGCGGCATATGAGCTAGCCGATTCCCGGCTTAAGCTCGGAGCCCCGACCCCCGCCGCAGCGTCGATACCAACGGCTCCGAATTCTTCATCGCCTGAGGTGAACAGTTCGCCTTATGCAACCGCTGATGATTCTCCAAAGTACGCGGCAAAGCCGAGCGAAGATGACATGGAACGAGCCCCGCCGTCGCCTTCTTCCACACCGACGGAAATTGCTCCTGCAATTCCCGTGCGTCCAGCAGAGCACGGCCCGTCTGCGGAAACCGCCGTTGCTCAGCGGGGTGGACGTCTCATCGTTTTGAGAGCGCCGAACTTTGGATGGAACCTGGCTCTCAATGTTAAGATCGATGGCAAAACAGCAGGCAACGTTGTGCAGGGACGCCGCTTCGATCAGTTGCTATCGGAGGGGCGTCATATGTTGACCGTGTCGGCCGTGCCAAGCTATCAGCCGACGTCGATAGTGCTGAACGTGCAGCACGGCGGAACGTACGTATTCACGGCATTAAGGCAGAACACGGATAGTGTTGTTCTTGTCCCATCGGCCCTCCCTCCGGGGCAGACGCAGGAAGCTGAATAGCTGCCGTTGTGTGGCGAACGGTCAACCTTACTTTAGCCGAGCCGGTGCGTTGATCGAACGAACATACGCTTTTCACAGCGGGTTTTGAACGCGTAGCCATGTAGCCGGTCCCGTCGACCGTACGATTTCCTAAGTCAAACGAATCATCGAGCTCACGCGGGCTCCTCCACATTAAACAGCCAGGAATTATTATGCTCGACGAACCGCTTTGCGTCGCGATCCTCGTGTCGTTCGCACTGCTGGTTGCCGTCGAGACCGGATATGGTTGATAACAAGACCAATAGTCGCGCTGATAGCAGCTCCAGCAGCGATGATTTTTGCGAGGACAGCGGGATCCTCAGCTGGCGCTGCCAGCCGGCGGTAGAAAGGTTCCCGGGGCGCCTGCGGTTTTACCCAATGAAAGCGTTCCTGAACGTCTGGAGGAAGCTCAGTGAAATATACCTTGGAAATTCCTGTTTTCGTTCTGAGTTCAATCCCATCCGCTTCAACGCGGGTTACTGTCGCGTCTTTGTACATCTTTCCGTTCACAGTCTTGAAGTCGTCGGCAAAGGCGAATGTAGCCAACAAAAGCGACAAGATTGCGGTTGTAGTAGCCCGTTTGTTCACGCGCGGCGCATTCTGCCTTCTTTGCTTTCCACACGCCAATGAAAAGTGATGGGGGCGACGTGAGCTACAAGTAACCGGACTCAACGATGCATTGCTCTCGCTTCTACAAATGCCGCCAGCTCTTCATCGGCGTTCACAACGAGACCTCTTAATTGCTTTAATTGGGCCTGCCGTTGTTCAAGCAGCTTCCTGGATTCATTGAATGCACGTAACGTTCGTTCCATCAACATTGCGCTTTCGCGCGTTCCAGATCCCGGCGCTGCTTCTATGCTGCTGTTATCTTGCTTGTGTTACGTTGGCGGTTTTGGATGCGCCGTGCGCAACCGCCAGCAGTACGCTTCGACCGAAGATCAAACAGCGGAGAAATCGAAACAGTTAATCCATCCAGTTGCGGCTCTGCTACGAGCCTACGACTGCGAGGGCTGGGAATTTGACGGGGACTTTAACCCAGCCGGTGTTCAATGAATAAGCACGGCGTTGATCCGGGACCGCCTCTCCGACACCAACCACTCACAGACTCGCAG
>JAICUQ010000084.1 GCA_025935755.1 Chthoniobacterales bacterium | reverse complement strand
CTTTTTCGTTAGCGGATCGATCGTTCTTGCCAACGGGGGCGCCTGGCAGACCGGAATTCCATCAACTGGTAACGCAAGCGCCTCAAAGAATGACCGCCACACGGACGTCACAATCGAAAATGAAACGCTGAAAATTGATCTACATCCGGAGTACGCCGATGTGACCGTCCGTTACCGGATGCACAACACGGGATCAAAAGTGCAGCAGGAATTCTTTTTCCCCGTCGAGCGCTGGGCAGAAAATCCAGACTCTGACAACCAGGGAAAAAGCGACGATCTCGATCAATACCAAATCACAGTTGACGGAAAAGAATTGAAATGGATCAACGTCGCCGGACCGAAACAACAGAAGAACGGCAGCAAAGAAAAAAACATCGAAGCGACTGAGAAAAACAGCGAAACGAAAGAAGAAACCCTCGGAGGAAGAGGCGAAGCGACTCAAGACACCAGTGGAGAAGGAGAGAAGAGCGAGGTCGGGCAGGAAGGTGATGAAACCGCTTCGGAGTCGATCTGGCAACAAGACCTGTTCACAATCAAATCGTGGAATAAATCCGTTATTCCGTTCGACCGAAACCAGACGCGGGAGGTGACGATTCGTTACAAAGCCCGGTACGAGGAGAACGATGAATCGGTCTCAGATGATTCGCACATAAGCAACGCCACCTTTGCGTATTCGCTGTCGCCTGCAGCAACGTGGAAAGGCCCAATCGGCAAAGGGAAGGTCGAAATCAATGTCCTCCACCCTGAGCCGGAAGACGTTTCGATCGCGAAGCCCAAAGATCGGTTCAAAAAAATCAGTGATACCCGTTACGAATGGGAGTTTGAAAATTTGAAACCGACACTGGACGACGACATCCGGATCGTCGCGCATTCAAAATTTGATTCATATCCGACTGGTTATTCCGAACAGGAAGTTGAACGTCGCGCTTCGTACATCATTCGAGGCAACCAGTACTTTCTCGATCACACGGATTACGACGCGACGGCCAGCTCGACTCTCGCCCCCCAGGGAAAACATCATTACGAAGTCGAGAACATCAAAGGCCGCTCGGACGAAGGATCACCATGGGTTGAAGGCACCAAGGACGATGGCATAGGCGAAAGCATCACACTAAATGTGAAACGTCCCATGCCGCTTTATGGCATCCAAATTCGTCCGGGATATTGGGATCCAGACAATGAGAGTGCATGGAAAAAGAACAATCGCGTCGCCGCACTCGAAATCACACTGAATGACGAACACACGTTTACTGAAACCATTCCCGACGACACAATGCAAAGATCATATCTGATCCGGGTGCGTGACTACACAAAGGCAGTCAGCAAAATCAAAATGGTCATCAAAGGCGTGCATCGTGGCACGCAATTTCGTGATACCTGCATTTCGTTCGTCCAGCTGCGCGCACCATTGAGTAAAAAGCCCGAAGTTCAGGGAGCGCGATGACGCATCGCGGCGTTGCAAGTTGGATTGCGGCCTTTCTCGCTGCAAGCATCCGCCTAACGACCGCTGCGAAGGGTCTGCCGATCTATATCGAGGACAACCACGCCGGTACATTTTATTGGTTGGCACAGAATATCGATCTCGACCAGCGATACACACTTGTCCTTTTCGATGCACACAGCGATGCATCTGGCATTTTCGATTCCGACAAGCTTCGTGATGCAGTTCGTAACGTCGCGTCTACGCACGATCGCCAAAAGCTGCTCGATCGCTGGCGCGGCAACGGCACTGTCCAATGCTTCAACTGGATCGAGCCGCTCATGCCTGCTCCGATCGAAAAAGTCATTTGGATCCCGGCCGAAAAACTTTCGGACTCAGAAATTCGCGAACACCGACAAAAAGCGACGGCGCTGCTCGACGGCCATCTCGAAGCCGCACCACGGACATCGGGATCATTACGGGAGGCATACATGGTTTCCGATTTCGAGCATCTGGTGATCGACCCAAAGCAGCAGTTGATCGTCAGCATCGATCTCGATTATTTCGCAGGACTGCCTCCCTTGAACCAAGCACAGGCATTCGCACGGATTTGGAATTTCGTGATCGAGCGGCCGAATCTTCGCGCAATCACATTCGCGATTTCGCGCGCATACTTAAACGACGAACCCGAAGCGAACCGCCTGTTGCAGCTCGCGTTCACGTCAGCGCTTTCACTACCCACGGCGCAAATCGAATTCGAGCCGTTCTTAACCGTCGCAAACGATCATTCGAATCTCGCCAGGAAATTGATGCGGAAAGGAGAAAAGCCGGCCGCATTCGATGTCGCGCACGTCACTCAAGAACTTCAGGCACGAATTTTGTGTGAACGTGACCGCATCAAGGTGCCTCACAATGCCGCGCGTTGGGAGCAATTGTTACGAACTTGGAACGAGGAAGCGCCAGAATTGCATCTTGAAGTTAAAGATCGAGAGCCTTCGACAGACAACGTGTGGCGCGTTCCAGCCGATGATTCTGTCGATATCCAATTGATCGTCGAGCCGTGGACCGTGAAACCGGAAAAAATCGAATGGTTTGCGCTGACGCCACAGTTTTGGCGTTGCAACCTCACGGACTTATCGGCCGATCAAGTCGGATTTGTCGCGAATGCTGCTCCGCTCCCTGCATGGAATGAGATCGCGATTGATTGTCACGATTCTTTTCTGTCGCTCCCGAAGATCGAGAACTTGTTCGATCCAAAACTGCATTGCGGTTCGGTGCGTTTGCGAGCACGTGCAATCGTCAATGGAAAAATTCGTGAAACGCCGGTCATCGAATTGCGGCGGTTCATCGGAAGCGGTTTTCGCGCGGCGCTTACGGAACAATTTGGTCTTCCCTATCTCTTCGGGAGCGGCCAATTGTCGCAAGGCTCGAATACTGGACCCGAAACCAATCTTGGCGCCGATTGCGCGAACTTTGTCATTTACGCGCTGCGCCGGCAGGGCCTGCGTATTCCGTGGTCGAATCCGAAGCAGCTGCGGCAACGCCTCGATCTTACAGCGAAATCCGCCAGCCCGGGCGTGCCGAGTATTACATCGAATGATTTGCAGCGAGGCACGATCGTTCACCTCGGGACACATGTGGCTGCAGTCATCGAGGACCGAAAGCCGGTAGGCGTTCTTGATGAAAACGATCTCCTGGTTCACCAGCTTCCTGTCGCACCGGAAACAGTAACGCTGGGGCAACTGCTCAGAGAACGCAAAAAGGATCGCTTTGATTTGTATCGCGTCGCTCCGGCGAAACCCGTGGCCAATTTGATTTTCGGCGGCGACGTGATGCTTGGCCGCAGTTACGCCGCGAAAATGCAAAACGGGGTCGACCTGTTTGCAAATATTTCGTCGCTCGTTAGTCAGGCGTCGTTTGCTGCCGCAAATTTGGAATGCACGATTTCGAATCTCGGCGAGTCCTCGAACCGATATGCATTCCGCGCTCCGACACAATCCGCGAAATTGCTCCGGCGCGCTGGGTTTCGCGCGATGGGCTTGGCGAATAATCACGCGCTCGATTTTGGTTCACTCGCTTTGCGGGATTCCGCAACGCGCCTGCTTCGAGAAGGAATTCAGCCGGTCGGAATTCAAACACCGGCCAGGAACGCTTACGACGCAACTTTTTTCGAGCTGTCCGATCGAAAAAAAATCGCTCTGCTGGCGATCAGCGATATTGGTCATGGTTCAGAGATCGCCACTGCATCGCGTCGCGCGGAGCTGAAAAGTGCGATTGGAAATGCGCGCTCGCATTCCGATCTCACGGTTTGCTTTGTTCACTGGGGAATCGAAAACAGCAAACGAGTCACTGATAAACAGCGTGAACTCGCCAGATGGCTGATTGATCGCGGAGTTGATCTGGTTGTTGGTTCGCACCCGCATTGTGTACAACCGCTCGATTTCTATCACGGCCGTCCGATTGCTTATTCGCTGGGCAACCTGGTGTTCGACGGCGCGCCAACCATCGCAGCATGGAATCGCGGCGCATTCCTCGAAGTCGGCCTGAACGAGGACGCGGAAATTTCATCGGTATCTTTGATCCCCGTAGTTCTGGAAGACGGATTGCCGAAGTTAATCGTAGCGCAAGCTTCGGGCTTGCGTTGATGGAGATCGCCAGCGAGACGCGCGGGCTACTCGTTGATATCTTGTCATCGCGCGCGATTTGCGTGAAAATCAACGTTCCATGGCTCTGCGACTGCCGAAACAGGATTATCAGGATATCGAGCGCGTCATCGAACTGGACTTTGTCCGTGCCACTGAAGCAGCAGCGCTGAACTCGTTGCGCTGGCTCGGGCGCGGTGACAAGGAAGCAGCCGACGCTGCAGCCAGCGACGCCATCCGCGGCATGTTCGATCTGATGAACATCTGCGGCGAAGTGGTGATCGGCGAAGGAATCAAAGATGAAGCGCCCGGCATTTTCAAAGGCGAACAACTAGGCACGTGGTATCCGGGTTCGCCGGAATTTCACATCGCGATCGATCCAATCGACGGCACGACGAACATCTCCAAGGGCGCGCCCAATTCCATTAGTTGCATCGCTGCGGCAAGCCCTGAGGAAGGCGTGAAGGTCGCGCTCCGCGATATCCCTTCATTTTACATGGCAAAGCTGGCCTACGGGCCGCGGGTGATCGAATACATGAAGAAACGCGGCGACTCGCTCCATCTCGACATGCCCATCGCGGAAATGCTGGCGATCGTAGCGCACGCTGTAAACAAGCGCGTGCAGGACGTCGCCGTGATGATGCTGGATCGGCCGCGTCACAAAGAAATCGTCGAACAGATTCGCGCAGCAGGCGCGTCATTGCGGATGATCGGCGACGGGGACATCGCTGCGGCTATCGCTCCGTCGTTACCCGAGGCCGATGTCGATCTCTACATGGGGATTGGGGGTTCGCCCGAAGCAGTCCTCGCGGCGGCAGCGATCAAGTGCCTTGGCGGCGATATGCAATGTAGAATGTGGCCGCGCGACGAAAAGGAGCGCAAAAGCCTCGTTGCCGACGGTTACGAAAAAGATCTCGACCGCATCTACGCGGCAGACGATTTGGCGAATGGCCAGAACATCATTTTTTGCGCAACGGGCATCAGCGACAGCGCTCTTCTGCAAGGTGTGCGAGCGCGCGGTGGAGTCACGGCTGTCACGCACTCAATTCTGATGCGTGCGAAGAGCAAAACAGTGCGTTTTATTCGAGCCCGGCACGATCTGCAGATGAAGACGATCCGGCTCCGCTCGGATAATCGCGAACACATCCTTTGAGAATCAAGGAGCGACGGCTTGGCCAGCGGTCGAATAATGAAACACCACGACGGCTGGGAAGCCGTCGTTTCTTGTTTAAACCTGCTTTTGCGTTTTAAGCAGTTTGATTGCGTCGCGTAACTCGGCCGCACGCTCGTAAAGCTCTTTCGCAATCGCCGTTTCCATTTCGCGCTGCATGACCTCCAGCTTGGAAAGCGGGCGTTTCGATTTCACTTCCTCAAGCCATTCATCGAGAAACGCGATTTCGGCGCTCTTGGAAACCAGTTCCGGGAAATTCGATTGCTGCAAAAAATCCACAATCCCCTCACGACCTCGTTCGATTTCCGCGATGGCATCCGGAAATTTTCCCTGGGCAAGAAATATGGAAGCCTTGGCGCGCGTGTTCATCATGAGAACGTAAGGACGGAACTGCTGAAGCCCCCAGGAGAAATCCTCGCGATCCGTGTGGTCGTGAACGAAGGTAAAGAGGTCGAGATTTCGCTGCGTATCGCGCACCACGCCCTCGAAATCGTTGATCTGGAACAGGCTCAGGTAACGGTGATAATATTGGATCCCTTCCTGCTGCAACTCAGCGCATTGCTCCGAAGTGAGCTCGTATGATTCGCCTTTTTGCTCCGCCCGCAGCGCACGTTTGCGATGGTACTCCAGGAGCGATTCGCAATTGTGTGGACGCCTGCCGTCAGGGCGCCCGACGATTTCCATTTGCAACACGCCGAGATCGACGCGCAGCTGCAATTTCTCGCGACCGTCGAGCCCGGTGATTTTGCGCACCTTAACGGTGCCGCTCTCGTAGGGCCAATCCTTCAGAATCGTGTGGAGATCCAAGCTCATCGTACGAAACATCCAACATTCAATGTTCGCTTGTCAATAACTTCGCGGTTTGGCAGCCGAATTGTAAGGAACTTCGACGATGCTGAGACGAACGCGAGCAAACCGTCAAAAAAAATTTCCGCTAGTCACTACATACGTCTGATTTAGCATTGTCTGAATGGACGACGCGATCGAAGCGTTTATTCGTTTTCTGGCGATCGAGCGTGGTCTTTCCGAAAATTATCAGCTTTCCACGCAGAGATCGCTGACCGAATTCGCACGATGGTGCGGTGCGAAGAAAAAAATCAATCACCCCCGCAACGTCACTTTGCCCTTGATGAGTGAATATCTCGCCGATCGTAAACGCGGCGGTCTTTCGGCCTCTTCGATCAAACTTGTGGTTGTCGCGCTAAAAATCTTTTTCCGGTTTCTCACTGCCACGGGAACCACAGAGCGCGATCCCAGCGAAGGATTGGTGTTGCCCCGGATAGAACGGTATCTCCCACAAACGCTAAACGAATTGCAAGTGGAGCAGTTCCTCGAAAAAATCGACACCAAAGCTCTTCATGGATTACGCGATCGGGCAATGATCGAACTGCTTTACGCAAGTGGGTTGCGCATCTCGGAGCTGGCGGGTGCACGCCTGGAGAATTTCAATTCCGAAGAACGCATGCTGCGCGTCACCGGGAAAGGCAACAAAACCCGTCTTGTACCCGTCGGCCGAAAAGCATGCGAAGCCCTGGCAGCATACCTTTCCACCGAGCGCCCAAGACTGGTGAAGCCGCGCAGCAGCAGTGAAATTTTCTTATCCGAGCGAGGCAAAAAATTAACCACGGCGCGGATCTGGCAGATTGTTAAGAAGCACGCGCAGCGAGCCGGGCTGGAGAAGAGCATTTATCCTCACCTTCTGCGACACAGCTTCGCGACGCACCTGCTCAGCAATGGCGCAGACCTGCGAATCATCCAGGAGATGCTGGGGCACGCCGACATATCGACGACACAAGTCTACACTCATGTGGATCAACAAAGGCTGAAGGCTGTGCACCGCCAATTTCATCCGCGCGCGTAGAAACGATGCGGCGCAGCGGCGTTCGGTCCGCAGAGGCCTGCCGGGCGTTACCAATTTGTGTTGAACGCCGACCGACCATCGAGTATCCAGCATCCACTTGTTGTGAGGCAGCTATTTCCATGAAGCGAATTCTGTTCGTGTTAATCGCACTGGCGGTCGCTGTGTTTGCTGGCTGGTATTACTGGCAATTTTCGCAACGAATCTCGAGCTCTTCAGCAGCGAGCCTTCTACCGCGCGAAACGATTTTTGTGGCGCAAATCCCGGACTTCAATCGCGCTCTCAATGAATGGCAGCACTCTGACGTTTATCAGTTGTACCGGGAACCTGCAGTGCAGGATTTTTTGCGTAAGCCGCTGGGCAACACGCAAAAAGCCGATGCGGTATCTCAAACGTTGCGCGAAATCGAACAACTCGCGCCCAGGAACGCCTTCGTCGCGCTGACTTCCATCGAGAACAACAACCCCAAGATTGCCGGCGGCTTTCGTTTCAATGGCAGCCAGGACGAGGCAGAACGAATTATTGGCAAATGGCGCTCCACGTTACTTGGACAAGACTCAAGTCTGAAGCGCGAGAAACTACAGTATGAAGGCCACGAAATCGACGTGACCAAAAAAGGCTCACTCAGTGTCGCGACAGTTTACGATCCACCCTGGTTTTTCGTGGCAACAGATCCGGTTGAAGTGCAGGCATTGCTCGATCGAGCCGATCGACGCGGGAACCCAGACAACCGGCTGGACAAGGACGAAACGTATCGCGCGGCCGTCTCGCGCCGTCCGTCCAATGACGTGGCATTCTTTTATCTCCAGCCAAAGATTTTTTCGCAACGACTCGCGGCCTTGCGCGCGGCTGTTGGATCGACCCCCGCTCCCGGCGAGGGCACGATGCTCGAGCAAATGCGCTGCGTCACGGGTTCGATCCGATTCGAGAACGGAAAAATACACGACGTGTTTTTCATGGGCATGCCCAAGCTCGAACAGAACACGACCCTCACGCGCTCATCGTTGTCTCTCGGAACCAAAGAAACGTTTTTTTATCTCGCGATGCTCCTCAATTTGGGCGAGCGGATGGACACTCTCAACCAGGCCGCGGCATTCGCAGGCACCAAAATGTTCCAGGCACTCAGCGAGAGCGGGATCACCGCAGCTGATTGGAAAGCGGCATTCGGCATTGAGGTCGGAGCTTTAGGTCAATGGCCTTCAAATGCGCATTGGCCATCGCTGCTTGTCACGCTGCCGGTAACCGACGCAGCCAAAGCAGGAAAAATTGTCGAGGCAATGTTACGAGGTGACGAAAATGGCTCGTGGACACCTACCGAAAAAGACGGGGTCCGTTATTTTTCCAAGCAATCCGGTGTCAGCCTTGTGACGATCGCTCCTACGATTGGTTTGTCCGATCGGATGCTCATCGCGGGTTTGGATGCGACTTCCGTGGAAGAGGCAATGAAGCGCGCTCGAAGCAGCCCGTCTGAACTTGCAGAGTCTCCAACGTATAAAGGCGCCGACCGTTTGCTGCCAACGCCCACGAACTTTTTTGCTTACATCGATACAGTGCAGTTGTATTCCCGGCTGGACACTTCGCTGCGACCGATGCTGTTAATGGCTGCGGCATTCGTGCCGGCTATAGCGGGCTCAATCGATGCTGGCAAAGTTCCACCGCCGGAAGTTATCGCAAAACATCTGAGCCCTATTGTCTCTTCGCAGCGGTATGATCGCGACGGCTACATGGCTGAGTCAATCGGCCCGATCACATTAGATCAGTTAGGGATCGGCGTTGCGATTTTCAGCAGTTTCGGTGCGGCAGCTGTACGGCAGAGTGGCTTGGGCATCCCTTCGGCGGTGTCTTCTCCCGGACTGAGTCCATCTCCGACGCCGTAACGTAGCGGAATTTTACACCTTTTGCTTCGGATTGCGGGCCTAAGCGGCCCAGCTGCGCCATTCCGGCGCGCTTCGGATTTCCCTAACGCTAGCAAGAAAACTGCTGCAATTTTTCAAAAATCTGCTATCCTTCTGGCTCTATGGCTATTCTAAAGAAAAATGCATTCTCTCGTCGTGTTCCCGATCTGGTAACTGAGGAGCTGGTCGCTGTCCTCTCCAGGCGTTCTTCGTTCGAGTTTAAGCAGCTCTTCGATATTGTGCACGAGAATCTTCGCGCGCGAAATGCTGCCAGCGGCGGCGAGGAAATGCTGCGGCTGCGAGCCTATGAGAAGTTGCAAAACCTTGTGGCACGCGGAGCGGTGAAAAAGAATGGCAAGAAATACAAAGGGTTGCCATCGGCTCTGGCTCAGGCAATTGCACAGCAGAACGGCCATCTAGCCGGCGTGAAGTAAGGCCGGTTTCGCGACGAACTGGCTGTAAGGCAAATTCCGAGATGCTGCGCGACTATTTGCCGCTGCTCCTGCAAATAATCGTTGTCGGTTTGTTTGCGGTTTCAGCATTGCTCGTCAGTATCCTGGTGGGCAAACGGGGGAGGCGCACGCGCGCGAAGGACACTGCGTACGAATGCGGGATGATTCCTCAGGGAGAACGGCAGCAACGCTTCAGCGTTAAGTTCTATGTGGTGGCTATGCTCTTCATCCTGTTCGACCTCGAGATCGTGTTCATGTATCCGTGGGCGATCGTGTACCGCGACCTCATCAAACAAGGCAGCGCAATTTTCTGGAGCATGCTGGGTTTCATCGCAATTTTGATGGTTGGCTACGTTTACGCCCTCAAAAAAGGCGCGCTCGATTTCAGAAAATAACGCCGCCCGAGGCTTGCCTCGCGAGCTTTCGATTCGTTACATCGTTACTGTGATGCACGTACGGACGCGATCCAATCACAACAACGCTGCTGGAGGTATCGAGCACCTTCTGCCGCACGGCGCGATGCTGGATGATGTGGAATTAAGCATTGTCATCCCTGCGATGAACGAGGAAATCACCGTCGGGGAATTCATGGAGTGGTGTAAGGAAGGCATCGAGCGCGCCGGTGTGGCCACACAAATCCTCATCGTCGACAGCTCGACTGATAGCACCCCGAAAATCGTGCTTGAGCATGGCGGCGAGATTTTACGCGTGCCGAAACGGGGAGTCGGTAGCGCCTACATGGACGCCATTCCTTACATTCGCGGAAAATGGATTTTGATGGGCGACGCCGATTTAACTTACGATTTTCGCGAAATTGCTCCGTTCGTGGAAGAATTCCGGAAGGGCGCGGAGTTCATCATGGGCAGCCGCTTCCGAGGCAGCATCGAAAAAGACGCGATGCCGAAGTTGCACCGTTATTTCGGCACACCTCTTACGAACTGGATTCTGAACCGGATTTATCGGAGCAATTTTTCGGACATTCATTGCGGTATACGCGGCGTGACCCGTGAAGCGCTGGACCGTATCAACATCACGTCGCGCGGATGGGAATACGCCAGCGAGATGGTGCTAAAGGCGGCGCGGCTGAAACTCACCAGCTCGGAAGTGCCGATCAAGTTTTACAAAGATCGTGAAGGCCGATTGAGTCACCACCTGCGCGTGGGATGGCGATCACCGTGGCTCGCGGGCTGGGTCAATCTCAAAGTGATGCTGGTTTATGCGGCAGATTCATTCCTGTTCAAGGCTGGTGCTGCGCTTTTGATAATTGGACTGATACTTTCTCTCGGCCTGGCAGCTGGACCAGTGAGGATTGGAAGGATTGGGTTTAGCCTGCATTGGATGCTGCTGGGAGTGACTTGCGCGACATTGGGTTACAGCTCGATTCAAATCGGACTTCTTGTACGGCTTATGCATGGATTGAAACCACGGTTCGTGGAGCGGCTGCAAAAAATCATGACATACGACCGTGGAATGATCGCGTCCGCAGCCCTCAGCCTGGCCGGCTTGGTGCTTCTGGGGAATCTGGCGTATCACTATCTGAAACATGGACTGCAACTGGATGTGATTTCGCACCCTGCGATTCTCGGCCTTCTGCTGGTGATCCTTGGATTCCAAACATTCGGCTTCACCCTGCTCATGGAAGTGGCGAAACGCGTCATTCCAAGATCACAACAGTGACTCTGGCCAGCGTGACCATTCGGCCACGCATAACGGGCAGATTCGTCACATTCTCGACTGATCGTATTTCGGTCGGGTATACTGGTTTCCTGTGCAGATGAGTAACGCCAATCGGGCGCCGAATCTTGTGCCCGTCACTCTCGTTCTCACCGTGGTCTTCTGGTTGTTCACCATGACCGGTGGCGGGGACATCTTTGTTAAGGAAGTGCTCGGTGGCGCTTACGATTCTCAGGCAGAACACTTCATGCGCGGCGACGTAGGCGTCGATTCAGACGCGATTGCACATGAAATGATGATCGTGAACGGCAAAGTACGGATGTACTTCGGGCCGTTCCCGGCGTTCCTTCGCATTCCGCTGAATTTCATTTATCCGGGCGGGCACGGTAAATGGTCGCGGATTTCAGGATTTTGCGCAGGCGTGATTGCGCTGTGTGCGTTTGCAGGTCTGGTGCAAACAGTCTTGCGATCCTCCCAGCTTTCTTCCCGCGCGCGCAACTGGATCGGTAACTTCTGCGTGATCGGGTTCGCGCTCGGCTCACCGTTGCTGTTGTTGCTGGGCAATCTGTCCATTTACGACGAAGCAATCATCTGGGCGTTGGCCTGGTCTATGGCGGCACTCTATTTTGCATGGCAATCTCGAACAGCCGAGGGCTCGCCTTTAACGCGCTCACTGCTCGCCTTTTCGTTTTGTGCCGGCGCGGCGCTTCTTTCGCGGGGGACCTTCGGAATCCCTTACGTTTTGATAGCGCCACTACTTGCCATTCGGTTGCTCCAACGGCCGCCAATGCGAAATATCCCCGCCCTGTTTCTGCCGTTGGGAGCTGCACTCGTTTTCTATCTGTTTCTTAGTTACGCGAGATTCGGTGACTTCAGCGGGATGAACATGAAGTACAACATCAACCCGGTTCAACGTGATTTCGCAGTAAAGCACGGTCTTTTTCGTGTTGAACGTGTGCCGTACAGTTTTGCCGATTATTTCTTTTTGAGAACTCCGAGACTCCAGCATCAGGCTCCGTTTTTAAAAGCCAGCCGGCAGGATTATCAGCATGACACGCTTTATGTGATGCCTTTCACCGAGACATATTCCTCGCTGTTATGGTCTTCATCGTGGCTTCTCCTCGGAGCTGTGATTGGGGTGGCTATCCTGTTGCGACCCGGAGGAGCTGACGCCGTGGATCGCGGAATCGCTGCGATTTTTCTGCTTCAAGTCATCGGGGTCCTCGCTTTTATGGGATTGTGCCAACGCTACATTGCGGATTTTTTTCCATTTCTCGTCTTCGCATTTCTGATCTTTCTGCGGCAGGGCAAAATGACATTTCAACTGCGTTACCTGCTTAGCGGACTCGTTATCGTCTCGGTAGTGATCAACTCATTGTCCACTGTTTCGTGGCTGTTGGAAGCCGACTTAAACGTGCCCGCGGCAACCAGGGCGAAATGGAACCGGTTCCTGGGCAGACCATCATGACCCTACCGCCCGAACGCGAAGGCTGGACAAGGCGCGTCGGTTTTTCCATGTTGGCCTCGGATGATCATCACGCGTTCTCCATTGCGGATCTCGCTCGGCGGGGGCGGAACCGATCTGCCCTCATATTATCGTAAGCACGGTGGATTTCTGATAGCCGCCGCCGTCGACAAGTACATTTACATCACCGTTCATCGCCGATTCGTCGACGGCTTCTTGCTGAAGTACTCCGATCTGGAGGAAGTCGGAACGATCGACGAGATTGAACACCCGATCATTAGAGAGGCGCTTAAATTAGCCGGTATACAGGAACGCAACCTTGAGATCGCAAGCATGGCCGATATCCCCGCAGGGACCGGACTTGGCTCGTCGGGTAGTTTCACGACGGCGCTCCTCAAAGCTTTGCATGCGTTGCGCAAAAATCTGGTACACCCGTCTGAATTGGCTGAGCAGGCGTGTTGTATCGAGATCGAGAAGCTGCACGAACCAGTAGGTAAACAGGATCAATACATCTCGGCGTATGGCGGGATCACTTGTTTTGAGTTTCTGCCGGATGGTCGTGTTCAGGCATCACCCCTCAACATCTCTGAAGAGACCCTATTGGAGCTGGAAGATAACCTGTTGTTGTTCTTTACAGGTTATGCTCGCTCAGCCTCGAAGATCTTGCAGGAACAAGATCAGAAGAGCACGCAATCTGATGAAGCGATGCTGGACAACCTGCATTTTGTGAAAGAACTCGGACGCCAAAGTCAGCGAGCGCTCGAGGCCAGTAATCTTGGCGAATTCGCGCGGTTAATGGACGTGCACTGGCAGCGGAAAAAGGAACGGTCAGCCATTATGTCCAACGAGTTTATCAATGACTCTTATGATACTGCGATGGCGAACGGGGCACTTGGCGGAAAGTTGATCGGCGCCGGCGGGGGCGGCTTTCTGCTATTCTACGTCGAAGACAAAGCCCGTGTTCGTAACGCAATGCGCGAAAGAGGATTGACCGAAGTGCGGTTCCGGTTCGAACCCGAGGGTACCAAGCTTCTCATTCAGTGAACGCGCGAACACGAGATAGCCTGGCAGATGTCCCCGTAGCTATTCTCGCCGGCGGCCTTGCCACGCGTCTCCGGCCGGCAACTGAAAAGATTCCCAAGGCGCTGTTAAGCGTGGCGGACGAACCATTTCTCGTTCACCAGTTGCGGCTGCTGCGGTCCGAAGGATTTCGGAAGGTGGTGTTGTGTGTTGGATATCTCGGCGAAATGATTGAGGCGACGATTGGCGACGGAAAACGGCTCGGCTTGAAAATCGATTATTCATTCGACGGACCAACGCTTCTCGGAACGGGCGGCGCACTGAAACGGGCTCTTCCCGAACTCGGCAAGCGATTCCTGGTAATTTACGGCGACTCATACATGCCCGCCGATTACGGCGCAATTGTGGAAGCGTTTGTCCAGAGCGGAAAACCGGCATTGATGACAGTGTTGGAGAACGAAGGCCGCTGGGACGCGAGCAATGTTTGGTTCGAAAAGGGAAAAATTCAGCGATATGACAAGAGACTGCGCACACCGGAAATGCGGCACATCGATTACGGCATAAGCGTTCTGACTCCAGGAGTGTTCGCAGGCTTTCCTGAAAATGTCCCATTTGATTTGGCCGATCTATATTCGCGCCTCGTATCGGACCAACAAATGGCTGCGTATGAAGTGAACCAACGGTTCTATGAGATCGGCTCCGCGGAGGGCCTGGCGGAACTCGATTCGTTGCTGCGCAATAAAAAAGTTTCACTTTCGACATGAGCTATTCAAAACAACACTTGCACGAGACGAGTGAAATCATCGCGAAGCTTGATCCGGCTCTATGCGAAAAGGCGGTTGAATTACTCGCAGCAGTGCGCGCGCGCGGCGGCCGGCTTTTCATTCTCGGCGTGGGAGGCAGCGCAGCAAATGCTTCCCATGCAGTGAACGATTTTCGCAAACTCGCGGCAATCGAGGCCTACGCGCCTACGGACAACGTGTCGGAGTTGACGGCTCGTACTAACGATGACGGTTGGTCATCCGTTTTCGTGGGATGGCTTAAAGGTAGCCGGCTTAACCAAAATGACGCGATTCTTGTTTTCTCCGTAGGCGGGGGCAGCCGTGAGAAAAACGTAAGTCCGAATTTGGTGAGCGCCCTGGAACTGGCAAAGGAACGAGGTAGCGCGATCATTGG
>JAICUQ010000245.1 GCA_025935755.1 Chthoniobacterales bacterium | reverse complement strand
ACTGCGCTCGGGCTGCTTCGACTTTCGCTTCATTGCCCCTTATTTGGGAAACGTTATGCAAAGCCGCTACGGTTGTCCGGGGAGCGCATGCTTCCAGCGGGCTGGCGAAAGCCTCCAGGCTTTCGTGAACTTTCCCTGAGCGCTTGCTCGAATGACTGGCGAGAGAAAAACAAAAGTTCGTTTGGGCAGAACGCCAAAACCAGCACGCTACAAGCGTGCGCTCCCCGGAAATTCACGAACCCGGAGCGCCTGTTTAAATTCGACGCCTTCGCTGACATTCATTTAGAAAACGCACCGCGATATTGCAACGGTTGTCTGTGGGGGAGCGCAGGCTGCCAGCCTGCAGTTCTCGGCAGCTTGCCGAGAGCAGAGGAAAAATGCTACGCTTTGCGATTAGGTGCGAAGATGTTGCCGGCACGGCTACACGCTGGAAGCGTGCGTTCTCCCGGAGACTCGCGAACTCGCACAGCTTGCCTACATTCGTTTGGTCGATGCAGTCGCCGGCGCAAAATTTCTCCGCCCTAACGACCGACCTCTACGAGGTCACGATGGCTTGCGGTTATTTCAAAGCCGGTGTGACTGATCATGACGCTGTTTTCCACGTCACCTTCCGGAGGAACCCTTTCGGCGGGCAATTCGCCGTTGCCTGCGGACTGGCTACAGCCATCGATTTCCTGCGCAGCTTCCGATTCACCGATACAGAAATCGACTACCTCACATTGCAGCGCGGCAATGATGGGAAACCGCTGTTCGATTCTCGCTTTCTCGATTATCTGCGCGGGCTGCAACTGACTTGCGATGTCGACGCAATTCCTGAAGGGACATTGGTTTTTCCGGACGAACCATTGATCCGAGTAGTTGGTCCCATCGTTCAATGCCAGCTGCTTGAGACGGCTCTGCTCAATATTTTCAATTTCCAAACGCTCATTGCTGCAAAAGCAGCGCGGCTCTGCCTGGCTGCCGAACAGGATCCGGTAATCGAATTCGGTCTGCGCCGATCGCAAGGAGTCGATGGTGGATTGAGTGCGGCCCGCGCAGCTTACATCGGCGGCTGCGCGGGCACATCCAATTTGCAGGCTGGACAACGATTCGGCATCCCGGTCAGCGGAACGCAAGCGCACAGTTGGATCATGTTTTTCGAGAACGAGCGCGAAGCGTTTCAAGTGTATGCAAAAGCGATGCCTAACAACTGCATCTTTCTTGTTGACACCTATGACTCGATCGAGGGCATACGTCACGCCATCGAAATTGGTAGCGAACTGCGCAGACAAGGCCACGAGTTGATTGGCGTGCGCCTGGACTCCGGTGACGGCGCTGCGTTGAGCATCAAAGCGCGCCGCATGCTGGATGAGGCGGGCTTCATGAATGCAAAGATCGTCGGTTCCGGCAATCTCGACGAATTCATGATCACGGATTTGAAACGGCGCGGCGCCAGGATCGATGTGTGGGGTGTAGGAACAAAACTTAGCACTGGTCAGCCAGACGGCGCTCTTGATGGCATCTATAAACTCGGCGCAATCCGGCCTCCTGGCGGGGACTGGCAATACCGCATCAAACTTTCAGAAGAGTCCGCGAAAACTTCGATCCCAGGCTCATTGCAGGTACGCCGGTTTTACCAGCCGGATGGAAGATTTCTGGCGGATGCGATTTACGAAACCGCGCACGGTATTCTTGAGCCGTGCGAAGTCGTGGATACTCAAACAGCGGACAAAACGACGATACCTGCGGACACTCCGTATTCCGATCTGCTCGTCCCGATTTTCCGCTCCGGACAGCTTGTTTATGAAACGCCGGACATCGAGACGTCGCGCGATCACCTGCGTAAACAGCTCAGTTGCGCGCCGCCCGAGATCCTGCAATTGAATGACCCGCAGCCCTACAACGTCGGCATCGAAAGATCATTATACGAGTTGCGATCAACTTTGATGGCGCACGCGAAGCAACAAGCAAAACGAAATTGATTGGTGAAAGCGGCGCAGCAGCGCCGCACTCCACGACGTGGCCGCGATTTCCCTATTCCATTGGCGCTTGGTTTTGGAGTACGCTAGTGCTCCGGCGCTTTTGGCTACTGGCTACAACACCGAAACACTGATAATTTTTAATCATGTAGTGTCATTCTGAGCGAAGCGAAGCTGCAACGCAGAGGACGAAGTCCGCGAGGCCAGGCTTTCAATCTCGGATCAATTCCAGGCTGATTGTGCACGGAACCCGCACAGAGATGTTGGAAAGCCCCACGTCATGTTTCACATTTCGTTGCAGCACGACGCTCAATTCGCCACAGGACGAATCCGCCGTGGCGAACATGACAGCCCATTGAGATGAACGCACTTATCCTGGTCGACCTTCAAAATGATTTTCTGCCCGGCGGCGCCTTGGCGGTACCGCATGGTGACGAGGTGATCCCGCTAGCAGATAAATTGCAGCGACGCTTCGATCTGGTCGTCGCGACCAAAGACTGGCATCCTGCTGATCACGGCAGCTTCGCCGCGAATCACCCAGGTAAAAAGCCGGGTGACCGCATTATTCTGGACGGCATCGAACAAATCCTATGGCCGGTTCATTGCGTTCAGAACACGCACGGTGCTGAGTTTGCCCCGCTGTTCGATACCAGCCGAATCGCTGAGATCTTTCACAAAGGGACCGAGAGGAACATCGACAGCTACAGCACGTTCTTCGACAACGCGCATCGGCGGCATACCGGACTCGCTCATTACTTGGAGAAGCTCGGTATCAAGGAAATTTTCCTGATGGGTCTCGCGTTGGATTACTGCGTGAAATACAGCGCGCTTGATGCGCGCCAGCTCGGATTGAATACGTACGTCATCGTTGACGGCTGCCGCGGCATTGACCTTGCGCCCGGCGACATCGCTCGCGCCGTCGACGAAATCAAACACGCCGGGGCGATTATCTTGAAAAGCGCCGATCTGTAGCTGGAGTCAACTTTTCCGACCTAGCTTCAGCGAAGCTCGAATGACTCCAGCTCCCGCCGCTACATTAAGTTTGTTTGTCGTAAACGGGGTTGGCGTGAATGGGATGCGCCAACTCCACAGTAACGCCATGAGCCTCTCCGGTTCATTTTCGCGAGGCCCGGAGAGGCTGGCATCGAGTAGGGGGCAGTTGCTGGCGATGCCCGAGGTTTTACAAGGCGTTTACAGAGGTGTCTGCACCGTCAGGCGGTCGGCATTAAGTGTGCCCGATTGCTCGCTGACGAAGTTCCCATCGACGCCGTAGTTTTTGATGTCCCATGTGCCCTCATAGGTTTGGCCATCCACACTGACGGTGACGGTTTGTACCTCATTAAAATAGCCGGTGAGT
>JAICUQ010000263.1 GCA_025935755.1 Chthoniobacterales bacterium | reverse complement strand
TTAGCCATGAGGAAACGAGCCGTTCTTCCTCTGGCGAAAGAGTAGCCATGAACGCGTTGAGTGACGCGGTGTCGTCCGGTTTGAGTTCGCTGTCGAGAATCCGGATTAGGATCTCTGTGTCCGGCACCTGCTCGAGAATCTCGCGCCATTTCTGCGCATGAAGGAAATTACGGGCATCCGTATCGCGCAGCGCCAGCAGGCAAAGCATAACGACATCATGTGGTGGACTGGCCGCCGCGCGCATCTCAGTCGTGGATGAATTCACCGAACCGCCTGAGGCGCGAGTGCGCTTCGACAGCAGTGATTCGAAATCGGCCGGCGCAACCGCGAGCCGGGCTGAAACTTTGTTTATCACCTCTCCTCGCAATACTGGATCGTGCACTCGCGAGGCTGTCGTCGCCAAATTGCGCGCCGCCTGGATCTTCGAGCTCATCGAATTTAAATCCACGCCAGCGATCTCTCGATCGATCCAGTAATCAAAAAAATCGCGCGCGTTTGCTACGCGTTCCTCGAATTGCTCTTTTCCATCTCGACGGATAAGCGAATCCGGGTCTTCACCTGGCGGCAACTCGACGACGCGAACAATAAAATCATTTTCGAGAAGCGCATCGAGCGAGCGGTCGACTGCTTTGGCCCCGGCCGCATCGGAATCGAAGCACAGCACGACTTCACTGACGTAGCGCTTCAAAATGCGCGCCTGATTTTCTGTGAACGCAGTTCCCTGTGGCGCGACAACATTCGCGACTCGTCTCTCGAACAGACTGATCAAGTCGAGCTGGCCTTCACAAACAACCGCACAATTCGCTTCGATCAGTGCGCGCTTGGACTTGTGCAACCCAAAAAGAACATTGCCCTTTCGAAAAAGCGGCGTCTCCGGCGAATTAAGGTACTTGGCCGCGCCTTCTTCGTCTTTCAATAACCGGCCGCTAAACGCGATCACTTCGCCAACATCGTTGCAGATCGGAAACATGATCCGGCCCCGAAACCGATCATACGATGCTTGAGGATTGAGGTTTGATGTTTGATCGTCATCCCTCGTTTTGATAAGGCCGCTGGTAATGAGATCCCGCGAATCATAACCTTGCCCGCGAGCCCAACTCCCGAAGGCGTCCCATTCATCCGGCGCATAGCCAAGCTGCCATCGCTTCGCGATCTCACCTGTAATTCCGCGTTGCTTCAGATATTTCCGGGCAGGTTCCCCGATGTCTCTCTTCGTGAGATTACCGTGAAACCATTCCGCAGCATCGGCGTGCAGCTTTAGTAGTTTGCGGCGCGTTTCGTATTGCCGATTTTCACCTGGCGCGCCGCGTTCTTCGACAATGGCAATGCCGGCGCGGGCCGCGAGCTTGCGTACGGCACTTGGAAAATCGACGTGCTCGTACTCCATCACGAAGCGGAAAGCGCTGCCGCCAGCACCGCAACCAAAACAATGAAATGTCTGGCGGTTCGGACTCACGATGAAGGAGGGCGTCTTTTCCTGATGAAACGGGCAGAGAGCCTTGAAATTCGTTCCCGCCCGTTTCAGCGGAAAATACGAGCCGATCACGTCAACGATGTCGTTAGCCGCCGCGATTTGCTCGATTGTTTCTGATGGAATTGCCACAGAGAAACTGCCAAGCTTATCCGGACCTGATCAATTGAAAACATGAAGATGTTGGCGATCAGCATTTGCGGCGCTTTCGTACTTGGCATCGCTGAGTCGGCTCCCGCGCGGGAAACGATTCACAAAGGCGACGTTGTCATCGTGCCCGTACATGGCGAAGTCGCGCCGTCGCTGCTGACGTTCCTGCGGCGCGCCGTCAAAACAGCTGAGAACAACGAAGCCTCTGCAATCGTATTCGACGTGAACACGTACGGTGGCCGACTCGATACAGCGACGGACATAATCAACGCCCTTAACCAAATAAAAATTCCCACATATGCATTCATTAACACCAACGCCGGATCGGCCGGCGCGCTCATTGTCATTGCTACCAAACACATTTACATGGCGCCGGTAAGCGCGATTGGCGCAGCTGCACCCATCCTTTCGACTGGCGAAGATCTGCCGGCCACTGCGAAGTAAAAAACGATTTCGTATTGGTCCGCACTTGTCCGGGGATCGGCGATCAAAAACGGCCATAATCCGGACCTCGCCGAAGCGTTCATGAACAGGGACAAGGAAGTAAAAATCGGCGAACGCGTCGTGCATCCAAAAGGCGCGGTGCTTACGCTGAATACGCAGGAAGCCACTGAAAAGATCAACGGAAAGCCGTTACTCGCGGACGGCGTTGTCGATTCGATTGCTGACCTTACGAAGAAAGCAGGGCTCAATGGAAACATCACCAGGATTGAGCCAACTGGTTTCGAGCAGCTCGCATTTTGGAT
>JAICUQ010000090.1 GCA_025935755.1 Chthoniobacterales bacterium | reverse complement strand
AGCTAAGGCTCCCAAGCAAATCCGAACGTAGCGCGTGGAGGTGCACCTGCAACTCGGGCGAACATGGTGTTTCGAAAAGAAAGACGGCTCGGGAAATTTCAACCTCCAAATTCCAAACACTTGCAAATGCGAAATGGCTTCGCAGGAACAAACATCTCTGGTCATCGCTATGCACGTCCACTTCCGGGAATGACCTGACATTGAAAGCCTGGCTTCGCCCCGAATTGCTTTCGGGCTGCGCTGCGGCTTCGCTTCGCTCAGAATGACAGTCGTAGGAATGCTGGTGCTATTGACGGCTATACACGCTTCTGCGCACGAGCTCGAATCGCCGGCGCACAGAACACGAACTGCTGCAGGCTTGGACATGTGATCCTGGGACGTAAATCCTTGGTCGTTGGGAATTGGAACTCGGAATTTCCGCGACCTTAGAAGTCGCGGTCGGTTGAACATTTGAAGACGCGAAGCGTCGAATTCGAAAAGGTTTCGTGAGTGTACATTGCGAACAGGATTGATGACGGTATAATTAAGTCGGTTCGGCGGATTGACCCAAACCACAATGAGCGACGAGCGCAGCGAGGGATTGCAGGGCGAAGGAGACGCGAGTTCGGAAACTCTCCTCGATTCATTTGATCAAATGATTGGATCATTGCCGCCTGGCGATCCGGTCAGGCATGATCTGTTGCAGTTGCGTCCGCAGATCCTCGATCAGCAGGAAACGATGGTCGAAGCGCGCCGGATGATAGAGAAGCTTGAGGAAGTGGTTAAGAAAGTAACTGCTCCCGCGAACCGGATCGGGACCTTTCTCGGCGCGACTTCGAAGGAAACCGCACACATCGTCGTTGGCGGCGCGGATTATTATTGCAACGTCGATCCGCGCATATCGCTGTCCAGATTGAAAAGGGGCACGCGCGTTTTGGTCAACGAAGCTTTCGTGATCGTGGGGGATTTGGGATTCGAGACAGCAGGCCCTGTAACAAAAATTACCGAGGTCATAGGCAAAGACCGATTACGCGTGGGTTCCGAGCACGGATTGCATTCGATGGTGCTGCAACGCTCCTCAGAACTCGCTCACTCGAATTTGAAATCGGGCGATGAAGTTCGCGTTGACTCCAATTATCGCATGGCGTTGGAGATGCTCTCGAGCACTAAATCGGACGAATATTACCTCGACACGGTGCCGGAGTTGCCTTGGGAAAAAGTCGGCGGCCAGGAAGCGGCGCTGCAAGCAATCAAGGACGCAATCGAGTTACCGCTTTTGCATCCCGATCTTTTCAAAAAATTTCAACACGCTACGCCCAAAGGTTTCCTCCTTTACGGACCGCCCGGTTGCGGAAAGACGCTCATCGGCAAAGCGACTGCATTCAATTTGACGAAGCAACTCGGCCAGCAAACCGGCACAGAGATGCGCGAATATTTCATGCACGTGAAGGGACCCGAGATCCTCAACATGTGGGTAGGCGAATCGGAACGAATGGTGCGCGAGATTTTCGCCACGGCGCGAGAAAAACGCAAGGAAGGTTTCATGCCGTTCCTCTTTATCGATGAAGCCGAATCGATCCTTGGCACACGACGCGCATCGAGACATTCAAATATTCTTTCCACACTGGTACCGATGTTCTGCTCGGAGATGGACGGAATCGATTCGCTCAACGACGTCGTGATCATTCTGGCGTCGAACCGCGCGGACCTGATCGACCCCGCAATTTTGCGTCCCGGCCGTATCGACCGGAAGATCAAAGTCAATCGTCCCGATAAGACCGGAACGCGCGAGATTTATCGGATCTATCTCACTGACAGTCTGCCGTACGACGGCGTGCTGGCGAAGGAAGCTGACGGAATCGGCGCGTCTATCGAACGCCTGATCGAGCGGTTTGTTGACTGGCAATTCGCCCGGCGTGACGAAAACAAATTTTTAGAAGTGACCCTGCGCAGCGGTCGCAAAGAAACACTTTACCGCAGCGATTTAATCAGCGGCGCGATCATTGCCTCGATCATAGAGCGCGCCAAAGCGATCGCGATTAAACGCGCCATCGGGACTCAACAGGACGAGGGAATTCGGGAAACGGACCTGCAACTCGCCTTTAATGCCGAGTACGCAGAGAACGATATTTTCCCGGCCACAGACATTACCGAAGATTGGCTCAAGCTAATCGATTATGATCCTGAAAACGTCGTGAAGATTTCACCGGTTAGGCCAGTTTCGGATGCCCGCGTGCGCGCAACCTCGGTGATCTAATGCGAGTGCAATCACGTTGAAACGAAGCGAAAGCAGCTCGCTTCCCATGTATATGGCCGGACCGACACTTCTCCCAGCAATCCTGCTACATTGGCAAACTCGATTATGCATCTGGTGAGTATCCCCGTGGAAGATCACCTGCAACTTCGTTACTGCGGCAAAGCGGGCTGACAATGAGACGCGTCTTTGGGCTGGAGACGGAGTATGGCATCACGCTGTCTGGTGCCGAAACCGTGGATGTGGTGGCGGAATCGATCGAACTAGTGCGCCGTTACACCGATCACGGCGCCTTGATGAAATGGGATTATGATCTCGAAGATCCTCACCTCGATGCCCGCGGGTTTCGCGCCCGGGAATTAATGCAGGACACCGACGAGTCAGCGTACTACGAGATCGACAAACGCCGTCCCCTCAGCTTCGAGGAAATCAAAAGCGATCTGGTGCTTTCAAACGGCGCGCGCTTTTATAATGATCACGCGCATCCGGAGTACTCGACCCCCGAATGCACAACTCTTCGCCAGATCGCTGCTCAGGATAAAGCGGGCGAACGCATCCTCGCCGAGTGCGCACGCCGCCGAAATCAAAAGCTGCCGCCCGGCTACGAGGTTCGCCTTTACAAGAACAACAGCGATTTTGCCGGGCACAGTTATGGTTGCCATGACAATTTCCTGATGATCCGCGACATCCCCTGGGACCGGATCGTTGCCGGTATCCTGCCGTTCCTTGTCACCCGCCAGATTTTCTCAGGCGCGGGCAAAATGGGAATCGAAGGCGAGAGCAGCCAGGGCGAGCCGGGCCTTTATCAGATTTCACAACGCGCAGATTTTTTCAGCGTGATCGTAAGTATCGACACCATGAATCGTCGACCCCTGATCAACACTCGCGATGAACCCCACGTGGACGCGAGCCGCTACCGCCGGTTTCACGTAATTCTTGGCGATTCCAACATGAGCGAATGGGCCACGGCAATGAAAATTGGAACTACCGCGATGGTACTGGATCTGATCGAGCGCGGGGAAGCACCACAATTGGAAATTGCGCAACCGGTAGACGCCACAAAATCGATCAGCCGCGATCAAACCTACGATTGGATCATCGAATTGAAGGATGGCCGCAAAATTTCTGCCATCGACGTCCAACGAATTTATCTGCGCGCAGCCAGCAAATTGTGGAGCAATCCGCCAGACAATGAGCACGCATGGATCTTGTCGGAATGGGAAAAGGTGCTGAACGATCTCGAACGCGATCCCATGGCAACACGCGACCGGGTTGATTGGTCCGCTAAGAAATTCCTGTTGGATGCATTGCAACAGGACGAGAAACTTTCCTGGAGCGATCCCTGGCTGCAATCCATCGACCTCGAATATCACAATCTCGATCTCGACCGGGGATTGTATTATGAATTGGTGCGCAAGAATTTGATGCGCCGCGTCACCACCGAGGAAGAAATTAAGGCCGCAATTTTTAATCCCCCGGAAACGACGCGTGCGTTTTTCCGCGGCCGCGCCGTGGCGCGTTTCAACGACGAGATTTCGTCCATACAATGGGACGAGATCGTGTTCTCAAAAGGGGCGTACTCACACCGCGTTGCGCTGCCAGAAGCCGCGATGGATGCGCGCCTCGATGCGCTCAATCATGCAGCGCGCAACGGCAAGGATTTTCAGGAATTCATGAGCGTTGTCGCGCAGATCGGTTGACCGATACGACTGGCGTTATCGCGTTCTGTTCGAAACACTGGTTCGCAAGTCAGAGATTGCTCGACTTCGCTCGGAATGACGAAAGAACAGTTGGCAATCGGCAATTGGCAGTCGCATCATTCCCATTCAATGGTACTGGGTGGTTTGCTTGAGATATCGAAGACAACGCGATTGACTCCATTCACTTCGTTGCAGATGCGATTCGAGATACGCGCAAGCAATTCGTACGGAATCCGCACCCAGTCTGCGGTCATGCCGTCCTGACTCTCGACGATTCGCAGTGCGATTGTGTTTTCATACGTGCGCTGGTCACCCATGACTCCAACCGATTGCACCGGCAACAAAACGGCGAACGATTGCCACACTTTGTAGTACCAGTCGGCCGCTTCCATTTCGCTTTGCACGACGGTGTCCGCCTCACGCAAGATCGCCAGTCGTTTGGGTGTGACCTCGCCCAGGATGCGAACGGCAAGACCTGGCCCCGGGAATGGCTGTCGATATACAATTTCTTTCGGCAACCCTAACTGGAGACCTGCCTGGCGCACTTCGTCTTTGAACAATTGCCGCACAGGTTCAACCAGCTCGAAATGCATTTTGTCCGGCAACCCGCCGACATTGTGATGGCTCTTGATCACTTGCGCGGGATTCCCTTCAATCGACACGCTTTCGATGACGTCGGGGTAGAGCGTGCCTTGTGCGAGAAAGCGGAACTTGCGATCGGAAACGGAAGATCCGCCTCCGCCGGGGCTACGGCCGACAGTTCCATCATCGGTTTTTGCAAGATCAACGATCGCGTCTTCGAATACACGGATGAACTCGTTGCCGATGATCTTGCGTTTCTGCTCGGGATCGGTAACACCGCGCAGCTTCGAAAGGAACCGTTCCGAGGCATCGACATATTTCAATTTGATGTGGAAATTTTCGCCAAACACCCGCTGCACGATTTCTTCTTCCCGTGCGCGCAGCAGACCGTTGTTAACGAAAATGCACGTGAGCTGATCGCCAATGGCCTTGTGCAGCAGCGCAGCGGTGACTGACGAATCGACACCGCCGCTCAAACCGAGCACCACGTTATCCTTGCCAACTTGTTTTCGGACGCGAGCGCAAGTTTCTTCAATGAACGATCCCATCGTCCAATCCATGGCGCAGTGGCAGATGTGGTAGACGAAATTCTGCAGGATCTCTTTGCCTCGCGGTGTGTGTGCCACTTCGGGGTGAAATTGCAGGCCGTAAAGTCTGCGTTGCGGATCCTCCACGGCAGCGAAATCGCAACCATCGGTCGTTCCGGTTACATGAAATCCTTTCGGCAACGCAGTTACTTCGTCGCCGTGGCTGTTCCAAACGTCGAGCTGATTCCCTAATCCCTCGAACAGCTCCGAGCCTTGCGCCAATTGCAGCACGCCGGCGCCATACTCACGCCGCCCGGTGAAGACCACGCGACCACCAAGGTGATGTGCCATCAGCATCAACCCGTAACAAATTCCCAATACCGGGATGCCTAACGAGAAGATCCCCGGGTCGACTTGAGGCGCGCCTTTGTCATACACGCTGGCTGGTCCGCCTGAAAGAATCAGTCCCTTGGGTTGCATTGCTGCAATTTCGGTTGCCGGTGTGTCAAAGGGAATAATCTCCGAATAGACCTGGCATTCCCTGATCCGGCGGGCGATAACCTGTGTGTACTGCGACCCGAAATCGAGGATGAGAATTTTCGAGTGTTTGGGGCGTTCCGAGGTGTTCACGTTCTACGGATGCGTTTGCGGAACGCTATGCGCCGCTGCTGGGTCGTTAGGGTCTCGTTCCATTGGCCCCAGCGTTCCCTGACCGGTAATGCCGCGCCCGAACTGGTCTTGCATTTCCTGTCCGGAGCGTTGTTCCAGGGGATCAGAGCAGCCGCTCAACGCCAGCGACGTCATCGCCAGCAGAATTGCAAGGGGCCTCATCGGCTCATTTTATGAAGAGCGGATTTCATTGCAACAAAGTTGAAGAGTTAAAAGGTTAAACGGTGGAAACGAACGTCATTCCGAACGAAGTCGACGCTGCAACGCAGCACCGAAAGTGTTCGGGGCGAGGCCAGGCTTTCAATCCCGTAGCAGCATCGGTCGGTTGCATCGCGGGATCCTTCGACTCCGCTTCGCTCCGCTCAGGATGGACCACAGTTTTGTGGCTTCAACGTTTCAACGCTTTAACATTGCGGCGGCCATGATCGACCCCGAACTTTTGCTTCAAGGCTATCGACTCGGCGTTTTCCCGATGGCCATGAATGACGATTCGATCGAGTGGTTTTCGCCCGATCCCCGCGCCATCCTGCCGCTGGACGATTTTCATGTGCCACACGCATTGCGCCGAGTTGCGCGCAGAAAACCCTTTGACATCACCATTGATGAGGCGTTTTCAGCAGTGATCCAGGGATGCGCGGAACGTGAGAATACCTGGATCAATCGCGACATCATCGACAGCTACACGCAATTGCATGAGCTCGGTTACGCTCATTCCATCGAGGCTTGGAAAGAAAACCAACTGGCCGGCGGCCTTTACGGCGTCGCAGTCGGCGGCGCGTTCTTTGGCGAATCGATGTTTCATCGGGTGACCGATGCGTCGAAGATTGCGCTGGTAGCGTTGGTGGAACATTTGCGTGCTTGCGAGTTCGTCCTGCTCGACACGCAATGGTTGACCCCACACCTGCAACAGTTTGGTGGGATCCAAATCTCGCGGAGCCATTATCTGCGCGTGTTGCGAAAAGCAGTCGAATTGCCGAGGCGCTTCTGTTAGATCAGCATTTCATTCACGCCGGGACCAGGAGCCACGTTAAATCACACGCTTTCAGCGCCCGCGATTTAGTTCACTCGCGTTTAATGAGAGTGTCGGCGCCCGCGTTCGTCCTTAGTCCGGAGATTTCGGCGGCTGAAAATCCAAACGGTAGAAATGAAGTTGCACCGGTGGCGATTGGAAATGCCTTGCTATTCCTTTTCCGTCGTCGGCGGTGATGCGAGCTGAAGTCACTTTCAAGGGCTGCCAGTTCATGCTGCCAGTTCGTCGATGCCAGTGCGAAAAAGGATTGGCGATTGTCTACGACGGGCGAAAAAAAACCGGCGCTAGCTTCCGCGGGTAATAGATGACCGGCGTACGTTCTCCCGCTGCCAGTAAAGAGAGTGAGCGGTGCGCGGCGTTCATCTCTGCCAATTTGGGCGTGTAAGCGGAGTAGCTTTGGAAGACCGGCCGCGGCTGGCAGGTGAGGCCCGACGCCAGAACAGCAGTCTGGCTAAGTGGATAAACATCTGCATTGCCGTGGACCTGCAGGTGGTAACCCTGTCCTCGAACCGGCAACACAGGCATCATTGTCCCGCATCGATCGCTTTTCGTTTGTCTCTACGTCTGGCGGGAAAAATACTTCCGGCACAGACGTCTTCGGCGAACCGGCAACAGGCGCGATGGTGAGTCGAACAACTAGTGCGTGGGTGCAGTCACCAGCCTTTGGCCGGTTTGATTCCGATCTCTCTTAACGCCGACGGCCCACAGGGCCGTGGCTACAGATTGATAGTGGAGGAATCTAAACGATATTACGGGTTCACATGGTTGCTTGGATTTTAAAGAAAATTTTAGGATCGAAAAATCAGCGGGAGCTCAGGCGTCTGACGCCGATGATCCGGCGGATCAACGAATTGGACGAACAGTTCAAGAACTTGTCGGACGACGAGTTGCGAGCGAAAACCGCGGCCTGGAAGGAAGAGTTCTCGAACACTCCGGACCTGCAAGAACAGTGGAAAAAGCTGGATGAAATTCTGCCGGAAGCGTTTGCGGTCGTAAAAAATGCTGCACGCAGGCTCAAGGAGCACGGAGAAACCTTCACGGTATGCGATCAGCCCATGACCTGGGACATGGTGCACTTCGATGTGCAGTTGGTCGGCGGTATTGTTTTGCACAGGGGCCGAATCGCAGAGATGGCGACTGGCGAAGGTAAAACACTGGTGGCGACCTTGCCGCTTTACCTGAACGCCCTCACCGGTCGCGGCGCGCACCTTGTGACGGTAAACGATTACTTGGCCAGACGTGACGCCGAATGGATGGGCCAGCTCTACGGCTTTCTCGGATTAACGGTTGGTTGCATTCAACACGACCAAGAACCCGATCTGCGTCGCGAGCAGTACGCCAAGGACATTACGTACGGTACGAACAGCGAGTTCGGTTTCGATTACCTGAGGGACAACGGCATGGCTACGACGCGCGAACAACAAGTTCAGCGCGGCTATTGCTATGCGATCGTTGATGAAGTCGATTCCATTTTGATCGACGAAGCGCGGACGCCGCTCATCATTAGCGGGCCTGCGACGATTTCCACGCATCAATACGACAAGTGGAAACCACTGATCGAGCAGTTGGTGCGAAAGCAAAACATGTTGTGCAACCGGCTCGCCAGCGAGGCGATCGAGAAGTTCGAACAGAACGATGTAGAGACCGGCGGGCGGCTGATGTTCAAAGTCAAGCTCGGGCAGCCGCGCAACAAACAGCTGTTGCGACTGATGGAGGATCCAGACAAACGCCGCGCCATCGATAAGGCCGAGCTTTCCTTTTACCAGGACACCCGCAAGGAAGAACTCTTCCAACTGAAGGAGGAATTGTTCTTCACCATCGACGAGAAATCGAATGAGGCCGATCTCTCCGAGCAGGGACGCATTTTCCTGAATCCAGATGATCCGAACGCATTTGTTTTGCCGGATTTGATTAACGAATTCACTGAGATCGACCTGGACGAGACATTGTCCCCGGAAGAAAAGGACAAGCGAAAAGCGGAACGCCAGCAGCACTGCGATGCGCAGGCGGAGCGGATTCACAACATCTCGCAGTTACTCCGCGCCTATTGTCTGTTTGAGAAAGACGTTCAATACGTCATCGAGGATAACAAGGTCGTCATCGTCGACGAGTTCACCGGACGCAAAATGCCGGGCCGCCGTTGGAGCGACGGTTTGCATCAGGCGGTGGAAGCGAAGGAGGGCGTGCAGATTGACCGCGAAACGCAAACTCTGGCGACCATTACTATCCAAAATTATTTCCGGCTTTATCAAAAACTCGCAGGCATGACCGGCACAGCCGAAACCGAAGCGGCAGAGTTCCACGACATTTACAAGCTCGACGTCAACATGATCCCGACGAATCGACCTGTGCGGCGGACCGATCATAACGATCGCATCTACAAAACTCGCCGCGAAAAATACAACGCCGTCATCAGGGAAATCAAAGAAGCCCACGCAAAGAGCCAGCCGGTGCTGGTCGGCACAGTAAGCGTGGAAGCTTCGGAGCTGCTAAGCCGAATGCTGAAGCGCGAGAAAATTCCGCACAACGTGTTGAACGCAAAATTCCACATGCAGGAAGCCGAGATCGTGGCTCGCGCCGGCCAACCAGGCACGGTCACGATTTCCACCAACATGGCTGGCCGCGGCACGGACATTAAGCTCGGTCCGGGCGTTACCGAACTCGGCGGATTGATGGTAGTCGGGACGGAGCGCCACGAAGCGCGACGCATCGACCGGCAGCTACGCGGACGGTGCGCGCGCCAGGGGGACCCGGGCGCATCACGATTTTTCGTGAGTTTCGAGGACGACCTGATGCGCAACTTCGGCGCTGCAGATCGGATGACAAAGATTATGGAACGCTTCGGGCTTGAGGAAGGCCAGGAGCTTGAACATCGCTGGCTGAACAAATCCGTCGAGACGGCGCAGAAACGCGTAGAGCAACGGAATTATCTGATCCGAAAACGCACACTCGATTTCGACGATGTCATGAATATGCAGCGCGAGGTCGTTTATACCTGGCGCAATGAAGTCATCGATGCCGAGGAACCCCGCACGCACATTTACGAAGTCATCAATGAAGCCGTGCCGGCAAAGGTGAAGGAATATTTCGACGCCGAGGAGCCGAATTACACCGGTCTCCTTCACTGGGTAAACACGACGTTTCCGCTCGGGCTGACGAAGGAGAAAGCGCAATTTGAAACCCGGAGTGCCGAAGAGAACACGAAGTTCCTGATTGAAAAAATCAAGACTGCTTACGAGCGCAAATCGAGTCACGAAGAAGCGACCGCGGTAAAAAGCCTGGAACGTTACATCATCCTGAACGCGATCGATCGGCTGTGGCAGGAACATCTCTACGCGATGGACGCGTTACGCGAAGGCGTTTATCTCCGCGGTTACGCGCAAAAGGATCCGCTCATCGAATACAAGACCGAAGCGTACGACATGTTCGTCGAATTAATGGCGAACATTAAGAACGAAGTCCTGAACAATCTGTTCCGCAGCACTTCCAATCTGCAGGCATTCGAGAATTTCCTCGCGACCTTGCCGCAGTTCCTGCTCCGCGAAGAGGGGCCAACCGCTCCGACAGCAACCGCCGACGCGCGCATCCGCCAGCCAGTCGGCGCGATGGCGGCCGTAGATGGAGACGGCGACGGAAACGGAGGAGTCTCACTCGATCTGCCCATTCGGCGTTCCCTGCCGAAAGTCGGACGCAACGAACCGTGCCCTTGCGGTAGCGGGAAAAAGTATAAGAACTGCTGCGGCCGGACCGCCTAGTCGAGTCCCGGGGCTATAGCTTCAGTAGATCGCCGAGTTGCTTCGGGTCCGTGACCGGCGCCTTGCAGGTGAAATTCTCGCACACGTATGCAGCAGGTTTGCCATCCACCAGGGACATGGCGCGAATTGCTTCGTTCTTTTCGCCGAGATATTTCTGCCCTTCCTCTCCATCGGCCAGAAGCACAATTGTGTTTGGAAGAACACGACGATGAACTTCTTTGAGCAACGCTTTGGTTCCCGGCGAATCCTTTTTACCGGCGATCACGATCTGGCGCGGTTTGCCTGACGCGTTCTGTACTGCAACCAGCATCTGTGGCATACCGCTCGGGAACTGTGAAAGGATCGTCGCGAACGCATTGATCGTTTTCCTCGCCCGTTCAGTCAGGTTCGTGTCGTCGAAAATTTGCGATAACCGCAGCAGGTTCAACGCCGCGACAGAGCTCGCGGCAGGCTCCGCACCATCGTTATCGTCTTTCATGCGGACGAACACGCTTTCATCCCGGCCGCTGCTGCTGAAATACCCGCCATTCTTCTCGTCAAAAAACAGGCGGTCCTGGGTCTGTTGCAATTCGATCGCGAACTTCAACCATTCGATGTCGAACGACGCTTCATAAAGGTCGAGCAAACCCTGAACAACGAAGGCGTAATCGTCAGCAAAGCCTTCAACATTGCTTCGACCCTCGCGGTAACTGCGATACAAAATCTTCCGCGAAGAATCCCACAATTTTGTGCGCACAAAATTTGCGGAACGCGTTGCGATCTCGAAGTAGCGTGGATCATCGAGCGTCTGAGCGCCGCGCGCAAAAGCAGAGATCATCAGGCCGTTCCACGCAGCGATAATCTTGTCGTCGAGATGCGGGCGGGGTCGCTTCTGCCGGATGGCGAACAATTTCTCGCGCGATCGCGCGAGCAGCTCGCGAATCTCTTCATGACTCTTTTTAAAATGGTGAGCGGTATCAGCAATCGTGTGTCGCTCAATCAAAATGTTTTTACCCCGGAATTCATCATGCGGATCGCTTCCCTCCGGGGCGTTTCCGTGCGCCTGGACGCCATAATGAAAATCGAAAACCTCGGCCGAATCTCCGAGTGCATCGTCGATTTCTTTCTTCCTCCAGACATAGAACGCGCCTTCAGCTGTCTTCTGGCGCGGCGCTCTGTGAGCGCCGACATCTGAAGACGAACCCGATGTGTCGCCGCGATCACCGCCCGCCGCTACAGGAACAGGACTGTCTGCGTCCTCGGCTGAGAAGAAACCGCCTTCTTTCGATGTCATATCACGAGCGACGTAATCGAGAGTGTCGCGGGCGACTGCTTCAAACTCGACCCTCACCGGCGATTTCGCGTCCGTCCCTCGACGCTCCTCCCCGGTCGCAAGCCCGACCTGAGGATTGAGTTTAGGGTCGCGCAAAATTTGTACTCCGTCGAGATACGCGAGCGCGAGTTGTGCCTGATCGTAAAGCATTTTCTCGAAATGCGGCACATGCCAGTAACGGTCCACTGAGTAACGATGAAATCCGCCGCCCACGTGATCGTGCATCCCGCCTGCAGCCATTTTGCGCAACGTAAACAGAGCCATGTCGAGCGCATGTGAAGGTAGGGCATGCGCCTCGCTTGCGTTTGCTTGTCTTTGCAGCGCGATCGTCCCGGTTTCGTCGACTTTGCCGCGCAAGCGGGACGCATGCGCTACCTCCCGCGCGTAAAATCGAGTAAGGAAATTGAGTGTGACTGGCCGCGGAAATTTGGGCGCAGTGCCGAATCCGCCTTCCTTCGGATCATAACTGCGCTCGATCTGGCGGTAGGCATTATCTACCACTGACTCGTCGATTTTTCCTTCACCCGGTGCGGCTGATTGAGACTCGCGGAGAGCCGCCACGATGTTGTTCCCCTGCTCCACAATTTTTTCGTGATCTTCCTTCCACGCTGTGGCGATCCGCTCCAGCACTTTTTTGAAAGCTGGCTGCCCGTATCGTTCCTCTGGCGGAAAATAGGTTCCGCCAACAAACGGTTTCAGGTCTGGCGTTAACCAAACACTCATCGGCCACCCGCCACTGCCTGTGGTTGCTTGAACAAACGTCATGTACACGCGATCAACATCGGGCCGCTCTTCGCGATCCACTTTGATGTTCACGAACTCGCGATTCATGATCGCGGCAGTTTCTTCGCTCTCGAATGATTCGTGCGCCATGACATGGCACCAGTGGCACGTCGAATAGCCGATTGAGAGAAATATCGGTTTGTTTTCCTTGCGCGCTTTCGCGAATGCTTCTTCACCCCATGGATACCAATCTACCGGATTGTGCGCATGCTGGAGAAGATAAGGCGATTTCTCCTGAGCTAGGCGATTCGTGCGTTCAGAACGCGGCGTGGATTCCGCAGATGTGGCAGTCGCTGTCACCAACCACACTAACGCCAGAATTCCAAAGCGGAAGGGCTGCGCCACGTTGAATCGTTAAAAGCGTACAGCGATGAAGGCAATCCACGACAGCGAACTAACGATCACAAATGGCGCAAAATGGAGGGGCGAGCTCCGCGGGCCTTCCCAAGCGTGTGCGGATTTCTTGCGTACCGAGCGAAGTCGAGAACGGAGAGGTTTTGGAAGCGGCCACATGGAGGGAAGGCAACAAGCTCAGCGACTCCAATGGGAAAGTGAGCGAATCAAATCCCGTTGCGCAACGATCAGGTTAAGCTACGGGATCTTCGACTTAGCTCCGCTTCGCTCGGAATGACGGAGAACCCTATCGCGCATGGACACGACACAGCTCATCCTCCTGTTCCTCGCGATCGGGGTCATCGCATTACTTTATTCCTCGGTCGGTCACGCCGGCGCTTCGGGTTACATCGCAACGATGACGTTATTTGGAATCGCACCCATCGTCATTCGACCAACTGCGCTTGTGCTTAACATTCTGGTCGCCTCGATCGGGACCTTCCAGTTTTGGAGGGCCGGATATTTCTCGTGGAAATTGTTTTGGCCGTTCGCCCTGCTCTCGATTCCGGCGGCGTATCTCGGTGGTTACTTGCAGCCATCTGCTTCGGTTCTGAGGATTCTGATCGGTGTCGTGCTCCTGTTTTCCGCAGCTCGCCTGCTGGTTCGTCGTAGCGATCCGCCGCGAACCTTTCCCCCGTCGCAACCAGTCGCGATTAGCGTTGGTGCAACGCTCGGATTTTTGGCAGGATTAACTGGAACTGGAGGCGGGATTTTTCTGACGCCGGTCCTGCTTTTTTGTCGTTGGGCTCCGATTCGGCAAGCCGCGGCAGTCTCTGCGCTGTTTATTTGGGTCAACTCGATCGCGGGACTTGTCGGCTACTTCACCAAAGTTCGCATTATCCCATCGCTAGGATTCGTCCTCGCAGCGGCAGCAATCATTGGCGGCATTATCGGGTCTCATCTTGGGAGCAGACGTTTCCCGGTTCGAGCGATCTCGGTTTGTCTGGCAACAGTGCTGGTAATCGCAGGTATCAAATTGATCTTCACCAGATAGAGAAACAACAGTTCATTAACACCTGGCTTGAGCCAGGTGACATTGCGGCGTCTTCTCGCAGCAGCCGTTTCCACGGCTTTTATGCGACTATTTGGGTTGTTGAGTGAACCCGTTTAAACGGCTGTGGCGTGTGCGATGTTGAGACTCCGGTCTGAAGACCGGCGTTAATGAAAGATGTCGCTGCTGCCCAAACCGTCTCTCCTTGTGGCCGCCTCGCTCTGTCGAGGCGTATTCCCGTCACGGCGACAGAGCGCCGTGGCTACATCAGCATCCCCATCACCCCGACAGAGCGCCGTGGCTGCATCAGCATTCCCACCACGGCGACAGAGCGCCGTGGCTACATCAGTTGCAGTTTCGGCGCGGTT
>JAICUQ010000201.1 GCA_025935755.1 Chthoniobacterales bacterium | reverse complement strand
GGTTAATCACAATGCGCTGAGGACAGCGCACACTACAGCGTTTCAACGAATCCGATTAATCGTTGGCGGAGTAGTTTTCTGCAATGCTTCCAATTTCGCCAAATTATTTCTGGCTTCGGCATACCCGGGATTGATCCGCAAGGCAGCTTTCAGTTGTTCTACGGCTTCGGGAATTCGCCCCATCTCTTCCAGAGCAGCTCCCAGATTATTATGCGTGGAGGCAGAATTCGGATACATCCGCAAGGCCTGCTTATAATGGCCAATTGCCTCCGGGACTCGACGGGTCTGTATAAGAGCGTTGCCCAGGTTAGTATGCGCCTCGGCATAATTAGGATTGATCCGCAACGCCTGCGAATATTCGTCCATTGCCTCTGGAGTTCGGCCCGCTAAGAATAAAGCGTTGCCCAGGTTATTGTGCGCCTCGACATAATCAGCATCGATCTGCAAAGCCCACTTGTATTCCTGTATTGCCTCTGAAGTTCGACCTGCGTGGATAAAGGCGTTGCCGAGGCTATAGTGTGCGACGGCGGGCTTGATTCTTAACGCGTGGTTAAACAAGTCCATCGCCTCGGGAAGTCGGTTGGCCGCAGATAGGATGTCACCAAGGTTAGTATAAGCCATCCAGCAGCCGGGATTACGGGCGATAGTCGTCCGATACAGTGTCTCGACGTCGGTGTACATCCGGCTTTGCTGCCACGTGAGGACGAACAGTACTCCGCCGAGCACAAGGGTAATTGCGGGCTCCAGCCAATCTCGCCAACTTTCCTTTCGCCCGGCTAACAAAGCAATCCCGCTTGCGCAAGGTACGATGATCCCGAGGCATGCAAGGTATTGCCAGTGGTCGGCTACAAAGGAATAGACGAAGAAGTAAATATTGAGAAAACCCAGCGAAGGCAACAACAGTAAAATGTAGACGAGCACCCCCGCCAAGGGTGCGCGGGACCATCGCCGTAGACTCCATAAAATCACAAGAAGTCCCAGGACGCCGATGGGAAAGAGATACTGCCACCAGACTTCCGCGTTAATGTCCCAGCGCGGATAAACGAACGTTAGGTTAGATGGCCAGAAGAGATTACTGAATTGAAACCAGAACGCTCGCCCGGCGATCAGGCACCGATCTAAGAGCGAAAGGTCCAAAATTCTCGATTTGTCACCGATGCCAACATCCTCAAACCAGTGCGTTACCAGTCCGGCTGTAATCGACAGGCAAACGAAAGGTGTCGCCGGTAGCACGTCACGACGCCACAAGATCGCCCCTCGTTTCCACCACAAAATCACCAGCCACGCTAAAGGCAGCGCGACAATCGCGGTCTTACTCAATAAACCGAAAAGGAACAAGCCGATTGCCAACGCGTAATTTCGTCTGCCTCGGGTGTCGTCAAATTTTAGGTAACAAAGTGTCGCTGCCAGCGCGAAGATTCCCGAGAGCACATTCTTACGCTCCGCAATCCAGGCTACGGTTTCCACATTCACCGGGTGCAAGGCCCAAATAATCACCGCCAGTTCCGCTCCTGGGATCCGCAAAAACCGCAAGATCCTCAGCAACATCACAACGCAGCCGATGTGCAGAAGGAGGTTAATCAAATGGTAGCCCGTGGGAGAATCGCCCCACACCCTTTGCTGGATCCAGTAGGATGTATAAAGAAGAGGATAATATTGCGCGGTTGCCCTTGGCTGAAACCAGATTCGCTTCAAACCGTCAACGGAACGCAACTCCGGAGGCGTGCTACAATTGTCGTCATCCCATAAGAGTTGGCCATGCCACGCGGGGTTATAAGCCATCAATGTGACTACCGCTAGAATCAGGCAGAAGCCCCAGTCGCGTTTTGTCCAGTTCATGACCGACGAGTCTTCATTTCTTCAATCCTTAAGCGCACACTACGATCAGATCTAAATTACGCGGTGTCGGCGCAAAGTTGGAAAAAAGCACGACAACCAGGCGTGTCGCAGTGGACCTGGATACATCGAGTAACAGCGCGCCGGTCTGATCGGCAAGAGTCTTAAGGTCCTCCATCGGCGCCATCTGGCCGTAGAGGTGTACCGCCAGGATGACTTTCGTACGGCGGGTGATCTGCCGCGCGACCGCTGCACGTCGATAAGACGCGTGTCCGGTTCGGAGTCAACGAATTTTGGTACTGCACCGGCGCGAATGACCGCGAAAGCTGAGGCGACGAAAGAATTGGCTGGCACGATTACTTCGTCGCCGGCGCCGACACTAACCGCCCGCAGCATCATCTCAAGCGCGTCGGTGCCGTTGGCCACACCAACGCAGTGCTTCACGCCTGAAAACTGCGCGAATTCTCGCTCAAAGCTGGCGACTTCCCCACCAACAATGAATGCTGTTTTTTCGAACAGGCGCGCAAATCCTTGCTGTAGCTCATCCGCAATTTCTCGATATTGCAATTTCAGATCAACCATTGAAATCAACATGACGCTTCCACTCGTTCTTCGCGGCCGCGCACACGGATTGAGCGCTGGATTGCCTCGACTGCCCGTACGACAGCAATCCCCTCGGGCGCCCCGGTAAATGGCTGCTTCCCTGTTGCAATGCATTCCAGAAAATGGGCACACTGGATCGCCAGGGGCTCTCCGGGCGGCACGTTCGGAACTGTAGTATTGCCCTTCCGGACGCTTTCACGGAAGGAAGCAAACGAATCCACATAGGTTCGCCGATTGGATACATCGTTTACCGGTTTGTCGTAAATCAGCAGTGGTTCGTTCAGGTTCATATCATCAAACGTCAGCATACGTTTTTCGCCAACTATTGTGATATCACGGGCCTTCCGAGGATTGACCCACGAAGCATGTAGATTCACCAGCGTTCCTTGCGGATATCTCAGCGTTGCGAAAACGGCGTCTTCAACGCCTTGATTGATCCAAGTTCCTCCTATTGCCGATACGCTTAGTGGTTCTGCATTTAACCAGTAATTGGCGATGGAAACGTCATGTGCCGCAAGATCCCACGCGGCGTTCACATCCGAGCGGATGGGTCCAAGATTTGTACGGACCATCGACACGTAGTACACCTTCCCGAGATGTCCGGCATCGAGATATTCCTTCACCTTCCGAACTGCGGCGTTGTAAAGGAACACGTGGCCGACCATAAGGGTCAGTCGGTATTTCGTGGCCAGCTCGAGAAGTTCGAGCCCCTGCTTCACTTTCGTGGTTAACGGTTTTTCGACCAGCACATGCTTATGCCGCTTGAGCGCCTCTTTTGCCAGGGCGTAGTGACTACTTGTGGGCGTGGCGACCACAACGGCTTGAACAGATGAATCGCGCAACGCCTGCTCAGGATTTTTCGCGACCTGCACATCGGGAAAATGAGCGTGCACTTCGTTCAATCGGCTGGCATCGCGATCGACGATCCACGCAACTTCGCTCGTCTTATTATTGTGGAAATTTCGAATGAGGTTCGGCCCCCACTGGCCGGCCCCAATCACCGCAACGCGAATCACAGCCATTGATGCCCACGCCGCCCTGGCTTGCCTGGCACTCCGATACGTCGGACCAAAAAATTGCGCTCTGCTCCTGGCCGCCATTGTGCGAATCGATCGGAGCTTTTGAGAATTGCACCGACCTTCACGGCGCTTCTCCTTCGCCCAGATTACGCAGGAGGCGGGCGGGATTCCCCGCAACCACAGTGCGGGTGGCGACGCTCCTGGTCACAACCGCCCCGGCGCCAATGATTGCTCCTGCACCGATTGTAACCCCACCCAGAATGACCGCTCCCGAGCCAATGGTCGCCCGTCGTTCAACCAGAATGGGAATCACCTTCCAGTCGACGTCTGTTTGCAAACTTCCATCCGGGAGGGACGCACGCGGGAACAAATCGTTGATGAAGCAGACGTGATGACCAACAAAAACATCGTCCTCGATAGTGACGCCTTCGCAAATGAACGAGTGACTCGAAATTTTGCAGCGGGCACCTATGACGGCATTTTTCTGAATCTCAACAAAGCAACCGATACGCGATTCATCCCCCACCGTACAGCCGTAAAGATTTGCGAATCCGAATATCTCGACTGACCGCCCCAGGGTAACATCGGGAGCGATGCGGTTAAACATTTCCATGCCGTTCTTTTCGTGTTCCGGCGTCCGTTGTCGCTGCCGGCTGCTTTGACATGACGAGTCGTGCCTCGTTGTACCAAGTTGATCTACTTTCGCAAGCCGAAACCCACGTAAACAAGGGGCCGCAGGATTGACCACCAGCCGGCGATGGGTTTCATCTTCGTCTGACCCACCTGTTTAGGCGGATAAATCTTTGTCACCGGAACTTCCACGGTGCGATAGCCAAGCTGGATACTGCGCAAATACAAGTACGGTTCCAGCTCATACTGCTGCAACCAGGCTTGCGACAGATCGAGCCCAGGGTCCGAAAAGATGGATGTCCTCACCGCTCGAAAGCCGTTCGTCGATTCGGTAACCCAGCGCCGGGCAACCAACGAAAAAAGCACAGGGTGAAAACGCGTGGCAATTCGCCGGTACGCCGGCATCGCGCCGAAGCTGGCGCCACGCTTAAGGAAACGCGAACCCTGCACGAAATCGGCGCGATCCTGCGCGATCGGATCCAACAGCAACGGAATCTCTTCCGGTGCATCCTTATTGTTGCCAGCTACGGTGACAGTGACGTCATAGGCGTGCCTGACCGCATGTTCGTACCCAATTTGCAGCGCTGCCCCTACGCCAAGCGTTGTACCCATTGGAACTATTTCCGCGCCTGATGAATGAGCTACTTCGGCTGAATCGTCTGTGGAGCCATCGTCCACCACCAGAACTTCATCCACGATTTGCCGTGGAATGCGCCTAACGACTTCTCCAATCTTCGCCGCTTCATTGAAGACTGGCACGATCGCAATGACGCTTAAACCGCGATACATGTATAGCGCTCGGCAGTTCATCGCTGCCGCAGGTCAACGTTGCGGCAACAAGAATGCAATCTTGTCAGAATGTTCGAACCGGTTCAAGTCCCCACCTCGAGACGAACGGCGCTCATGGAATCGATCCATGTCTGTTTTTCAATGATTCCTGGCTGCCGCAGCCTCGGCCAAGGCGGCAACGGTTTAATGTGTCAAAGATTTAACGATTGATTTCGTGGCCGGCTTTCTGTCACTCTTAGGAAGTTATGCGATTACTCGCTGAAACTCTAATCATCGCCGCCTTGATCACCCTCGGCTGGAACACTCCCTACAAACGATATTATGACCAGG
>JAICUQ010000164.1 GCA_025935755.1 Chthoniobacterales bacterium | reverse complement strand
GTATTGTTCTGAGAAGCATTACTCCGTTAGTTGAATGTTCCATTAATCCCGCGCGAATCATTGCCGAGATGGCGCAAGTCATGCCCGGTGTTTACGGCTGGGTAGGCCTTTGCGGTGGTTACGCGCTGGTGATGCTTTTTGCGCCGGTGCGTCGAGCGCTCGTTGACGGCCTTCATTGCCTTGGTCGTTATCAAAGGATCTGGATCACATTCGCGGTCCTTGGATTCGGCTACTTCGTATTTCAGTTTGTCACCTTCACACCAATTCGGAACTGGGCGGACTTGGAGCCAAGCCAAATCACTTCGTTGCCGAAATGGGCATGGCCAGGCCTGAGCGAGATATGGAGAGAGACTCTGTTGCCCGCGCTGGAGGGTGTTTCTGGAATTTTCGACAACGCCACCACAACCTATCCGCTCTCCGTCATCGCTGCCGTTCTAATGATTGTGAACTGGCGGGGATTGCATGGGGCCCTGGTGCGTGCGCTGGGAAAACGATACGGCTTCTGGGGTTATCTGGTTTATGTGATTCTGTTGCTGAGCGCACTGGCGTCGCTGCTGAAGCCAATCCTTTTCTGGCGATTACCGGAATGGAGTGGTCTTTTGCCCGCAGCTGGTCTGCTGCGTGTGTCGGCAACACTGGATGCGACGGCGTTCATTTTCGAATATCTCCTCGGAGTTTATATCCAGGTCTATCTGATCACAGTTTGTCTGGCTTGGATCCGCGGCTTGAGCTTTGAAGAGGGCGGTTTGTTCCGGTTCGCCATGAGGCGGTTCAGTTATGTGTTGGAATGGGCTGGCATTGTGGTTGCAGTCAGCACGTTGATCCTTCGGCTGCCGCTCGTGCTTGCGTACTTCATCAATATCCCGCGGGTCCTCGATTACCTGCCCATTGCGCGGGTTCTCATGAGCGGGTTGATTATCGCGTTCTGTTCTGTCCAAATCTCGCTGGTGCTGCACAACGAAACACTCATCGAGGCAATGCGCGCTCACGTTCATTTCATCCAAAGGAACGCCGGGCGCCTCGCATGGTTTTTGGTCATTTGCGGCATCCATTTTTATCTGATCACGCTTTGCGATGCCATTCTGCGCAGTGCGATCGCGGATCGACTGGGCGCGCTCCTGCTATGGAAATTTATTTTTGCCTGTTTGCGAGGCGCGGTTACCGGGTGGCTCCTGGCTTCATGGGTCTGCCTGTTTCGGCAATGCGAGACCGGCAGGATTCATCAGGAGAAATGGATTCAATATTGATTAAACAGGCTGCGAGCAGGCGAAGGTGAATGCGGCGACCATCACGCGCCAGAGCAAATCGAATCTGGCACTGGCTTTTGTTTCGTTAGGCCGTGAACGCAAACGCGACATCACGATTTTCTATGCCTTCTGCCGTGTGGTCGATGACATTGCCGACTCGACGGAACTAAGCATCATCGAAAAAAGAGTTCGTCTGGCAACCTGGCGCGAGATGCTTCGCGGTGCTGTTGCGGAAGAACCGCTGCTGGCCCGGGATGTGAGGGAATTAATGCACAAGTATTCGCTTCCATCCGAGATGCTTGAGGAAATCATTGCCGGAGTGGAAATGGATTTGAGCATCGCGCGATATCCGACATTCAAGGATCTCCGCGTCTATTGTTACCGGGTCGCGAGCGCAGTCGGGCTGGTGAGCATCGAGATCTTCGGATATCACAACCCGCGCTGCCGGGAATACGCGATCGACCTCGGACTGGCATTGCAAATGACCAACATCATTCGGGATGTTTGGAAAGATTTTCAAGCCGGGCGCATTTATCTTCCACAGGAAGATATGGCTCGGTTCCACTATTCGGAAGCTGACCTGGCGAAACGACAGCGCACTGAACACTTCCTGCAGTTGATGCAATTTGAAGCCTCACGCGCGCGCGAATTCTTCAGCCGCGCGATGACTGAACTCCCGCCGGAAGATCGCCGCTCAATGGCGCCCGCGGAAATAATGGGCTCCATCTACCGCGCCTTGCTCCGCCGGATTGAACTGGACAAGTTTCGAGTTTTCGAAAAAGAATATCAGTTGAGCAAGCTGGAGAAAGCAGGCCGAATTACGGCGCAGTTGTTCAAATCTTTTTTGAATTGGCCGCGTCGAGCATCCGTCTGACTTGCTGGCTGCGAAATATCAAGGACCATAACTATGAAAATGAAATCTCTCAAAATTCTATTGGCAATCAGCGTTGCATCCGGTGTGCTTGGCACGGCGGTTTACGCGCAGGGCACAGACTCGCGCATCGGCAGTATAGCGCGCGAACGGGGAGAAAAGGGCGCGATTGAAGCTACGGCGATCAGCAAAGCAGACGCCGAAAAAAAGTATCCGATCAAGGGAGGGGCTTATCCCGTCGCCCAGCGAGATGCTCATGATCCGTCAGGTGTTGTCATCAGTCCATATCCTCCGCATATGAAATATGAGTGCTCCAAGGTTGCACACGGCGGATTGGTCGTTGACACGAAAGCGAACAAAGTCTTCGTAAGGCCGTAAGTCGCCAGACGCTCAAGAGTACATCATCTGGGTGGATAGCTGGAATGAGACGCACCCGTTCTGTCTGGGGGCCGTCATTGATCGAAGGGTACTTTATGAAAAGAAACGTTCTCCTGACGATCTTGGGAATGTCGCTGGGTTGCCTGTCTCTGAGTTCGTGTGATACGCCAGTCGGCCAGGGCGCGGGCTGGGGGGCTGCAACGGGTGCCATCATTGGTGGAGCGGCAACCGGACAGGCGCGCTATGCCGCAATCGGCGCCGCCGCGGGAGCGGCTGCGGGCGCGTTAACCGGAAAGATCATTCAGGAGAATCAAGCTGCCCGATACGGTCCGCCCCCGCCGGGCGGTTATCCTTTTGCGCGGTGGGCGGGAAGATCCGGCTTTTATTACAGCCCTTATACAGGTCGCGTTTACGATCTACGGGGTGTTCCGCCCGGTGGACTCACTCGCGACGTCGATACGGGTCGTCTTTTCCGCAGGCCCTGAGGAATACTTTAGCGCCGGGATATTCATCAGGGAGTGACGGCTTCCCAGCCGTCATTTCCTGATCGAGCACTGTGCAAAGCGGTCATTTCTTTAACCCTTTTCTGCTTCGTGCTGCAGTTTGTCGACCAGCGCTCGTGCTTCCTCTGTCATGCTGAGCAATTCCGGCCATGGCCGATGATAGTTTTCCCCGGGTAGTTTGCGCGTCGCATCGAACCCCATGTGGGAACCGATATTTTGCTCGCTGGGTGCGTGGTCGAGCGAGTCGCTGGGATTTTTAATTACGGTTGTGTCCCGCTCGGGATCGGTGTTCGCGCACAATCGAAAAAGAACTTCGCTTGTGTTGTGAACATCGCAATCTTCGTCCACCGCGATGATGTACTTGCTGAACATCATTTGTCCCATGCCCCAAAGGCCATGCATCACTTTGAAAGCCTGATAAGGGTATTGCTTCCGAATGCTCACAAAGACCAAATTGTGAAACACTCCCTCCGGCGGCAACGTGATGTCCACAATCTCCGGGAAATTCATCTTGAAAACCGGCAGAAGAATCCGAACGGACGCGTCGCCGATGTAGAAATCTTCCATGGGCGGTTTGCCGACGATCGTTGTGGGATATATCGCATCTCGCCGGTGTGTGATCGCGGTCAGATGAAAAACAGGGTAGTCTTCAACGGCGGTGTAAAAACCTGTGTGGTCGCCAAACGGTCCTTCCGGACGCATATCGCCGGGCTGCACATAGCCTTCCAAAACAAAGTCGACGTCCGCCGGCACCTGCAGGTCGACGGTTTTGCAGCGAACCAACTCGATTGATTTCCGTCGCAGGAACCCGGCAAACAGGAGTTCGTCCAAACCATCCGGTAAAGGTGCCGTTGCCGCGAACGTGTAAACCGGATCGCCGCCTAACGTAACGGCAACCGGCATCGGCTCTCCGCGTTCGTAATAGCGTTTGCCATGACGCGCGCCAACCTTATGAAGTTGCCAATGCATCCCGGTCGTGTGCTCGTCGTACATTTGCATTCGGTAAATCCCGACGTTGCGTGCGCCGGTTTCCGGGTCGCGCGTGTGTACGTTTGGCAGAGTAATGAAACGGCCGCCGTCTTTCGGCCAGCACTTGAGCATTGGCAGATCCCGCAGCGAAAAACCGTCGCCAGCTTTTATGTCATGCACCACTTCCTGGCACGCCGCATCGCGCACCGATTTCGGCCTTGCATGCAGCAGATGAATTCCTTGTTTGAGCAGGTTCCAGCCTTCGCGCAGATCGGTCGGCGGCTTGGCCTTTAAGATGAGCTGAATTTCCCGGGCGACGTCTTCCACGTCGGAAACTTGTAACGCCATGGCCATGCGCCGGCGCGATCCCATCGTGTTAATAGCGACTGGAAATTCCGATTTCTTTCCATTGATGACCGGTTGCTCGAATAACAAGGCTTTTCCGCCGCCGGGCGATTTCATCTCGCGGTCCGCCCATTCGGAAATGAGCAGATCGGTGTCGACGGGAACGGCGACACGTTTCAGTTCGCCCGCTTGTTCAAGAGCATCGAGGAACTGTCGAAAGGAGCGGTAAGGCATGGATCAAACCCGCTGCAATACTCATCTGTCGCTGGGCGCAATGCGACAGAATTTTTGACGCGTCTAGTGGTGCGATGCCACGTATTGGAAGGATGCCACTCTGCCGCGGGCGAAAGTGACCACTTTGCTCGGATACGGGATACTTGGCGGGAAAAACGAATAATAGAACGGATCGTAAAAAGGATCGCCAAAGTAACCCCACGGCCCATACGGCGGATAATAAGTTGCGTAGTAGATATAAATCCACGTCTCTGTCCGGCCGCTGCCCATGTTTCCCACGACTTTTTGATCAGGCGAACCCCACGCCAGCCACACCGCGGTTCGTGACATTCCAATGCGAATTTGTCCCTGGCTTACGAGCGCCTGGTCTCGGGGTGAAAGACTCTGATAAATGTCGGGATGATCGGAAATCCGCGTTTGTGGCGTTGAACAACTGCTGAAAATCAGCGTGATCGCGGCCACGCCAAGCGTCGATGCACGAACGAACAACCGGCGCTTCATGCACTGAGGTAATCATACGCGCCGTCAGTTTGGCAAGCCAAACCAACTGTTTACGGGCGCGGCAGATATCCAAAATACGCGACTTTGCCGTTGGAAAAAGTGACTGCCCTGATCGGGTAAATGAATTTTGGAGGGATATACGACCAATCGAATGGTCCATAGTAGTAAGGCCCTCCGTAGCTTGGGGGTGTTTCGTAACGCAAATAAACCCACGTTTCAGCGGGGCGATCATGGATGCTTGCTGGAAGTTTCTGATCGGCTGTGCCCCAGGCCAGCCACACTGCATCCATCGACATGCCCGAACGAATCTGTCCCTGGCTGACCAGTGCCTGGTCGTTAGGCGTGAGGCTCTGATACATTTCCGGATGTTGTGAAATGCGTCCTCCGATAGTTCCACAACCGCTGAACATCAACGCCCCGGCGGTTATCGTGAATGTCAGCGCGACGCGCGCTACTCGACCCTGCATGCGTTACGATGATACGTTCGTCATATTGCGTCAATGAATGGGCTCGGTTGATCACCGTCGCCTTCCCGGTAACGTGTTGCTGCAATGCAGGATCGCTACGGCCATCGCATTTCTTACCTTCGCGTGTCGATCACGGACCGCTGCAACGAACGCTGTGGTTATTGTATGCCGCAAGAATTGCAGGAGTGGTTGCCACGCCACGAAATTTTATCCTACGAAGAAACCCTCCGGATTATGCGCATCGCGGTCGCGCTTGGTGTGTCCAAGGTGCGGATTACCGGTGGTGAACCGCTGACGCGTCGCGGCATAATCGATTTCGTTAGGCAAATTCCTGCCATCCGCCAAATCACGAGCATTGGCCTTTCTACCAACGGTACCCTGCTCGCGCGGGAAATCGCGCCCGGCGAGACAATGGCGAAAGCGCTGTGCGATGCTGGTGTGCAGTCGCTTAATATTTCACTCGATACACTCGATCCTGAAATTTATTCGCAGATCACCGGCCGGGATTTCCATGCACAGGTGCTGGCCGGGATTGACGCAGCGATCGGCGCAGGCTTCGAACAGATTAAAATGAACGCGGTTCTCATGCGTGGCCGGAATGAAAATCAACTCCTGCCGTTAATCGAATTCGCTGCCGCGCGGAAGCTTCTGCTGCGGTTTATCGAACTGATGCCGGTGAGTACCACCGAAGTGCTCAACGAAAGTAACTTCATGTCGGTGATGGAAGCGAAGCGGTTGGTCGAATCTGCTTACGGCAGCCTCATTCCCGACACTGAGTTTCGAACCAATGGCCCAGCCATTTACTATCAAATACCGGGACGCCCACAGCGGGTGGGATTCATTGGCGCGATGACGAACATGCATTTCTGCGAGAACTGCAACAAGCTGCGGCTCACGTGTGATGGAAAGTTGCGCCCATGCCTTGGCAGCTACCTGGAGTTTGATATCATGCAGCCGCTGCGGGCTGGCGCGAGCGATGAAGAGCTCAAGCAGTTTTTCCTCAACGTGGTCGATCGAAAGCCGCGGGAACATGATTTCCGGCATAATTACCAGCCAAATCGCAAAATGGTTGCAATCGGCGGTTGAGCGGTCATGTCATGTCGAGCGAAGTCCAGACATCCCGCTGCACCATTCCCAAGTACGCTACGAGATTGAAAGCCGTGGCCTCGCGCCGGAAGGCGTTCGGGGCTGCGTTGCAGCTTCGATTTCACGCCGCCTGTAATGACGAGAAATGAAAAAGCTCACTCACATTGACGCTGATGGTCGGGCGCAAATGGTTGATGTCTCGGCGAAGCCGCTTACAAGGCGCAGAGCAGTTGCAGGGGGGAACATTCGTCTCCAGCGGAAAACGCTTGACCTGATCGCAGCGGATCAAATCGCCAAAGGCAATATCTTCGCGACCGCACGGATTGCCGGAATTCAAGCAGCCAAACAAACGGCGCAACTCATCCCCCTTTGTCATACCCTGCCGCTTAGTGAAGTGAATATCGATATCATCACGTCAAAAGGCGGAGCGGAGGTGAAATGTACTGCGCAAACGATTGCGCAAACGGGAGTTGAAATGGAAGCGCTGGTCGGCGTCTCCGTCGCCCTGCTGGCGATTTATGATATGTGCAAAGCGGTGGACAAGCAGATGGTGATTACTGGAGTGCAGTTGCTGGAAAAAACGAAACAGCCGGTGCGCGGGGCAGGCATGGAGCGTGGAGTGATGGAGTAATGGAAGACAAGCAGCGCTCTAATCACATCACGGTCGGTGTTATCACGATTTCTGATCGCGCGAGCGCAGGCAAATATGATGATTTAGGCGGGCCTGCCTTGAAACAAT
>JAICUQ010000142.1 GCA_025935755.1 Chthoniobacterales bacterium | reverse complement strand
GCAAGCCGGAGGCATGCGCTACCTTTTGACTCAACTCGATCGTGCGCGTAACCGGTGATTTAGATAGCAAACGATCAGGGGCTTGTAACCGCGGCTGATCAGCCAATGAAGTAGCGCGACGGAATCGCGCCGCCAGAGACGGCGATCAAACAGCGAGCATCCGGCGAAAAATCGCGGGTTAAGCCCGGTTCAATTCAAGCGAAAGCACGGTGAAAGAGTAGCGCATGCGTCCCGCTTGCGAACCGTAAAACAGGCGACCAGGAGGCATGCTCTACTTTTTGAATCCAATCCACCAGACCGGCGCATCCAACCTTCAAAACCAATCATGAACAATCAACAGTCAACAGACAAAGCGGGCAATCCGCGGCGTCTCAACATTATGAAGAACGATCAGACACTGTATGGGATCCTGGCTGGCTCAGAAGAGAAAGGCCGGGGGGTGATGGAAACGGCGGTTTATGCAACCTGCATCCTGAGCGTAGTCGCTGCGATCTTCCAATTCATACGGCAACCGACGCACGACCCATTCGCTGTGTTCTACCCGTCAGCGCAGCCTGTCCCGGTGGCTTCACACACTGTGCACCAGTCATGGGGAACCAAATCCTGAGGCGGTGAGGGTCAAACGCTCGGTTGAGCAGGGCGTCTCCAGGGAACAAGAGCAAAGCGGTTGATACCTAGGGAAGGGGTTTTTGCGATGCTTCCTGCCATCGTTTTCTGCCCATGCCCCTCGGGCAGACAAGCGGCCAAGGGAACGCCTGGCGTTGCGCGCGAAGAGCGTTAATTGGGGTGAATTTGACAATGAATGAACGTTCATTCATCTTCCAAACTTATGTCGCAACCCCTAACAGATTCAGTTCCAGATCGGCGATCCCAGATATTGGACGCAGCGCTTGGGTGCTTCGCTAAACGTGGTTTTCACCAGACCAGCATGCACGACATTAGCGCCGAAGCCGGGATCAGCGTCGGATTGATCTATCGCTACTTCGAAAACAAAGAGGCAGTCATTTCCGCCATGGCCGACCACCACAAGAAAGAGATTTCTGAAGTACTGCACCGTGCGAAACAAGCGCCCACGCTGCTCGAGTCGCTGGAAATCTTGTTTACCGCGCATTGCTGTGAAGAGGAGACGCGAGTGGTGTCCGCGTTCGTCGTGGACTTGTACGCGGAAGCGTCACGAAACCCCCAGGTCGCCGACTTAGTGCGCGGTGTTTTGGAGACGGCGATGGCCGGTGTTACGGAATTGATCAGCAAAGCGCCGGAGGCGCAAAACGCGACGCGCGGTCTTTCGCCGGTGGAAATGGCGGAATTAATTTTCGCCGTCGCGCGCGGGATGCTGATGCTCGATGTTTTGCGGCCACAAGAAATGACTCCCAAGGAGCGGCGGGAGCGACAATTGCAAGTGACCCGGAAGCTGTGGAGCTTGTTGTTCAAACCGGAGGCTGAATTCGCTTATGCATGATGTAGCGAGACCAGTTTCAAATCGCCCGATTCAGTCCTCGCCAAAGCGGCGGCGAAAACCCGTTTTCATCGCGATAGCGCTGCTCCTGGCGATTATCGGTTTCATTGTCTGCATCAAATTCCTGCAAATCGGCAAGATGATGAGCATGCCGCGAACGATGCCGCCGACCACGGTTACGAGCGTTACGGTGAAGGAACAAGACTGGGCTCCGTGGCTGACGGCGGTGGGATCGGTAAGCGCTGTCCAGGGAGCAGTCGTTTCCACAGAGCTCGCGGGGGTTGTAAGCGAAATCAATTTCGAAAATGGCGCCGAGGCTAAGAAGGGCGAGGTGCTCGTGAGACTGGACGCGTCACAGGAGCAAGCACTTTTGCGATCTGCGGAAGCTGACGCGCAGTTGGCAAAGACAGATCTCGAACGAGCCCGGGACCTTGCCATCAAGAAAGTGGTTTCCGGCGCGGAGTTCGATTCTGCCCAATCAAAATTCACCCGACTCAACGCAGTGGTGGACCAAATGCGCTCCAGTATTGCTAAGAAATCGATTATCGCACCATTCGACGGGCAACTTGGTATTCGCCAGGTCAATGTTGGCCAGATGATTAATGCAGGTCAGCAGGTAGTGGCGCTGACCGCGCTGGACCCTTTGTACGTCGATTTCACCCTGCCTGAACAATATCTCTCGAAACTAACCAAAGGCTTGGAAGTGAGCGTGCGCTCTGACGCGTTTCCCGGTCGAGAATTCAAAGGGAAGCTGACTGCAATCAATTCCATGGTCGATCCGGTCACGCGAAACGTGCCGTTGCAAGCGACCCTGGACAATCACGATCACGCGTTGCATCCAGGCATGTTCGCGAAAGTAGAAGTTGCGCTGGCGGAGACAAAGAAGACGATCGTGATTCCCGGGTCGGCCGTGTCTTACGCTCCGTATGGCGATTCTGTTTTCGTGATCGACAAACAGAAGGACCCAAAGACCGGCAAAGAATCAGAAACGCTTCGCCAGCAGTTTGTGCGGATCGGCGAATCGCGTGGCGATTTCGTCGCAGTTACACAAGGATTAAAGCCCGGCGAAACAGTGGTAAGCACAGGCGTCTTCAAATTGCGCAATGGAATGGCTGTGACGGTAAGCAACGACCTTGCTCCGAAACCGCAACTGAATCCGAAACCGGAAGATACGTAATGTACAACAGTAATCTGTTACATCGTCGCAGGGTTACATCGGCTTTGCGATTCAACGATTCAACGGTTCAACGATTCAACGCAGCGAAGTAATGAAATCGTCATTCACAGATCTTTTCATCAAACGCCCTGTACTGGCGATCGTAATCAGCTTCGTAATTCTCATCGCCGGATTGCAGGCGATGAAAACGTTGAATGTTCGGCAGTATCCGCGCAGCGACATCGCGGCAATCACGGTCACTACAGTTTACGTGGGTGCTGATGCGGAGTTGGTGCGCGGTTTCATCACGACGCCGATCGAGCGGGCCATCGCCGCTGCAGATGGGATCGACTATATCCAATCACAGAGCACTCAAAGCCTGTCGACCATCACCGCGCGGTTGAAACTCAACTATGATGCGAACAAAGCGCTCTCGGATATCAGCTCGAGAGTAGACGCGATCCGGAACAATCTGCCGCCGGAATCGCAGATCCCGGTCATTGCCATTCAGTCGGCAGATTCGCAATTTGCCTCCGCGTACTTGAGTTTCACTTCGGACATTCTTCAGCCTAACGAGGTCACCGATTATCTGGTGCGACTTGTCCAGCCGCGACTTACCGCGGTCGGAGGCGTACAAAAGGCGGACATTCTGGGGGGGCGGACTTTCGCCATGCGCATCTGGATGAAGCCGGACCGGATGGCCGCGCTGAACATCAGTCCTTCGCAGGTTCGCGAGGCGTTGACGAAAAACAATTTTCTTGCGGCTGTCGGTAACACCAAAGGGTCGCTATTGCAGGTGAACCTGACGGCCAACACGGACCTGCATACGGCGGACCAGTTCAAGAAACTCGTTGTTCGCCAGGACAAAAACACGCTCGTTAGGCTGGGCGATATTGCCGACGTGGTGCTTGGTGCGGAAGACTACAACACCGAAGTGCGGTTTTCCGGCCAACACGCTGTTTTCATGGGCATCTGGGTGTTGCCAAATGCCAACTCGCTCGACGTGATCAAACGCGTTCGCAGCGAACTTGAGCAGATCAAAAAGGAACTGCCCACCGGCATGACAGCGCAAATGGCGTATGACGCCACGGCATACATTAACGATGCGATCCACGAAGTCGTAAAAACTCTGGTCGACACGTTGCTCATTGTGATGGTCGTGATCTTTTTGTTCCTCGGCTCGTTTCGATCTGTGGTGGTCCCGATCGTCGCGATCCCGATCTCACTAATTGGCGCCTTGTTTTTAATGCAGCTGTTCGGATTCAGTCTGAACCTGCTGACCCTTCTCGCGATCGTGCTCTCAGTCGGATTGGTTGTCGATGACGCGATCGTGGTCGTGGAAAACATCGAGCGCCATATCTCGGAGGGACAATCTCGCATGCAAGCCGCGCTCATTGGTGCGCGGGAGTTGATTGGCCCCATCATTGCGATGACGATCACGCTGGCGGCCGTCTACACCCCGATTGCTTTGCAGGGTGGACTCACCGGCGCGTTGTTCCGCGAATTCGCGCTCACGTTAACCGGTGCAGTTTTTATTTCGGGTGTCGTCGCCCTGGTCCTTTCACCTGTCATGTCGGCCTATCTATTACCGCCTCATCACATCGAACATGGGTTTAAAGGCTGGGTTGACCGCACATTTGATCGTCTTCGCGACTGGTATGGAAACCGCCTGGATCGCACGTTGCAGGCGCGGCCTGCTGTCTACATCGTCTGGGGCGGGATTTCGGTGCTCGCGGGTTTGATGTTTCTCGCGATCCCGAAGGTAGCAACGAAGGAACTCGCGCCGAAGGAAGATCAGGGTGTCATCTTTGGCGTCATTACTGCGCCAGCCAATGCGACAATTGATGACACCATTCGATACGCTGACGCTGCCGGCAAAGTGTTTCACGATATTCCTGATACGCGTTTCACGTTCCAGATTACAAATCCAAGCAGCGGGTTTGGCGGGATGGTGTTGAAACCGTGGGGAGTCCGCAAGACGCCGACCAAAGATTACTTGCCAATAGTGCAGCAGAAATTGGCTGCTATTCCCGGAATTCAAATGTTCCCGATCATGCCGGAAGCCCTTCCGGGTTCGGACAATTTTCCGGTCAGCTTTATTATCGCTTCCACTGCAGACCAGGAGCGAATCCTTGAATTTGCCAAGGACATCTTCCAAAAAGCGATGCAAGCGCACGTCTTTCAGTTCGGCGATATCGACACGAAAATCGATCAGCCGCAGGCGCGGATCGTTCTCGACCATGACAAGGTCTCATCGATGGGCCTGGATATGCAGAAAATCGGGGCTGATCTTGCGGCCAGTATCGGCGGAAATTATGTCAACTGGTTCAACATGGAAGGCCTCAGCTACAAAGTTATTCCCCAGATCAAGCGTGTGGACCGGTTAAACCCCGAACAACTCGACCAGATCTACGTCAGCGGGCCTAACAACCAGTTGATCCCGTTGAACACCGTCGCGCACATTGAGCATACCACCGTGGCGCGATCGTTGAACCGAATGCAGCAACTGAATGCAGTCACGATCAGTGGCGTTCCTGCCGGTTCAGTCGATTCCGCGCTGAAGTTCCTGGAGGATGAGGCACACAAGGTTCTGCCGCCGGGATATGTGATCGATTATACGGGCGGCTCTCGTCAGTTGAGGCATGAGGGAAACACGTTTCTTGGAGTTTTTCTGCTCGCTATTCTCCTGATTTTTCTCGTTCTCGCTGCGCAGTTTAACAGTTTCCGCGATCCATTGATCATTCTGCTTGGCTCGGTCCCGCTCGCCTTATTCGGGGCGGCGGTATTCATGTTTTTGAAAATGCCATTCGGCAAATTCTTCACGGACAGCTGGACCACATCTTTCAATATTTATTCTCAGGTAGGCTTGGTGACATTGGTTGGTCTCGTTTCCAAAAATGGCATCCTCATTGTGCAGTTTGCGAACGAGCTTCAGCGCAAGGGCCGGAAGAAACTCGAGGCTGTGGCGCAGGCCGCGCGAATTCGATTACGGCCGATTTTGATGACCAGCGTGGCGACGGTTGCGGGTCACTTCCCACTTACACTGGTGACTGGTGCCGGTGCCGCCGCGCGAAATTCAATCGGTCTGGTTTTGGTGGGTGGAATGACGATCGGAACTATCTTTACGCTGTTCATTGTTCCATCGCTCTACATGCTCATTGCCAAGGAGCATCACGAAAAATCGCTGATGGATATTGGCTGGGACGATACGCCGGATGACGTCGATCTCACGCCTGAGATGGCACCTGCTTTGGCGCCGGACGGCAACGGCTGGAAAAAATAACAGAGCTGACGGCTGGAAGCCGTCACTCCTGGAATAACGCAAAGCCCCGGTGAGTGTTCTCACCGAGGCTTTGTTTTTGCGGCGGTTCTCCCAACCGCCGCCACCCCAGAAATCTAAGCCCGGTCCTGCCGATTCAACGCAGGCGGTTCGGCTTGGAGTTTAGCGGTTTTCCCTGAAACTGCCTTCTCTAAAGCTGCCACGAAATTCGGCGAGCTCGGTTGCGTTGCTGATTTTTGTAACGAACCACGGCTCCGGTCCGGAAGCCATTGGCACTTGCTCCACGACAGGTTTCCCGATCGGCGTTGGCCCAAAAGCGATCGAATGACCGGACTTCGCAATGGTCACGTAGTTTTGTCCTCTGTTTTGGCAGAGAAACAGTCCTTGCTCACCTTCGAGCAGACTCGCCAGGTCCAATCCACTTATCGGCACATTGATTTCAAGTTTCATTTTTTAGTTTCCTTTCTGTTTTGGTTTCGCGTTTCGAAAAACTTTGATTACCCGGTTCGAGATCGCGAGGTAACTTTGGTTCCAAGTTTTCCCGCGCGATTTGTTGAACGTTTCTCTGGTGACACTGGTCTTCTTTTAGACGTGCGCGGGGAGGGACGGCAGTTGAGGGAAAACCGCTTGCTTATCACGAGGCGCGAGCCGGTGATAGAGCCGGTGCTGCAAAAGCCTTTGCTCAAATTACATCGCGCGGTCGATGTAAAATCGTTCTGGAAATCTGTTCAGCGGTTGGTTTCCGCTTCAGTCACCAATCATTCGATTGGACTGTTACTTCAACAAAACTCACCTGTGCCGGTAACTGCAAAATGGACGCGACACATGCCTGAGGATTTCTTTGCGGAACCTCTCAATCGCTGTGCCACGCAGTCACGACGCCGGAAGCTGTTACGTCTAAATGGTTTTTTCCGCAGCCGCAATGGCTTTGTGAGATCAAGTTTTTATCGCCGCTACATGGCGCCGCAAAAGTGCGACTACGGCGTTGCGCTCCTTTTCTGGAAACAGCAACGATTGATGGGCGTCATGGCAGTTTTGCGCACGGCGAAGCAAGGCGATTTCTCACGTTCCGAAATGGATTTGCTTCGGCAACTGTACCCGCAGCTGCTGGCGGCGCTTCGTCGCATAGAGTCTCTCGAACGCGAACGATCGGTGCGAGCTGATCTTGAAGAGTTTCTTCGGCGCTTGCCGCTTCCCACAATCGTCTTGCGTTGGAACTTGAAACCGATTTACCAAAACAACGCTGCTCGGGATTTCTGCGCGGTGTGGGAAAAGGGACCCGAGGAAGCCAGGCGAACCAAGTCCAAGTGTTCGATTCCCTCTGAAATTTTGGACCGATGTCGCGTTCTCAAAGAGAAGTGGAGAACGGCGAAACCGCATGGACGAGTAGCTCGGCGAGTCGACTTCAAAGAAGAAGAGGTGAATCATTCTTGTCGACCCAACCTGCGAGCGACCATTCACCTCAAGCAGATCAATTCCGTGGGCGTGGCAGGTCCACACTTTCTCGTCGCGTGCGAGAACCTGTGCCGGAGTCAGCAACGCTCCCGGCGGCTCAGCCTTTTCCGCTTGCCAGGAATTGCCCGGCTCACACGGCGCGAGCGGGAGGTTGCGCAGCTAGTCTGCGAGGGCAGAAGCAACAAAGAAATTGCTCAAAACGCGTGCCTGAGTTTGCCCACTGTGAAAAAGCACCTGCATTCGGTCTTCCGCAAACTTCAAGTGTCCAGTCGCACGCGGCTTGTCGCGTTGACAGCGTGAGTGGTCAATAACGCACACGCACGAGATATAATCCTTCTGCTGGCGCGACGAAACGGGCCGAGTCAATCTTGTCTGCGCGAAGGCGCGAAGAGATTTCTTCGACCGGTACTTTGTCGAATGCGCATTGTACCAGTGCGCCCACCATCAGCCGAACCATTTTGTAGAGGAAGCCGCCGCCGTCGAATTCCATCGTGAGCAATGAGCCTTCTTGGCGGACGCGCACGGAATTGATTGTGCGGACCGTGCTTGGTTCGGTCTTCCCGCGACTGGCGGCGAAACCCGCGAAATCATGAGTACCGATGAAATGTTTTGCTGCTGATTTCAAAGCTTTCAAATCGAGCGACTGCGAAAGATGCCACGCACGACGATACTCGAATGGAGGCAAAACCGGCGCAGCCCAAATCCTGTAGCGATAGATTTTCCCTTTTGCCGAAAACCGGGCATGAAAATCCTTCAAGACAATTCGACAGCGAAGTACGCGAATCGCGGGAGGCAGCAACGCATTCAGGGCTTGGATCCATCGGTCAGTTGGCAACGATTTCAAAACATCAGCATGCGCGCACTGGCCGAGTGCGTGAACACCGGCATCCGTCCGTCCGGCGCCGTGAACCCGCACGGCTCCGCTGTTAACGCGCGCAAAAGCACGCTCGAGATGATCCTGCACGCCGTTGCCATGAGATTGGCTTTGCCAACCGGCAAACGGCGCACCGTCGTACGCGATGATGAGTTTTAGTCGTTGTGACATCCCAGCCCCCCCCATGAAAACAGGATCTATGAACTGTGCAGAAAGTTAAGAGGCATTGTCATGTAGCGGAGCGAAACATTTTTGGTCAGTTCGGTGCGGATCTTAACCGAAATTAATCCGGGATTCGTCGCTTCGCTCAGAATGACAGCTTCATCACTCGCCGATCACAAGCTAGCAGCCGGCTTCTGCTGTGCGCGACTATCCAGATAGCTTTGCAAAATCATTTGCGCTGCTACCTGGTCTATGTAACCGCGTGTTTCCCGCGTGTTTTTGCCGGCATCGCGCAATGCCCGTTGAGCTGCAGCGGTCGTGAGTCGCTCATCCCATGTGACGACCGGGCAGGGGAGCATGCCGCGTAATTTCTCCACAAACTCGAGAACCTCAGTTGCAGCGGTACCGATCTGCCCGTCCATCTGACGCGGAACCCCGGCTACGATGTGATCGACATTTCTTTCGTCGACGATTTTTGAAATGCGCGATTCTGGTTTTTGCTTTGCTGAAATGGTCTCCAACGGATGCGCCAGCAACTGCAGCTCATCAGAGATCGCTACTCCGATACGTGCCCG
>JAICUQ010000030.1 GCA_025935755.1 Chthoniobacterales bacterium | reverse complement strand
CTCCGCTGGAAACAGAACGATAGTGACCAGATTGCGCAAGAGGGGCTGACCAGTTTCGCGTGTCCGCCAAGGGAGAAGCGTTCCGATTTGCGTTACATCGGAGAATTCTGCAGCAGCTGGTCTTGAGAAAGCATTCTCGGGGTGCGAAACTCGCGTCGTGAAAGTGAACGGCGCGATCTATTGCCGGACAGTTTCATCAGTCCCGAAGCAGCGCCGCCGCCGCCTGGTCATGTCGTTTGAAATGGTGCACCTGGATCGCACGTCGTCTGAGCCGCTTTACCAGCAACTGGTCCGTCAAATTCGGGAAGAACTCGAGAGCGGCAGTTTCGATTCGAGCACGTCTCGTGTGCCTTCCTCGCGAGCGCTTGCAGCAACTCTCGGGATTTCAAGGCCAACCGTGATCCTGGCGTTTTCGAAACTGCTTGCAGAAGGCTATCTTCAAGTCCGGAAAAGGTCCGGAATCTTTGTCGCCGATCATTTACCGGCAACTTTTTTGAAGGCTGCTACCCCGACGACAACCGCGCGCATCGAGAATCCGCCACGTGTCGCCCGACGAGTGACCAGAATGACCGATTTGCGCAAGGGTCGACAACTCGACGTCGGCATTGGCGGGCCGCCGAATCTAACGTTTGTCGCCGGATTGCCGGCGGTGGATGAATTTCCAATCGCTGTATGGGAACGCTTGCGCGCGCAGGTTTTGGCAAGGAAAGGAGCGCACCTGTTACGTTATGCGTCGAGCCGTGGCGAGATCGAATTGCGAAAAGCAATCGCTGCCTATCTCTGCGACTTCCGCGGTGCGAATTGTCATCCCGACCAGATCGTGGTCGTCGGTGGCATGCAGCAGGCGATGCTGGCGTGCGCGCACGCGTTAATCAATGAGGGTGAAGTGGCATGGATGGAAGATCCCGGATTTCTGCAAGCGCGTAATGTGTTGGCGTTTGTCGGAGCTAAAATAATTCCCCGCCCGGTCGATCGTGAGGGGCTGGTAATCGGGAAGTGTTCACGGCAAAATTCTCCCCGGCTTGTTGTTGTCACACCGTCGCACCAGTTTCCATTTGGTGTGACGATGAGCCTGAAGCGGCGGAAAGCTCTGATCGATTTCGCGGAGTCACGCGATGGCTACATCCTGGAGGATGATTATAATTCCGAGTTTCGTTTTGATGGGCCGCCGCTGCCATGTCTTCAAGGTCTGGACCATGCCGGCCGGGTAATTTACGCCGGCACGATGAGCAAGATCCTGTATCCGTCTCTGCGTCTGGGCTTTTTGGTCGCTCCGCCACAACTTGTCGATACTCTCGTCAAGGTGCGCGCGGTCATGGACCAGCACTCCCCAGCGATCGACCAGGCTACGCTGGCGCGTTTCATCACCGAGGGATTTTTCCTCAGCCACGTTAAACGGATTCGCGAAGTTTATGCGCAGCGACGCCTGTTCTTCATCGAACAATTTCAAAAATGGCTTGGTGAGTATTTTGACCTGGAGATAACGCCGGCCGGGTTGCACTTCGTTGCATGGCTGCGGCGCGGTGAGGATTTTGCGTTGTTCATGCGTGCTCGCGAGGAAACCGCCATTTGGCCGCGTCCTCTTTCTTTCTTCTGCATCAAGACCCGGTTTGAGCCGGCATTCGTCTTTGGATTTGCAGCTTGGTCACAAGCTCAAATTGAACAGGGTTTGGCCAAACTCGCGTCTGCGGTCAAACAACTGAAGCAACGTGGCGCCGGAAACAGTTCATCGTTTGGAGCGAACGGCTCTTCACCTGATGCGGGGCCATATTGGCCGTCACCAACAGGTCGATCAAAGTAAGGGGCTGAGGAAAATTGGGTTGGGAAAACAGTTGGACGTTTCCGCCCGAACCCGATCAGAAAGACTTGCGAATGCAGCCGGCCGGTTGTGCCTCGTTCGCAAACCGCGCTACGGTCCATTTGATGAGCGGCTCCTCCAACGGAGTATCGGGTTGGAGGATCGTGAGGTGATCTTGCCCCGCGAATGTCCAATACTCCAATTGTTGACCAGAAGCGCAACGCTCGTCGACATACTCGTTAGTGGCCGAGGCCGGGACCACGGTGTCCGCAAGGCCTTGCGCAATCACGACAGGTACCTTTATCGGACCGTTTGGTGTGTTTTGTTCAAGCCGATTCTGAAGCGCTTTGTTCGAACTCGTCGCTAATGCTGGTCCGTCGAACGTTGATGCCAATGCCTGAACGCGTTTTTCATCTTCGGGCGGAAGGAAGTCGCATAAGTTTGCGATCTGACGGGCGGCGGCGAGCGCCTCCGGGCGAACTGCTTGTTCGAAAGTGATATCAGGATAGAAGCGGCTGTAAGCCAGTGCCAAGTACGGTCCAAACCGCTTATCGGCTTCGACGTTCATGGCGAGAATGCTCTTAATGTTTGTAGGCGGTGCGATTGCGGCGACACCACAGATTTGGAGGTCCGGTGCATAGCGTGGACCGATGATGCCGGTCCAAAGCGCTGCGTGTCCTCCCTGGGAGTAGCCCCACACGACCAGGCGCCGGTCGAGGCTAAGCTCGGATATTTGCCGCGCAGCGCGGACTGAATCGAGCGCCGCGCGCGCTTCGCCTTCGCCGATCAGGTACGGATGCGGGCCGCCTTTTTCTGCGAAAGAGTAATCCGTCGCGACCACGACCCAGCCAGCCATTACGATACGGTTTCGGTCGAAGATCCCTTTAGTCGATGCCGACAGAAGCGACGGCATGCATTTTTGCAGCAGACCCGTCGTGGCGTGCTCCCATGCAAGGACAGGACGCGGGCTGCCGAAAGAATCAGTTGGCGCGAATACTATCGCGATAGCGGTAGCTGGAGTCTCATCGTCCACCGTGGTCGCATAAAGGATACGCCAACCCCGGACACCCGGTGGCAGCGTCACGTCCGTTAGTGGCTCGCTCCGCAGTAACGCGCCAGGCCGCCGCGACGCATCCGCCGGAATATCGTAGAAGGCATCTGGCGCGCGCTGGGTGACGCCCGGCCGAATGGTCTGAGGCGTTGGCGTCGCGTTTGGACGTGACGCCTCGTGCTTGGGCCGATCGCAGCCGGTTCCGGCGAACGACACAAACAGCAGCGCCAGGCTAATCGAACGATGCCCGGTAAGCTTCATAAGTCACCTAACGAGAGGCTCCAATCCTTCCATCGGGGCGGCCAAACACGGCGTAACTGGACTGGATCGCAGCTTGCAGTCTATTTTGTTGCCAGTACATGCGAGACCATGTCATTTGAAAAAAGCGTCGACGAAAAAATCAAAGAAGCGATAGCAACGGGTGCATTCGACAATCTCCCGGGGAAGGGGAAGCCTCTTGATCTGGGTGCTTATTTCGCCACGCCTGAGCATTTGAGGATGAGTTACTCCATCCTGAAGAACGCAGACATTATTCCTGAAGAAATGGAGCTTCTGAAGCAGATTGAAAAACTGGAAAAATCTCTCGAATCTTGCATCACGCGAATCGAGGAACAAGCAGTCCGGCGGCAACTGTCCGACAAAGTCACAACTTTCAACATGAGGATGGAATACAATAGAAAGAACCATTCAAGGAATGGATAAACCGTTATTTGTTCTCCAGGTTGTTTCTGCCACGGCGGCGTCGCAGAAACGGACAGGATCCTCGTTCATTCGACTTGTAATGACGTAAACGCTCAATCATCCTGATTCCCAACTTCTCGTTAGGTATGAAAACGCTCGTCATAATATTGATCGCCGGGATCGAATTTTTACAGCTTGCGATCGCGGCAGGTGCTTCTGAAAATTCAGCGGTCCGTGATCTTGCCGCGGCAAAGTCTCTGGCGTTCGGAGGAGTTGGAGTTGCCGGCCTGATGTCAGAAGGGGAACGGAACTTGCGAGCCGTTTTAAATCAACCTGACGCTTCCCAGCAGTTACAGTCCGCCTTCGCACAGGCTACAGCGGCAGGCAAGCTTTACATTCTGGTTGGCCTGCGCCGGTGTGATCGCGTTGCCTATCAGAAGGCCTTTGGTTCGGTCAGTGCTGCCAACGATGACGTTCAAGTCGTGCGCGGATGCATGATCAGCAAAGAGCCATTTCGCCAGGCTCTCTCACAGGTTCAGGATGGTAAATTCGACGATTACCTGTCGCGGCCGCCCAGGTGACTTTCGGCCGTTTCCCCTGTCGCGCAGATTCCAACGCAGTCAGCTTGCCATACACCCGTGCGAGATGGTAGAACTTGCGAGCCATGTCGGAAACGATCGACACCATTCTCGAGGCCGCGGAGCAACGGGAGGCGAGTGACGTCTTCCTCCAGGAAGACGAGATACCGCGGCTTAAGATCAATGAACAGATCAGCGTGTTTGGCGACCAACCTTTACCGCTCGCGCAAATAGCCGCCTTCTGGCAGGCCTGCGGGGCGGACCCGCAGAGCGACGTGATGGATCGGGATACGGGGTTTGTCTCGCGCTCGCGTACGCGATATCGCGTGAGCCTTCACCGCACCATGGGCCGCCTGGGTGCGGTGCTGCGCCGGATCAAGACCAAGGTTCCCAGCTTGAAGTCGCTTGGAGCACCCGAGTGGCTCCTCACCCAGTGGGGCGCTCGTGCCCATGGTTTGATTCTGGTAACCGGACCAACGGGGTCGGGAAAATCCACCACCATTGCGTCGCTCCTTCAATGGATGAACGAAAATTTGGTACGACACATCGTGACAATCGAAGATCCCGTCGAGTATCAGTTCACCAGCAAGCTGTGTCATTTTACGCAGCGACAGGTAGGACGCGACACCAGCACTTTTGCTTACGGATTGCGGAGTGCGCTTCGTCAGGCGCCCGATGTCATTTTTGTTGGTGAGATTCGCGATTACGAAACTGCGTTGACGGCGCTGCAGGCTTCGGAGACCGGGCATCTCGTTGTTTCAACGATGCATTCGGAGCGGGTTGCGGACACCATGGAGCGGTACCTGAATCTTTTCCCGGCCGCAGACGAGAAGCATGGCGTGAACCTTCTGGCCAACCAACTTTCTGGCGTGCTATGCCAGAAGCTGGTCGAATCTGCTGATGGAGGCTTGCATTTGCTGGTGGAACACGTCGAGAATGCCGGCGCCATGCGCGACTGGATCGCGAGACGCGAGTTGCAGAACATTGATCAATATCTCGCCCGCGGGTCGGACCCTGCCGCCGTTTCATTTTTGCAGTCAACGATCGACGCACTCAAAGCCAAGCTCATTACTGAAGCGACGGCCATGGCTTCGGTTAGCAATGAGTCCGAGCTGCGCCGCGCCATGAGGGGGATCGGTTAGTTTGAATTATTATGCAGAAACAAGACTTGGTTGATCTTCTGGCGATCGTTGTCGAGCGGGGAGCTTCCGACCTTCACTTAACAGTGGGGTCGCCACCGATGTTGCGGACTTCTGGTGTCATCGAGCCACTGTCGGACGATGCACCATTGCTGTCTGCCGAGGACACAAGAAGATTGGTGATCGACGCCTTAAAGGAGGGACAACGGACGAGGCTGGAAAACGAATGGCAGCTCGATTTCGCGTTACAGGTCGGCAACCTCGGCCGCTTCCGCGGAAATGCATGTTACGTAACTGGCGCGATTGAGGCGAATTTCCGACTCATACCCTCTGATGTCGGCGATCTGAAGTCGTTAGGGCATTCTCCCGTCGTGGATCAATGGTGTGACGTGGAACGCGGCCTCATACTGGTCACTGGCGCGAGCGGTGAGGGCAAAAGCACAACGCTGGCGAGCATGGCCAAGACCATAGCCAATCGACGTTCCGTCAACATTGTCAGTATCGAGGACCCGATCGAATTTGTTCACTCGCAGGGACGAAGCATTGTGAATCAGCGCGAGATTGGTTCCGATGCGCGCGATTTTGGGTCAGCGCTCAAAAATGCATTGAGGCAGGATGCGGATGTCATTCTCGTGGGTGAAATGCGGGACACAGACACGATCCAGACCGCGATTACTGCGGCGGAGACGGGGCATCTCGTGATAGGAACCATGCACACGAACGATGCACCAACGGCGATTGGGCGCATTATCGATGCCTTTCCAAAAGAGGGCCAGCAATTCGTTGCTGCTCAACTTGCGTGGTCGCTGTTGGGAGTAGTATGCCAGTATCTGTTGCCGCGAAGCGGCCAGGCAGGTTTGGTTTTGGCAACGGAATTGATGAAAGTGAACTCGGGAATTGAGGCGTGCATCCGGGACCGGCGTCTCTCGCAAATACCGGGCCTGATTCAAATCGGACATCCCGATGGCATGCATACCGTCGATGACAGTCTTATCGAGTTGCTTATCGCCGACCGTATTAGTCTCATGGACGCGATGGCGCATGCGAGGGATCCCAATTTCGTGAAGGAAGAGTTCCAGAAAGCATTGAAGTCCCAGCGAAAAGGCTGGTTCGGAATGTTCAAGAAGTAAACCTCGTTCCTACGCGTAGATTGGAAGATCAATCGCGGATCTGGCCGCGCAAAACGGTAAGTGAATAGGGTGGAACCTCGTAGAGTGACGAGCTTTCTCGCACCGAATGCGCAGGAGGCAGGCTGCGGATGGGATGGCCATTTGGGCCGTTATCGCGCCAGGCATATTGCGCTCGGGAAAATTGAATGGTTTCGACCCGGCCTTCAAAGCTAACGGGCTGCTGTATGCCGCGGATCTTGAACTGTACATCCACCTGTGCTGCGCGTTTGGGATTCTTATTGATGAGAAGCAGGGCCCACTGATTGTCGGGCCGCCGTACCGCGTACGCCGTTATGGTGGGGCGCATCACTCCGCGCGCGCCATTTTTCGCCTCGCCAATAGTGACTGGAAATACCTCGTGCTGCTTGTTGACTGGTTGCATCCATTCTTTTGTGAGGAGCTGAGCGGCGTAATACATGGACAGACGATTCAGTTCATCGCTCCCGGGCCTTAATTGAAGCATCATGAGATTGCCCCAAGAACATTTGAGCTCGTCCTGGAGATAATTTGGTTCATATCCGTACAGATACGGCTTTGCGCCACCTAACGACAGGAACGCTCCCACTGCATCCGCGTTGAACAGAGCGCCTTCGATATCAACCTCGGCTCGCGCGCCGAACACAGAATAGCCGTATTCGGTCATCAACCATGGAATTTCTGCGGGCACTCCATTTTTCCGTAAACTGTTGATCATCGCGCCGAGACGCTTTGGCGTTTTCAAGAGCTGTGGAGCGGGATCTGCGCAAACGTTGTCGTAGGGATAAAACTCAAAGGAGAAGAAATCGAAGGGGACCCTTGCCGTTCGAATGTATGCCAGAAACCGATTCATCCAGGATCGGTTACCGGACGGATCCGGCCATGTGAGTAGTTCGTCTTCGAAATTTTGAAGGCTTGGTCCGCCGATTTTGAGCGCCGATTTGAGTTCGGCCAGACGGCGGGCAACTCCGGTGTAGAGGGCGCCGTAATCTTCCGGCGAAGCCCATTGTCCATCGGGTTCCTCGCCCAGTTCGATGCCTTCGAGGCTGTAATTGCGACTTCGCAGGTACTGGATTTCTGCGACGGCATTTTCTGGCGTGTCGTACAACACGCCTGCCGGAACGAGCACTGGCAGGTTGTTAGTCAGCTTGCTGCGCAGAATGAAATCCAATCCAGGCTGTTCTGTGTTGTAGTCGATGTCTTCGGCGCGATGCCACGGGTCGGTCGACGACGTGTAGACAATTGTCTGGCGATGTCGATCCGGTGCATGTCGAACGTAATCGTGGAATCGTCCGTCCTTACCTGTTTTACCGAGATCGATTTCGTTAATACTAAAACCTAACGAGTCTCGAATATCGTCCGATGCTGCAGGCGCGATATGCGAACTCCGACTCATTACAATTCGCACAAACTGAACGGAGCGCGGTCTCTCGCTGAGTCGAACCAGTTCACTGCCACCATGAGCATCATCGATGTTTCCGTTGGCGAACGGGTGCCAGTCGTCATCATCGTCGGGCTGGAGATGCATCGGATCGCCGCCTGGCCAGTACTCGACGCGATATTGACTGGCGTAAGGCATTCCCCAATGAATCTTGATGGCGTTTATCGGTTTCGGCGTGCCAAGATCGATCACCACCCATTGCGGATGGGCGTCCTCCAATTCGCCGGTGAAATGTGCGTCGAGGTAGGGATTACTTTTCCAAAACGAATTCGGATCGCCGTCCCCGATACGCGAGTAACCATCGTCATTTGCCTGATCGATCGTGTTTCCTCGCCGTGGCAATCGATAGCCATAGGAAACATTGATCGGTTCACCGGGCGAGTTATCGGACGTCCAGTATCCGCAATTGTGGGCCGGATCGCTCCATGTTCCGTGCGGATTCCAATGCCATGCTTCGCCGCCTAACTCGGTTCGCAATCGATATGTGAGCGGCCCGAGCCCGGCCGATAACATTTCCGTGATGTTCTTGTCCGTGAACATCTGTGCGCACTCGCCTTTCTCGTGACCGTCAACGCCTGCGCCTAATGCTTGGATGGGGATCAATCGGTTTACTGGATGATCAGCCGATACGATTGCGGAAATCGTCGGCGGCTCTTCGGCTGCGAGGGTTAGGCCTGCCATCGGCACTTGGAGGCAGACTAAGGTGATTAACGTTTTACGTAGCCGGTTTCGCTGGAGAAAAGGCCTCCTCCGCCATGCATTCACCGCGGGTATGTAAACCGGCGTAAGCAGGAATGAAAGCGACGCGAGGACGCACCGCACTCCCAAACCATTTGGTGCGCAATTACTCAACGCGTTAATCCAATTTCGCGAAACTTTTGGAATGCGATGCGTCCTCGCATCGCTTTTTTGCTATCGCTGCGCTTTTTCCAGTTGCTTCCTGACTTCGCTTTTTTCGTGACGAACATCACTCAAATGACTCTGAAGAACTGGCAATTGTGATTTTTGCGGGTTCGGCTGGTGCAATACCGACTTGCCGTTCTTTCCACCGCGATAAGCTGGCCCGGGCTGCTTCGCTTGACCGATTTGAAGAAGCAAATTGTCTTCCAGTTTCTGAAGCTCATGGTAACGAGCCTGCAAGGCCTGAATGTGATTCGAAGCTGCTTGTTGTTGCTCAGAAATGGCCCTGGCCTTCGCGTCAACAGCCTGTTGTTGACGTTGCGCTTCCTCCTGCTGCTTTTGATAGGTCGCGTAATTGGCAGTTTGCGCGGCGGAATACGCGGCGGCCTTATTCGCGTCGTAATGAAAACGTTCCTGAACCTCTTTTGGGAGCTCGGGGAAATAGACTTTCGTAATTCCGGATTTCGTTTTGACCACGATGCCATCGGGATCGACTCCGGTGACAGTTGCATCCTTGTATTCCTTGTCGCCAACCGTTCTGAAATCTTCCGCGAACGCGGCTGCGGTAAAACATAGAACCAAGAAGGTGAAAACTCTTGTGCTCATGTCTTCCCTCAAAAGAAGGCTGCATTTTCTTTTGTGATATTTTGCAAATATCAAGTCAAGGAGAATCCGACTGGATCGGCAATCATCCCTCCGACTGTCCTGTCATGTTGAGCGAAGCGCTGCAACGAAATGCGAAGCATGAGGCCCGGTTTCAAACATCTCTGGTCTGTCATGTTGAGCGAAGCCAAACATCTCTGGTCTAATTCCTGTTGAGTCAGATCCAAGAATAATGCGGGATTTCTTGCTATGCTCAGAATGACAACATCGAATGGCGTCTAGTAATTTGGAGGACAACAACATTCCCTTGGTTCAGCCATTGCCCAAGCTAGCGCACGCACAGGCGGCGCTTCGGAGCATCGTTGGGCTAATTGGATTCAGCTTCGCCCTGATTGCGTGCCGAGAGCACGTCGCGGCTCCGCGAATTGATCCAAATGGTCCGGTTGAAGTGGCGATTCCAGAGCACGGCGTATACACCGGCGCATTCATGGATTTTGGCGATGCGGAGGACGATGTGACGCTCGAAACAATCGAAGATTTCGAGGAAATGGTGGGCAAACATCAGGCCATCATTGCTTCGTCGAGCTACTGGGGAGAACAGAATTTTCCTACCGAAAATCTCAACGTCACTTGGCGTCACAAATCGCTGCCACTGGTTTTCTGGTCTCCATGGGATAAACCGTATGAAGAGGATCACGGTCCGGACAAGTTCGGCTTGACTGAGATTCTTGCTGGAAAATGGGACGCATACATCGACAAATGGGCCGATGCCGCCCGGAGTTTTGGGCATCCGATGATTGTGGTCTTCGGTGTCGAAATGAACGGCACCTGGTTCCCCTGGTCGGGCGCTTACTATGGGGGAGGCCAATGGGTTCCGGAATATAAGAATTGGAAAGGCCCGGAAACATTTCGACGAGCATATCGGTACGTTGTGGATCGCGTCCGCGCCCGAGGCGCATCAAACATCAAATGGATGTTTCATACTAACAACTACCCGTATCCGTACGAAACATGGAACAGCGCTGCAGCGTATTATCCCGGGTCCGATTACGTGGATTGGCTCGGCCTCAGTGTTTATGGGCAGCAGTACAAGGACGAGCCGAATCCCGATATTCCTTCGTTAGTCGACTGGCCGTACGAAGAAATGAGCCGTCTCGATCCGCACAAACCGATCATGATTGCCGAATGGGCAACCGGCGAATTTCCGCTCGCCACTGCGCCACCCAGCGCGATGCGCAAACCGGCGTGGATCAAGCAGGGCCTGGAACTGTTTCGGACCCGCTATCCGCGAATCAAAGCCGCGCTTTACTGGCACGAACGCTGGCAGAACCCCGACGGCTCGTACAGTAATCTCCGCGTCAATTCTTCTGTGGAATCGCTCAACGCGTATCGCGAAGGCGTCGCGCATCCGGATTGGGTCGGAGATCTGATACTGCGCGCACTGCCGAAAAGTTGATTTGGGGAGCGCATACACCGCCGTGCCCTTCGCGGCGCCCCGCCGCGAAGCCTCACTCGTAACGCAAAAAACTGACGGAATGTTCTTCCCCGGCGCTGGCGGTGCCGCCAAACGGGTGCGCGCGAGGACGCGTGCGGCCTCCAATAAAATCCGTGCGTCCGTAAACAAAATCTTCGCTTGGCGGCGTCTTGAAAGTAAAGACCGTGAAAAGGTCATGGAGCCTATCGCCAGGCATGAGAATTGGAGGAACTGCTTTTCTGAAGTTGCGCCCGGACTGCTTCTGTTCGCCCGCCAGTGGGTGCAATCTGCAGCCGACGCCGAAGACATCGTTCAGGACGCTTTCGTCAAATTCTGGCGTCGCAACCACGACATCGCTAACCGCGGCTTGCTTTATGCCGCAGTGCGTTCTCTGGCGCTCGATTTTATCCGTCGCGATGCAAGGCGTGCGCGACGGGAGGCGACGGCTTTGGCCGAAGTTGAGACAGTCGTTGAGCCGCGGTTTGAATTGGAAGACGATACGCAGTCTGCGCTCGCCGCGGCAGTGGAATCTTTGCCGCGCGATCAGCGGGAGGTACTGGTCTTGAAGATCTGGAATGAGCTTACATTCAGTGAGATCGCTGAGGCCCTTGGGATTTCACAGAATACAGCCGCATCGCGATACCGTTATGCTCTGAGCCATTTGAAGAAAAATCTGCAGCCCCAATGAACGATTTTCCCGAGCTAGAAAACGAATTGAAAAAGTTGCGGCCAGCGCAGCCGTCGTCGGTGCTTTTCGAGCGGGTGGGGGAAGCTCTTGAAGACTGCAGGGCGTCCATCGCGGCGGACGCCACACGTAAGCGATGGCGTTTCACACAATGGAGCCGCCGGGCGGCGCGTGACATGGACGGTCGGCTCGTTAGGGCGAGAGAGCAGGGGCGAATGAGTCAAACGCCCCACAACGGCTGGTGGTCGTTAGGCTTCGGCCTCGCTGCCGCTGCCGTTTTGGTTCTGTTCGCCCTGGTCACGATGGAACGTCGACAGGAGCATCAACAAACCGTGGCGCAAAGGTCGCGTGTGCCCGAAACGCGATCTGCTCCGGCCGTGCCGGAGTCATCAACATCGCGCAGCAGGTTTGTTCCCGCCGGTGGGACTAATCTCGTCTACAACGCCCGGGACGAAGGATTGCATTTTGCTGACGGTTCACAACGGCCGGTGCGCCGGGTTCGGTATAACACGCAACAAACCTGGCGGTGGCGCAATCCGGAAACGGGCGCGTCGCTTCGCGTCACTTATCCCAGTGAGGAAGTGGTCCTCATCCCCGTCTCAGTTCAATGAAAGCTTGTAGTCTCAATCATGCTGGTTCTCGCGATCGCGATCGAAAAACTGCTGAATCGAGCAGGAGCGCGAGCACGAGGAAGAAGAAGTCTATCAACAAGAAACCATGAAAATAAAATCCGTATTCACTATCACGATGATTGCGCTCTTGCCGGTTGCGGCATTCGCACAACCATCCCCTGCGCCGCCACAACCGCCACAACCGCCGCAGCCTCCTCGTCCACTGCATCCTCCGGGAGTGCCAGATCATCACGACAGACGTCCGAAAGTTCCGGTGACGTATCTGGGTGTCGACACTTCGCAGGTGCCTGCGGTCGTGAGTGACCAGCTTGGGTTAGCGAAAGGATTTGGATTGGTTGTCGACTATGTCGAGCCGAACAGCCCTGCTGCCACCGCTGGCGTTCAGCAGAACGACATCCTGAAGATGCTCAATGAGCAAATTCTCCTCGAGCCCAGCCAATTGCGAAAGCTGTTGCAAACCTTTCCGGAAGGAACCGAAGTCATACTCACTGTTCTGCGCAAAGGACAGGAGCAAAAGCTCACCGTTAAGCTTGCCAGAAAAGAAGTGCCGCAGCGACGCAGTGCATTTCCCGGGGGAAACCGCGACTGGAATTGGGATTTCGATGCCACAGGCGATCTGAAAGAGCAGATGCAGGATCTCAAGGAACAACTTAAAGAGCAATTGGGTAATCAACAGGGCATTGTCCGCGAAGCGGTCACGCAAGCTCACGAAGCCGCGAGACGCGCGCGTGACGATGCCCGTCGTGCAGCGGATCAGCTTCGAATTTTTTTTGAAGACGACGGCGGGGTTAAGGCCAGCAAGATCGATTTAGGCAATGCGCAAATCGTTTTCTCGGATGATAAAGGCGAAATCAAATTGGCCAATGTCGATGGGAAAAAACTGCTCACGGTAAAGGATCGACAAGGCAAACTGCTTTTTAGCGGTCCAGCCGAGACCAAAGAGGACGTTGACAAGATGCCGCCCGATGTGCGTGACCGCTACAATCGATTACAGCAAAGCGATTTGCCTACCGTTGCGCCGCAACCGAACAGAGATAGCGGCGACGAAAACGACGCGGACGATGAAGATGATGATCAGGGCGATGATGACACCGGTGAAGTATCGCAGCGGGTTTCATTTGAACCGGCACCGCGCGAGATGATTTCGCAATCAATCTCGTTTTGACGGGCAGAGGATAACGCGGTCGAGTCGTCAATCCGGCCAGCGCTCGACGAAGGTTCCGGCTTGGGTGTAGCGTCCGCGGTGTCGCGGACAAATCACAGGGGCGTAGGCATCTTGCGTGCTCTTCGCGGCATTTTGCCGCGCAGTACGTTTGCAGCGCGCGGTATCTTCTGACGCTGGGGACCGGAGCCGCTGCCGCCACGATGCCGAAAGAATTGTGATCGTATTTCCTTGCCGCCGGAAACGCGGGTGCCTATAACGAACACGCGTGGGGCTACGGGTGTTGTTGCTCACCGGAATCATTGCATCCGTTCCGTCCCTGTTTGGTCAAACCTCGTCGTCGTCGCCGCAGCCTGCCCGCACTTCGGTCATAACCGCAACGCACGAGACTAGCGATGCGAGCAGCGCAGCGTTTCAGTCGCGGCCGTCTCTCGAACAACGGGTAGCTGATCTGGAAGCGTACGTAACCAATGCCCCGCGCGGGGCAGATACCGGTGCGACCAGTACTTCGAACATCGCTGCACCCGGTCCGAGTTATAACGCATGGATGATGACCTGCGCGGCGCTCGTCCTTTTCATGACTTTGCCAGGGCTGGCACTCTTTTATGGCGGTTTAGTCCGAGCTAAAAACGTGCTTTCCGTACTCGCGCAATGTCTTGGCATTGCGGGGTTGGTCACCATCCTTTGGTGGGCGGTAGGCTATTCGCTCGTTTTTTCGCGCGGCTCTCCCTTTATCGGCGGATTCAAATTCGCATTTTTGCGCGGGGTCGATGCGCAACCGAACTCAGACTATTCCTACTGGGTTTCGCAGAATATTTTCGCGATGTACCAATTGATGTTCGCCATCATTACGCCGGCTCTGATCATTGGCGCGGTGGCCGAGCGGATGAAATTCGCGGCGGTGCTTATCTTCGCCTGCATCTGGATGTTCGTCGTCTATTTCCCCATTGCACATATGGTTTGGGGAATTGACGGCTGGATGAATGGAGTGTTGAATCCGCGCGCAAGAATTACAGCCATAGATTTTGCCGGCGGAACGGTTGTTCACATGAGCTCAGGCTGGTCCGCGCTGGTGCTGTGCGTCCTTCTTGGGCACCGGTTAGGATTTAGGAAGGAAATCATGGCGCCGCATAGCATGGTGCTTTGCATGGTTGGAACCGGTTTGCTCTGGGTAGGCTGGTATGGCTTTAACGCTGGTAGCGCGCTCGCGCCCGACGGAATCGCAGCAAACGCCTTTACAAGCACAACCCTTGCGACAGCAGTCGCCTCGTTCACATGGGCCATGCTCGAGTATGCGTTACGCGGTAAACCGAGCGTGCTGGGCTTTTGCTCCGGTGCCGTTGGCGGGCTGGTTGTGATCACACCAGCATGCGGATATGTCGGGCCGAGTGGCGCAGTGGTGATTGGAATTGCTGCGGGAATCGTCCCATTCTTTGCATGCACGAAACTCAAATCGTGGCTGCGCTATGACGACGCGCTAGATACATTTGGCATTCACGCGGTGGGTGGAACACTCGGCGCATTTCTCACCGGTATATTTGCGACGGCGACCGTGAATCCGAATCTTTCGTTAATGACTGCCGGTTCGTTGAATCCAGCCACGCAAAATGGACTGGCACGAATCGTTGGTCACTCGCTCTGGATCGAACAATTGAAAGCGATCGTGATTACGATTGTGCTGGCCGTAGTCGGAAGCGCAATCATTGGCGTGCTCGTGAGAGGAACAATTGGCTTGCGGATTCCGCCGGAGATCGAGCGGCAAGGGCTCGACATCAATGAACACGGCGAAGAAGGCTACATGGTAACAGGTTGATGTTGCTCAATCTTTAAATGCTTGGAGCCGCGTTATTGCCAGACCGTTGATGCTTGATCTAAAAAAGACAACGCGATGAGAATTTCATTCCGGCGGGGTAACCTTTCTCACTGCGAGCGCAGTCGCACGGCTAACGTTTACGAGTATGGATCGCGATGCTGAACAACTCAATCTGTTGGCCATCTTTCATTACGTTGTGGCTGGCCTGGCTGCGATCTTCTCTTTTTTTCCACTCATTTACACGGCGGTTGGCGTCGTCTTCATATTCGCCGCACGGCACGGAACGACGAAACCAGGCGAAGAATTGCCGCCCGAATTCCTTGGTTGGATTTTTGCGGTGCTCGGCTCGTTGTTATTCCTAATTGGAATCGCGATGGCGATTTGTGTTCTCGTCGCCGGCCGTTCGCTCGCGCTTCGCAGGCGTTACACGTTCGCACTCGTAATCGCGTGCATCCAATGCCTCTTCGTTCCGTTCGGTACGGTTCTCGGAGTCTTTACGATCGTCGTGCTTTCGCGTGAGTCGGTGAAAGCTTTATTTCCGAAGGCAATCGCGCAAGGTTCGGCTTGAAATTGGCTCTGATATTAACGAATCAGGCGATCGACTCCTCATCAAAACACGGCGCGCGCTCGGTTTCGAGCGCGCGCAATGGATTTGGTAACTGAAAATTAACTTCGATCAGTTCCCAGTATTTGGGTTGCCCCTGGCCATTTGTTCACGTTGCAATTCTTCGGCACTCGCTCTTTTCACGTTCAAATTGCCCGCTGCTGAGCCTGTATCAGGTTCTTCGACCCAGCGACCACCCATGTGGGTTCCGGTCCCTGCCGGGACCCAGACCTTGTGTGTCCCTTTCTTTTGCCCTGCGGCCGCCTGCGTTGCTGTCACTGGTTTCAGATCAAAGTTCAGCTGTGTCGCCTGGTCCGGCTTGGCGGTCGTGTTGCTAATGGCAGCCTTCACTGCACCATTCACAACCAGTGAAACCCGGTAAACGCCGGCTGGGAGGCCTTGGGAAACATAGTGACCTTTTGTGTCTGTTTTGACTGTGTTAAAGAGCTTCTTGCCGTCTTTCGACTCAATTCGAACATCCGCCCCTTTAACCGGTTTTCCCTGTGCGTCTTTCACAACCCCCTGAATGCTTGCTGGCCCAGCCCAGGCGGCCGCAGCGCAAAGGAAGAAACTGGTTAACCCGATCTGCAATGATTTAATAAACATAAGATAAGATATATTGGTTCACCGTTTCCTACAGGAAAAAGCAATCCAAGTTCCGAAAAACTTTCAATGGATCACGAAAAAGCGATGTTTTAATGATGCCTTCTACTGTAGCCGCGGCTCCGTGTGAAGCGGGCGAATCCTACAAACCAGGAGCGTTGTTTGAGGGCCACATCCGAGGTGCGACGGTTGATGTTCGTCGTCCCTTCGTTCTCAGCGATTTCAAATCGTTATCTGCGAGGGGCGTATGTCTGCATGTTTGACTCGGAATGCTCGTTTCCTTTGTCGTCGACTTCGACCCAAGTCCCGCCGATATGGCTTCCAGTGCGATTTGGCACCCATACCATGTGCTTTCGGCCCTTTGTATTAGCAGCTGCCTTCGGCGTCTTCTTGAAATCGAAATTCAGCTCCGTCGGTTGGTTTACCTTGGTGCGCGTGTTCATGATCGACGCTTTCACGGCACCGTTCACGGCCAATGTAACCCGGTAAACACCCGGTTGCAGTCCCTGCGAACTATAGTGCCCGTTTGGATCGGTCTTGGCTGTGCGAAGCACCTGTTTGCCGTCTCGCGATTCGATCCGAAGGTCCGCGCCTTTAATCGGTTCGCCTTTGGCATCTTTGACGAACCCCTGAATAGACGCTGGGCTTTTGTCTGTAAGTTTGCTTGTTGGCACGCCAGCTTCAGGTGAGCGATCGCGACCGTTGGCGTTCGATCTCGTTTCTGCAGTCGCAACGGTTACCTCGCGCGCAGATTTTTTTGCTCCCGGAGCGGCTTCAGATGAACGATCCCGCCCACTGATACTCGCTCCTTTTGCAGGGGACGTTGTCGTGTCAACTGCTATTTTTTTCGGTCGCAGAGCGGCTTCAGATGAACGATCGCGCACTGTACTATTCGATTCTGTATCTGGAAGCGCAGCGGTCATGGCAGCTGGATTTTTTTTCGCTAGCAAGAGGGCGGCAGGTAAACGCTCACGGCCAGTGATATTCGGTGTGTCTGGAGGCGCAGGCGCAACATTCGCCACAGTTTTGTTGGTCGGCGAGCTGCTGTTCGGTGCGGTATCGCGCTCTTCGCGAATGAATTCGGTCATGGGAAGTACACCGGTGACTCGAGTGTTCGACTCCGCTTCAGAATCTGTCGGGGATACGTAACCGGGAACCGTGAACAGATTAGATCGATCGCGTTCCCCCATGCGAGGGTCGGTACTACTTGTTTTTGCCGGGTGACTCACCTCCGCGAGAGATCCCGCCAAATGACTCCGGTCTCCTCCGTGGCCTGCTTGTGGTTCGCCGCGGAACAGCCAGACCGCAGTCGCGCCGAGAAGAATACCGGCAGTCGCTGCTCCAACGAGTTTGGGGTTACGCTGTGACCAGCGCCAGATCCGCGCCGGCGCTGAGACCGGGCGTGCCATGATCGGGCGGCCGTCGAGCCAGCGGTCCAGTTCGGCTGCGAGTTCTCCGGCGGAACGGTAGCGCGCTCCTGGCTCACGTTCGAGACAGCGCGCACAAATCGTCTCCACATCGCGATCGAGCGATGGTGCGAGCGAACGTAGTTTGGGTGCTTGTGTTTCCGATGCTTTACGGATGACAGATACCGGATTGGCGCCCAGGAAGGGGGGACGCCCGGTAAGCATGTTGAACAGCACCGCGCCGAGACTATAAACGTCGGCAGCTGGCGTAACATCCGCAGCTGAGTCACCCGCTTGCTCAGGCGCGATGAAACCTGCGGTCCCGAACGTGGTCAGCGATCTTGTTAGATCGTTGTTTCCGTCCAGCAATTTTGCCAAACCGAAATCGCTTACCAGTGGTTCGCCGCGATCATCGAGCAGAATATTTCCCGGCTTGAGATCTCGATGAAGCACTCCGCGGCTGTGCGCATATTCGACGGCACGCGCTACTTTAGCCATGAGTTCGACGCATTTGCGCGGTTGTTCGCGGAGAGAAGTAGTGTGTTCATGCAAACTTCCTTTATCTGCCAATTTCATACTGAAAAACGGCAGGCCATCCTCGCTTTCGCTTACCTCGTAAATCGGAAGAATATTCGGATGATCCAGACTGGCCACGGCCTGAGCTTCTCGTCGAAACCGCTGCAGCGCTCCGTGTGAATCGGCGCGATAACTAAGGACCCGTTTTACCGCGACGATGCGCCGGGAATGTCGTTGCCTGGCGCGATAGATTACGCCCATGCCGCCGCAACCGATCTGCTCGAGAATTTCGTAATTCCCCAGAAACCACGATTTCTGAGGTGCGTCCACCTCCGCGAGAACACTTTGATAAGACGTTTTAGAAACCTCGTCGCCGCCTTCCAATCCCTCGCGCAGCAAACAGTTCACGCAGATTCCGGTGTCGAGTCGAATGGTTGCTGCACACTTCTCGCATTTTGCCTCTTCTGTGCTCGAGCTTGGAAGTGGATCGGATGCTGAGTCTGAATCGGTCATTGCGATTAGCGGGTTTCCGTTGCGAGCGATGCACAGAGATAACGGATCTCATCGTCCACGTCGGCAGGATCTGCCACCGTTTGCGAAACTTCTTCGCGCAACAGACTGCGGTACCGCTGACGCATGTTATGGAGCTGTTTTTTCACCACTGTTTCCGCGATCCCGAGTTCCGCCGAAAGTTCGGCATATGATACTTCGTCGCGTTCGTTTGTAAGATAGGAACTGAGCGCCTGGAAAAGCCAGAGCTTGTTTTTGCTTTCGCATTCCTCGCGCAACCGTTGAAAGGCATGGTCGACAACTGTGGTCGCCCAGCTGAGATCAAAGATCCGTTCGGGTGGCAGGGAATCGAGCGCTTGGACCGATATGGATAATTGCGACGGCGCTTCGGCCATCCAATCGTCCCAGGAAATAAATTCTACGTCACCGCCGCGTTTATGTGCATGACTTTTCTCAGCTGCATTCACGAGAAAATTTTGAAGCGACTTCAGCAAGAACGAACGGAATCGGCCCCGGTTACGGTCGGCGTGCTGTAGCCAATTTTTCTTCAGAATGGTCACAAAAAAATCCTGAGTGCGATCCTGCGCGTCTTCGATGGAATAGCCCCGGGCTCGCACAAACAAGAAAATCGGGCGCCAATATGTCCGGCAAAGCTCCGCCAGCGCGTCGCGAGCTTTTTGCTCTTCATTCGTCAAGTTGGCGGCCGAAAGAATCAAACTCCAACGGGTAGTTACAAACTCGTGCGGTCCGTTGGCACCCTCGTGGCCGTTCATCCCATTCACCACGGAAGATTGTGGTTCTCTCCCGTGCACACAAGCACAAACTGTATGAATGATGAAGATCCCCGCGAATCTGGGCCGGCCTGAACTACCTGCCGGCTACGAGCCTAACGAGCGATGGATTGTGCGATGCTGAAATGCAAAGTTTGTCCGTTGATAACGGTATTGACATCCTAGGCAAAAATCCCTAATCATGCATGTCCGGCTTCGTTAGGCTGTTTGATGTGACGAGCGAACTTCAAGAAGCGGACTGGAATCGGCTCCTGCGCAGGATTCAGTCGGGCAAGTGCACTCCTTTCCTGGGAGCGGGCGCCTGTTATGGCGCGCTCCCTCTTGGGGCTGATGTCGCAGAAGAGCTGGCGCAACGCTACGGCTACCCGTTTCCGGATCGGGATCTTGTGCGTGTTGCCCAGTATGTGGCGGTACAATCCGACCCGAATGCGCCAAAGGAAGATGTGGTAGACATTCTGCGCGCGGCCGGTCCGCCGAAATACAACCAACCGCCAGAATTCGGCAATGCCGGTGAACCGCACGGCGTGCTCGCTGGTCTTCCCTTGCCGATTGTCATCACCACCAACTACGACGACTTCATGGTTCGGGCCCTCAAATGGAAATTGAAAGACGCGCGCCGCGAAATCTGCCGCTGGCAGGACATCCTGCAACACGTGGAATCGATTTTCGAAAAGGAACCCGGTTACAAACCAACGCCTGCCAATCCGCTTGTATTTCATCTGCACGGCGCGCTCGACATTTCTGAGTCGCTCGTTCTGACCGAAGACGATTACTTGACCTTTCTCGCGAACATTGCTGCCAAACCGGACCTCCTCCCCGAAGTTGTGCAACAAGCGTTTGCCGCTACGAGTTTTCTGTTCATTGGCTATCGTTTGGGCGACTGGAACTTTCGCGTTCTTTTTCAGACTTTACGCGCCCGGCAACAATTCAGCAGCATAGTGGTCTTGAAGCCTCCCGATGAAAGCGATCCCAACCGTGCGGCGCACCAGGCCTATTTCGAAAAATTTTACGGCGCCTTGGACATGAAAATTTTCTGGGGTACAGCGCGAGATTTTTCATCTCAATTGGCTGCGCGGTGGGCCAACCTGGAAGGAACAAAAAGATGAGTTCTGAATCCGCTGCCAGCGAATCAAAGGACGTGGCTGTACCGAAGAGCGCCCGTGACTTGGACGATAAAACTTGGGAGCGGCTGTTGAAGCGCATCCGGGACGATAAGTGCACACCGGTCATAGGGTCGGGTGCCTGCACAGCGCCTCCCACCGGAGCTGATCCGGCTGAATGGGTAAAATTGAAATACCCGTCAAAGGAACAGATCGCGCTGAAGTTCGCCGCTGACTATGCCTATCCGCTTGACGATCAAACCAAATTGGAGCGAGTGGCGAAATATGTGGCGGCGACAGACGACATCATGGCTCCGAAGGAGGCTTTCGCGGAACATTACGGCAATATTGTCACACCCAATTTTTCAGCGTTGCCTAACGAGCCACACCGCGTTTTAGCCGACCTTCCGTTCCCCGTTTATCTAACGAGTAACTTCGATGATTGGATGTTTCGCGCGCTCACCGAATACAAAAAACGAGATGCACGCCTGGCGATCTGTCGCTGGAACCGGCACATTCCTGAACAAGCGCCGAGTTTTGATGCAGAGTTCGCCTATTCGGTGGCGAATCCACTGGTTTATCATTTCCATGGTTGCAAGCCGTGGGCGGAATCGGCCGTCGTGACCGAGGACGATTATTTCGAATTCCTGATCAACATATCGCGCGATTACAAATCGCTGGCCCATCGAGTAGATCGCGCACTCGGAGGCGCGTTGCTCTTTCTCGGTTACACGTTGTCGGACTGGGATTTTCTGGTGTTATTCCGGCTGTTTGCAAACAAGCTGCGCGACAGCGGCAACACTCATATTGCTGTACAGCTCGAGCCAGCTGAGTCGCCCGGCGACCAGGCGGAGAAGGCGGCAAAGGCCGTGAAGTATCTCGATTCCTATTTCGGCAGCGCACAGGTCAAGGTTTACTGGGGCACTTGTCAGCAGTTTTGCGAGGAACTGCGTATGCGATGGGAAGCCTTTAGCCCGACATGAGCGATTCGCCTTTCGTAGGTCCAAGGCCTTTTGAGAAGGAGGATAGCGACCGGTTTTTCGGTCGGACGCGCGAGACGGAGGAGCTGCTGTCGTTGATCATCGCGCACCGCGCAGTGCTTGTGTATGCGCAATCAGGGGCGGGGAAGAGTTCGTTGTTAAGGGCAGGTGTGATCAAGCGGCTGGAGGAACAGCAGTACCAGGTGCTCCGATCGGCACGCGTGCATGGCTTATTGCCTAACGATGTTCCACCTGAGAGCGTGCAAAACATCTTTGTTTATCATGCGCTTCAGTACTGGGCGGAGAAACTGCCGGGCGACCAGTCAATCAAAAATCATGCGCAGACCACCTTATCTGAGTTTCTAAAACCGCTTGTTGTTACACCAACTGCAGATGACGACAGCTCGCCACCATTGATTCTGATCTTCGATCAGTTTGAAGAATTCTTTACCACCAATCAGGCTCGATGGCAGGAGCGGCGGCCGTTTTTCGATCAACTTGCGCAGGCGCTGCAGGACTTACCAACGATGAAGGTGGTCTTTGTCATGCGTGAAGAGTACATCGCTCAGCTCGAGCCGTTTGCCGAGTTGCTCCCCGAAAAATTGCGGCCACGTATGCATTTGGAACGTTTGCGCGGCAACTCGGCGCGTAACGCGGTGGTGAAACCATTCCAGAAATGGGGTCTATCTTTCGATCCGAATGCTGCCGACGAATTGATGGCAGAGCTTTCGGAAATTCGCGTCGCGGAAGGCGACAAATTCCGTGAGACCCGAGGCGAATTCGTGGAACCCGTTCAGCTCCAGGTGGTGTGTCAATCGCTCTGGGAAAATCTGCCAGTTGAATGGAAGAATGGACCGGATCCCAGCAGTGATGGAACGCGTCTGATCACGGCCGAATACATCGAACGCTTCGGCGATGTAGACAACGCTTTGGCGCGTTATTACGACCGGTCGGTTGAGAGAGCTACTGCTGCCAGTGATGGCAGGATCGGAGAAGGTGAATTGCGGCGCTGGTTTGAAACCGCCTTGATCACTCCCACCGGAACACGTGGCCTTGCCTTTCGCGGTGCGCCTGGCGGTGTCTGGAGGATTCCCGGCCTGGCGTTAAAAGAGCTGGAGGAGGCTCATGTCATCCGTCGCGAGGACCGCTCGGGCACCATCACTCACGAGCTTACTCATGACCGCTTCATCGAACCGATACAGAAATCGAACCGTAAGTGGCTCGCAGGATACCAGGACGCAGAGCGAATTCGGACGAAACTGGAAGAATTCGCCAAGCGACAATCCGACGAACCCCTGGATGAAGTGGAACTCCGCGAAGCAGAGGAGTATCTAAATTCGCCTGCGGCAAAGCTTCTCGGTGCGAGTCCGGAGGCGCGTCAACTCGTTAGGCGAAGCAGGAACCAACTCGAGGAAAACAAACGGCGACAAGCCGAGGAGTTGGAGGAAGCACGGCGGCGCGCTCGGGAGCAGGAACAACTGCGCGAGGCGGAGAGTGAAAAAGTAGCACTTCTTCGCCGACAACGAAATTTCGGCATCATCGTCGTTGTCCTGGGAGTGATGGTTCTTATAGCCCTCGCAGCTCTCGGGTATTTCATAAATCAGAATCGGAAGGCTTGGAAACAAACGGCAGCGGACTTGGATAAACAGCGCCGCGCACTTGTCGACAAAGGCCAGATGCTTAGAGAAAACGCGAAAGCGGTTTTGGACAACGGCACTGACGATCCTATAAGGGACGTAACGGCGCTGCGGAATCTCGCGCTTGCTCTCAATTTGAATCGCCAGGATCTCGAAGCAGCAAAGATGGCTCGGAATCTTTTGTTAAAGCGCGTGTGGTGTCCACCCGCTGGCTCGGAGGCGCGTTATCGCCGCGACACTCTGTTGGCGGCGGCATTCGCTCCAGGCGGAAGCAATAACGAAGTGTTTGCTGCGACGGGTGACGGGCAATTGCTCTTTTGGAATGGAACCGACCTGGCACCCAAATTGTCGTTGTTTCAAAAACCGGAGCCTAACGAGAACGAAGTCGTGCAGCCAGGCTTTGCCTCGTTCAGTCCGAACGGCCAGTGGCTGTTCATTATCGCTCCTACACTCGCTTCCGCTGCAACTGCGGACGCCTCGGGCCAGGGTCCGATGCAACAAATCGCCGCGGAAGGAGCCAAGGTCCGCAGCGGCCGCGAAACATGCAAGTTACACGTCTGGCGATGGTCATTGCAGAAAGGCGCTTACGAATCTGCAGGCGACGACCTGGAGTTCCAGCGGCTCCGTGGTTCACGCATGGTCAACTTCGTCTGGTCTCCCGAGTCCGACCGGGTTGTGCTGATCAACACGCGGTTGAATGAGGTCGATTCGGTCTTCTTCGAGGTGAAAGGAAGCACTTTTGAGCAGCTCCCACAGCAATCCGAGAAGCTCAACAGCATGAAAGTGGTGGCGCTGGCATTTGCTGCCTACCGCACCGGCATCGCAGTAGTCTCTGTCGACCCCGCAGCGCCGGCACTACGCAAGGTAAGTTTCATCAGCGCGGATGATCTTGAGACGATGCCCGGTGCCATGGGTGGACAGGATTCGATTCGATTGGCCGAAGGGTTCCAGCCGAATGGTGTTGCGTTTGGTCCTGGTAACGATCAACTCACCCTAACGAGTTGGAGTGGCATCCGGACGCTTACTCTTCCTAATGGAAACATCACACCGGTTCCTCAACCGACGTTTCGCGATCAGTTCATGCGCATCGTGGTTGGTCCCGGCGATTTTGCCAGACGCCTGGTGGCCGAATCGCTCTACGGACGAGTCGAGGTCGCGAAAGGTACACGAATGAAAGAACCCGCCGAGCCGGCGACCTTCGGCGGTTCAATTGGAATTGCGCAGTTCAGTTCCGACGGCAAACGGTTGCTGATTTTGTCGGGCGGGATTTGGAATGTGTTCGACAGGATGCGTCTCATTGACGTCAGCCCATTATATCGGACACCGGACCCAGCGCCTCAAAACTTCGAAGCAAAGCCGGCCCCGCCGTGGTTGGCGGATATTGCAGCAGCAGTCAGCGCACTTGACACAACTGGCGACGGCGCGCTGCTTACACTGGAAACAGTGCGGAAGCGGTATCCGCAAAGTAAAGCTGGCGACCCCTACGAAGCGGTGTGGAACCGTTTCTTCCCACACGAATCCGCCAGTTTGCAACGATAGATCCCGTTGCCGGGAAAAGCGCTGTATCGAAGGGTGTAACAAATCATGCGTTCAACGTCGAACGCCCAACGCTTAACGCTCAACGCCCAACGTCGAACGCCCAACGCTCAATGAAGAAGAAGATGCCGGCGGAGGGGCTCGAACCCAAACGACGTTTAGAGGATTGTCATGCCGAGGGAAGTCGAGGTATCTCTGGAATTATTTCGTGTGCCCGAATTAACCAGTGCGATTGCCCGCGGAACGCTCGACGGCCAACGCCGGATGCCGAACGCCCAACGCTCAATGAAGAAGAAGATGCCGGCGGAGGGGCTCGAACCCACACGACCTTGCGGCCACTGGATTTTGAGTCCAGCGCGTCTGCCAATTCCGCCACGCCGGCTATGCTAGCTAAAACGCGATCAAATTAGCCGTTGAAGTAAAGTTGTTGTTCACGGTCTATGACGGCATGGGAGGAGTCGAACCATGCGAAAGCCAAATTTGATCGTTCGTCCATACCTTCACAGTGAACCCATCCTTGGGTGCTCGATCTTCGTGCATACGGGGGAAAGCGTCAATTTTTTCGGCATCGCGCTGACGCGGATGCGGAACGGAAGCGGCAACTCATAACCCTTGGACGTCACGGACGCGAAGCCGTTGGCCTGCCGCAGCGGGAAATGTCTCACTTCATTACCGCGAAAAAGAAACTCGCGGAGTACGGCGAAACGATAAACGACGCCGTGAATTTCCGCGTGGATTACCTGGAGCACGCCCGCCGTCACGGGATCACCGCAAAGCAACTCTCTGATGAAGCAGTCGCGGTGAAGCGCAGGATGGGCTTTCAACAGATTACACGAATGACCTCGAGCCGCGTCTCAGACGTTTTTGTCAAGACTTCGGCCAGCGCGCGATCGCTTCGATCACTGTGGAAGAGCTCGATACGTGGCTTCGCAATCTGAACGGTGCGCTGGAGTAGAGCGAACTACAGACGCAACGTAGGCGTACTTTTCAGTTATCCATTGAGCCGGAGAATAATCGATAAAACCTTATCGCCTTCATGGCAAAGCCGAAGATTGTTGATGCTGAACCGGAGTTTTTCACTGTCGATGAATTAGACGCGTTGCTAAACGCCGCGCAGAGCATTCAACGGAGCGTTGTTCCAATGCTCGCGATTGGTGCATTCGCGGGTTTGCGTGACTCTGAGATTGAGCGCCTCGATTGGAGCGAACTAGATTAACGTGAGGCCACATCGAAGTGAAGGCCGTAAAAACAAAAACGGCCAATCAAAGAATCGTGCCGATACAGCCCAATCTGGGCGCATGGCTTACACCATGCGCTGGAATGACAGAGGCGGTGGTGGTCCCAACTGGCGCTCGTCGAAAGCTCGCCGCCGTTCGTGAGGCCGCGAAACTGACGCGTTGGCCTAACAACGGATTGCGTCACAGCTTTGCAAGCTACCGGCTCGCACACATTCACGATGCGTCGCGGCAGAGTTGGGCCACACTAACCCGAACCTGCTTTATAATACCTATCGCGCGCTAGTGCTTCCCGCTGAGGCTGAGAAGTATTGGAAATTGCAACCGGCTCCGGCTGACAGCGGAATGTTATAGCGTTCAGTGGGCGCTGAGCGAGCTCTTACGTGCTAAACAGCAGATTCATTCGCCACTCGCATTAGAGACTCACGAGCACGCGAGTGAGATTCAAAAAACACCAAATCCCTTTACAACTGGCTGAAAATTTCGTAATCCGGTTGCCACCCAAAAATGCGCAGTGTCAGCTCGTTTGGATTTGCTGTTTTACTGGCAGTGTTGCCATCCGTCGCCGCCCCCGCGGATTCCCCAACGGTTTCGCCAAAGCCGTCGGCATCTTCGGAGGCTATCATCAATCCGAATACGACGCCGGTGGGCGCTCAAACACAAGGAAGCGTCGTCATATTTGACGTAAAAAAGCTCGCCACGACGACCCGTCCAGCTGTCGCCCTGGTTACAATCTTTGATAAATCGGGCAAGCCGTTGAAACTTGGCACGGGATTCTTCGTCTCGTCGGATGGTAAACTCGTAACGAACGCTCACGTAATTGAGGGCGCCGACCATGCTACGGCGAAGCTCGAGAATGGCGCAACCTATTCTCTCCGCGGCGTGCTCAAAGCCGGCGTAGAGAAAGACCTTGTGCTTCTGCAGGCGGACGCAAAGGATGTCCCGTTTCTTACGGTCAACCGTGAACCTTCTTTGCCGGAGGTTGGATCACGGGTTGCGGTAATTGGCAGCCCATTGGGCCTCGAAGGTACTGTTTCCGAAGGCATCATTTCAGGTCTTCGGAATG
>JAICUQ010000194.1 GCA_025935755.1 Chthoniobacterales bacterium | reverse complement strand
CTTCACGATAACGCGCTCGAAGGCGAGTGACGTGGCTGCGCAACGTGGATTCCGTCATTTTCAACCGATCGGCCAACTCAGAATAAGTGGGTGGCGGCTCAGCGCTACCGGTAAGAAAGACCTTCAATTCATTGAAGAGAGTTTCTTTGGCCTCCCGTTTGTATTCCGCCGAGAGCCGTTCCATGCCAACAGCAATCAACGCCTCTGCCCAACCGCGATCAAAGATCTGATCGCCCGTGCTGACACTATTCTGAGTTTGAAAAACCGACTCTGCATTCTCGATCTGCTGTTCGTGCAGGGGGAGAAAGTTTTGGCCACCGCCGCGCTTTAGCGTTCGTTCGTGGTTGGCAGCGTTTACGAGAAAGTTTTTGGCAGAAGCGAGAAGGAACCAACGGAACCTCCCTTTTTGCCGATCGACGCGGGTGTAGATTTTGTGCTCGATGAGGTGGGCAAAAAAGCTTTGCGTGAGATCCTGGGCGTCGTGCACGGTGTATCCACGGCTGCGCACGAAGCTGTACAGCGGTGTCCAGTAGGTTTGGCAGAGTTCCTCGAGCGCAGCTTGCGCCATCTCCGGCTTAGCCATGCTGCTTCCTGCGGCGAGAACTACGCTCCAGTGGGTTGAAGGAAAAAAATCATTCTGGCGAGACCCATTCCCTGCCAGCGCCTTCACGTCATTAGCTTGTACCAAGGCCGATGAAGAAAAGCAAGCCTGCAATAAAATTCAGATTCTTCGCAGCACCCTCTGCGGAACCCTGTTTTAAAGAAGGAGAATCAAAACAGAATTAACATGAAACCTTCGAATACTCCCTTGCGAATACCTTGCGACGCATGGCTTCTGCCAACAATGGTGCTCGCATCTTTCGGGCTCCTGATCGCCGTCGGCCTCGGAAGCTTCGGATTTTGGTTAACAGCTGAGGCCACGCATGCCTCACCGCCTCCGGATCCGGCGCTAACCGGACATTTTGGCCGAATGTTTCATTTACCGCCATTTGCTCCGCCAACGAATGCCGTCCGCGACGCACTAATGGAGCTCGGCAGACCAGGCGGCCTTATGGACGCGAATGACGACCTGGCAACAGGCCCTGAAGCACTGATCAATGATCCTGATCTGAGCCTCATCAATCGGAACAATCCAACCGATACTGCCGGCGTTACTTTTTTGGGTCAGTTCATTGACCATGACATGACCTTTGACCAGAGGTCGCGTCTCGGATTTCCCACACAGCCCATCACTACTCAAAACGCTCGCACTTGCTTCTTTGATCTCGATTCGGTTTACGCAGGCGGACCGGGCGGCAGTCCGGAGCTATATGATCAGACTGATCACATCAAATTCCTGGTTGAGAGCGGCGGTCAATTCGAAGATCTGCCGCGAGATCCGATTAACCACGTGGCGGTCATCGGCGATCCGCGGAATGATGAGAACATGATGATAGCCGGTCTGCACGCGGCCGTACTCTTGTTTCATAACCACGCAGTTGATCTCATTCGAACACACTATCCGGGGATTCCTGACAACGACGCATACCTGTTAGCCCATCGGCTGACGGTCTGGCATTACGAGTGGATCATTCTTCACGAGTTTCTGCCCCATGTAGTCCCTCAGTCGGTGATAGATGATGTTCTAACAAATGGACGTCGCTTTTATAACCCGCTACATAACCACGCGTTTATTCCCGTAGAGTTTCAGATCACCTATCGCTTTGGGCATAGCATGGTACGGCCTTCATACCGTGCGAATCTCGATGGCGATAATGGTCAGCCATTTTTCGGGATGATTTTCGATCCGGCTGGAGAAGGTACTCCCGACCCGGTGGACTTGCGTGGCGGGGCGAGAGCTCCGAGGCGCTTTGTGGGTTGGCAGACGTTCTTTGATTTTGGCGGTACTTATAGTGCCGAGGCAAAGCCTAACAAACGGATCGATACGATCGTTTCGACGCCGTTGTTCCATCTTCCATTGGGGACGATTTTCAATGGAATGCCACCAGACTCACTGATGCAGCGTAACCTGTTGCGGTGCCTAACCTGGCAGGTGTCCTCCGGTCAGCGCATCGCGAGCGAGATGGGAATCCCGGCACTCGGCGACGGCGAGCTGGCTGAGCTACAGCCGTTTCGTGGCTCGTTTGTTACATCGACTCCGCTTTTCTATTACATCTTAAAGGAAGCCCAGCTAAGAGAAGATGGACTTCGTCTCGGTCCTGTGGGCGCCCGTATTGTCTCTGAGGTATTCATAGGATTGCTCCAGCTAGACCCGGACTCTTACCTGAGCATGCAATCCAGCTGGTTACCAACTTTACCCACTCACGATGGAACGCCGCAAAGCTTTCGGATGATTGACTTCCTGGCCTTTGCTGGCGTGGACCCGATCAGCCGTGGTCAATAGGGCTCGACTGATGATCTCTAATAGAAAGGAAGCAAATCCAATGAAGGATCGAAGCACCGAATTCGCGATGTTGCTCAACGAGTTTCTAAAAGAGCATAAGAGGGTCGAAGAACAGGCGCGCGAAATGCGCGAGCAGAAGGTCTCTAGCAACAAGCTGACCAGGAGAGTGGAGACGGCTCTTACTCGCCTGCACAATGCGGATCGGTAACACCTTCTCGCGTCACCTCGTAGCACGATGATCTTCTGCACGGCACGCGCCTACCAAAAGTATCGAGATGAGCACTTCGGTACTTGCTTTGCGTTCTCTCGCAGTGGGGGCCGGAATTACAAAACCAAAAATCAAAGGAAAAACCAATGAATGCACTGATTCAGTTCAAAAGGATAGGAGTGTTACACCTAACGATCGCGTTGACACTCATGATTGGGCGCGCGTACGCGATCGAAACGTCAGCGGATCCAGTGACCTACTGGAGTAACGAGGCACGCAAGGCGATCATCCCGTCTACTGCCGGCTCGGAAAACTACGGCCGCAGGGGCCCGTCCGACGCGGCCGTTTATATGGGAATCGTCCATGTGGCGATCTATGACGCCGCGGTGGCGCTCGAAGGTGGCTATGAATTCTACGCGCAGTACGATCCGCCAATCGTCGTCCCGGCTAACACCTCCTCGGCAGCTGCAATCGCAACCGCCGCGCACGACACACTTGTAGGCCTGCAGTGTGGGCTTAACCAGACTGAGGCCGACGTTCTCAACGGAAGGTATGACGATTACATGAGTGGGATCCCGGACGGTGAAGCCAAGACCAACGGCGTAACAATTGGTCAGCGGGTGGCGCAGGCAATTGTTGCGCTGCGACAGGATGACGGCCGCTGCGCGACTCCAACGTTCAGTCCGCCGCCGCCGCTCCCGGGTGTGTGGGAGCCTAACCCCGGCAATCCTCCGCCTCCGATCGTTAGCTTTGCACTGCCAGGAGTCCGACCGCTGGCACTCGAGACGGCCTCACAGTTCCGTCCCGACCCTCCGAATGCGCTAACCAGCGAAGAATACACCGATGACTTTAATCAAGTGAAGGAACTCGGCCGATTCGACAGCGCGACTCGCACGCCTGCACAGACGATGCAGGCGCTCTTCTGGACCGATCACGATATCAGGCAATGGAATGACGCTCTGCTTCGCCTCGTCAACAATCGCGGACTCGATCTGGTGCAGGCAGCGCGCTTGCTCGCGATGGTGCACGTGTCCGGAGGCGACGCCATGATCGCGGGTTTCGAAGCCAAGTACCATTATTTGTCCTGGCGTCCGTACCGAGCCATCCAGCGGGCGAATGAGGATGGTAACCCTGATACTCAGCCGGACGCGACATGGGCACCACTGCGTACCACGCCAAATCACCCAGAGTATCCTGCGGCGCACGCGTTCCACAGTTCCGCTGTGGCGACTGCCTTGAAAGAGTTCTTCAGGACCGAAAGGGTACCTTTTTACGTGGATAGCAGAGTGACAGGTGCCACTCCCAGGCGCGACTACGCTCATTTCCACGACGCCGTAAAGGACGTTGTTCGCGCGCGTGTTTTAGCAGGATTCCACTTCCGCAATTCATGTCAGGAAGGCGAACACCTGGGGCGAGCTGTGGGTCGATACGTTGCCGATCACTACTTCCAGCCGGTCCGGGAACGCTGAACGCGCGCCGGAAGGACGCGTCGTCACTTAAGGCCGCCATGCTTCTCAGTGTGGCGGTTCTTCTTTTCATCAAAAGCAAATAGATGCGCTCTTCACAGATTGTTTCGCGTGACCTGTAGGCGGTCTGTGTTTAAAATTATTTCATGCGTTTCCGTACTTACAAAAATACTGATCTCACAGTCAGCGAAGTTGGTTTCGGGCTCTGGACAATTTCCACCGGCTGGTGGGGAGTTTACACCGAAGGCGAGGCAATCGCGTTGATGCACCAGGCGTTTGATCTGGGCGTCACGCTGTTCGATGCAGCCGACACGTACGGGAATGGGTTAAGCGAAGAGTTGATCGCGAAAGCGTTCCCGAATCAGCGGGACGAAATCGTGGTCGCCACAAAGGTTGGCTACGATTTTGTCCATCACGGTGAGGCGCGCGGACGCGGGCAGCGCGAAATTCCGCAGGATTTTTCGTCGGAAGCGATCACCCGCGCGACCGACGCTGCCCTGAAGCGACTGAAGACGGACCGGATCGATCTTCTTCAATTGCACAATATTCGAATGGAGCAGGTGTATGACGACGCGCTTTGGAAGACCGTCGAGAAATTGAAGAGCGAAGGAAAGATTCGTTACTACGGCATTGCCCTGGGACCGGCGATCGGCTGGTTGTATGAGGGAGTGAATTGTATCCGGGAGCGTGAACTGACGAGCGTCCAGCACATTTACAATATTCTTGAGCAACACCCCGGGCGCGCATTTCGCGACGCAGCTACGGAAACAGGCAAGGACACGATGTTTCTTATTCGCGTCACGCATTCATCGGGAATGCTTGAAGGCAAGTACACCGCGGAAACGAAATTTCCGCCTAACGATCATCGGAGTCATAGACCACGGAGCTGGCTGTTGAACGGAGTCAAAAAAGTTGAGCAACTACGGTTCCTTGAAAATTCTGAACGCACGCTTGGACAAGCAGCGATGCAATGGTTGCTGGCAGATGATCGCGTGGCTTCGACGCTGCCGAATATTTACGATCAACAACAGCTGGTCGAATTTGCGAAAGCTCCGGATACCGCCCTGTTGACATCCGAGGAGATGGCCAAAATCGAGGAACTCTATTCCGTAAACTTTGGCATCGAAGAAGACCCACCGAAGTTCAAGGGCACCATGGAGCTGCCGCAGGAAACGGCCGTAGCGTGACAAGTAATCCTCCGAAATCTGGTCATCCCGAACGGAGTGAGGGACCTCACAGCTTATCACGGACGACGGCAGCCCGAATCGGCGTGGTATTTAGTTTGAGAGATCCTTCGCTTCGCTCAGGATGACAAATGGCAACATGGAGCCGCCGTGGGAAACGGCTGCAGCCTAACAAGTCACGCACACTTTGACATCAAGTCACGTCATACTTTGAAATCTGGTCATCCCGAACGGAGTGAGGACCTCACATTTTATCACGGACGACGGCAGCCCGAATCGGCGTGGTAT
>JAICUQ010000038.1 GCA_025935755.1 Chthoniobacterales bacterium | reverse complement strand
GGCCCATAGGCCGACATTGTTCGCCGGGCTAACGAAGCGCGTCGACTTGAAATTCGTAAGCCGGTTGGAGTTCGACTCGGGAGCGGTGGCGATGCGGTATGAGCCGAGAAGATAGCCGGCCATTCATGCTGCTCTTCTCAGCGCTTCAGCCGCAAAACCCTTGCAGCTTTCGACAGGCGTTTCTTCATGGCGCCCACAATCGAGCGTTTCTGGCCATTAGTTTCGGTTCCATTAATGGCGGATATCGCTAGATCGGGCGTGAACAACGCTTCCAACGCTTCGTGGTACAAGTGCCGGTCGTCCACGGACATCTCACCGGCGTTGTTGAACTCGCTGCCGTTAACGATGATCTTCGCGTTCAGTTTTGCTGCCAGGCGCGCACCGGAATGAAGGTCGCCCAGGTCGTCGACGGCACGATCGTATGCCGCCCGGACATCGGAGGGCATCTCATCGGCGTTCGCATACTCCCGGCCGTTGAACCGGATGTTCGTCTTGGGCCTCGCACTCACACTACAAGGAGGAGTAGTGAGGACTATTTTTCGCGAAATTCAAGTGCGCCCTCTTTGGCGTCGACGTGCACGGTCTGACCTTCGCGCACTTTCCCTTCGAGAATGTCGATACTGAGCGGATCGAGAATTTTTCTTTGGATGGCGCGACGCAAGGGTCGCGCGCCGTAAACAGGATCGTACCCTTCGCGCGCCAGCAGTGCTTTCGCCGCATCTGACAGCTTGAGTGTGATCTTTTGTTGCTCGAGACGTTTCGACAACCGGCCAAGCTGAATCTCGACGATCTTCTTTAACTCCTCTTCACTGAGCCGGTCAAAAATGATGATCTCGTCGACACGATTCAAAAATTCAGGTCGAAAATGTGCGCGTAACGCGTCCATCACCAGTCGCCGACGTGCTTCGGGAGACTCTTCCTCGGTGATGTATTGCGAACCGATGTTGGAAGTCATGATGACGACCGTGTTCTTGAAATCGACCGTCCTCCCTTGCCCGTCGGTGATCCGGCCGTCGTCGAGGACCTGCAGCAGCACGTTGAACACGTCCGGATGCGCCTTTTCAATTTCGTCAAAGAGCACGACCGAATACGGCTTCCGACGAACGGCCTCAGAAAGTTGACCGCCTTCCTCGTAGCCGACGTAGCCCGGCGGAGCGCCGATCAACCGCGCGACAGTGTGTTTCTCCATGTATTCACTCATGTCGATACGGATCATTGCGTTCTCGTCGTCGAATAAAAATTCGGCAAGTGCGCGGGCCAATTCAGTTTTCCCAACGCCCGTGGGACCGAGAAAGATGAATGAACCCAGTGGACGATTTGGATCCTGCAGACCTGCCCGAGCGCGACGCACGGCGTTGGACACCGCCTTGATCGCCTCATCCTGACCAACGACACGCAGGTGCAAGTGGCTCTCAAGCTTTACCAGTTTTTCACGCTCGCCTTCCTGCAAACGCGAAACCGGAATACCCGTCCAGTGCGACACAACCTCGGCAATGTCTTCCTCTGTGACTTCTTCCCGGAGCAAACGCTTTTGGGTCTTGGCCGATTTTGCGGTGAGATCGGACAGTTTCTTTTCCAGTTCGGGAATGCGCCCGTATTGAATTTCGCTGGCATTAGCCAATTCCCCGCGACGCTGGGCACGTTCCAGCTCGGTCCGAAAACGATCGATCTCTTCCTTCACCTTGCGCTGCTCATCGATAACCGCTTTTTCCTTCTGCCATTCTGCCTTGAGTGCATTCGATTTTTCCTTGAGCTCAGCCAGTTCCTTCTCCAGTTTTTTCAAACGCTCTTTGCTGGCCGGATCTTTCTCTTTCTTGAGCGCCTGCCGTTCCATTTCGTGCTGCATGACCTGGCGCTCGATCACGTCGATTTCAGTCGGCATGGAATCCAGCTCGATCTTCAAACGAGATGCCGCTTCGTCCACCAAATCGATCGCCTTATCAGGCAGGAAACGGTCCGTGATGTAACGCTGTGACAGGACAGCTGCTGCGACCAATGCTCCATCGGTAATCCGCACCCCGTGGTGGACCTCGTAACGCTCCTTTAATCCGCGCAGAATCGCGATTGTGTCTTCAACACTGGGCTCACCCACAAGAACCGGCTGAAAACGCCGTTCTAAGGCGGCATCTTTCTCGATGTATTTGCGATATTCATCGATCGTGGTCGCGCCGACGGTGCGTAATTCCCCACGCGCCAGCATTGGCTTGAGCATATTGGACGCATCGACCGAACCTTCCGCCGCGCCGGCCCCAACGATCGTGTGCAATTCATCGATAAAAAGAACGACCTGGCCCTGAGAGTCAGTGACTTCTTTTAAGAAGGCTTTGAGCCGGTCCTCGAATTCCCCGCGGAACTTGGCGCCGGCAACCATGGCGCCGATATCCATCGCGATGATGCGTTTATTTTTCAAAGAATCGGGGACATCGCCGCTGATCACGCGACGCGCCAAACCTTCCACGATCGCCGTCTTGCCGACGCCCGGGTCGCCGATCAACACCGGATTATTTTTTGTGCGGCGTGAAAGTACTTGCATGACACGCCGGATCTCGTTGTCGCGTCCAATCACCGGATCGATCTTGCCGCGCCGCGCCAGCTCGGTGAGATCGCGTCCGTACTTTTCCAGGGCCTGGAACTTGCCTTCCGGATTTTGATCGGTGACGCGCTGTGAACCGCGCACCTGCTGAAGCGCCTGCATCAGCTTGTCGCGCGTGACGCCAGGATCTTTCAGCAACTTTGCCGCCGGTACATTTGTGCCGGATAGCGCGAGCAGATAATGCTCGGCGCTTGTGAACTCATCCTTAAGCTTGGACATCTCTTTCTCGGCGCTATCCAGCACCGTGCGGAGTTCGTTCGAGATACGCACATCGGCGGCGCTGCCATGGATCTTAGGGCGCCGCTCCAAGTCGGTACGCAACCGTTCCTGCAATTGATCCACATTCGCGCCGATCTTTTCCAGAAGCGGCCGCGCTATGCCGTCGCTTTGGCCCAGAAGAGCAGAAAGAAAATGTTCGTTTGTGATTTCGGAATTGTTCAATTGCGACGCGAGGTCCTGCGCCGCCTGCAGGGCTTCCTGCATTTTTTGCGTGTATCTGTCGATGCGCATGGTTCAAAATAACAAACGTCCGGCGGTTTCCAAACCGCGGGATGAAATTCATTTCTCCCGCTCCCCGTTCTCGTCTCGTCCGCGCTTGCCGGGCTGGACGAAATGTAAATTGCGACGACGAGGGAGAACGAAGACGATCTGCTGATCAGAGGGCAGCTCATCCATTGCGGGCTTCGTTTATCCCGTCTATGAGTGTTTGCGATGAATGGGCAGGAAAAACACGTTGGATTGAAGTCGCTGGAACTTTTGCGACAGGGACCGTTTCGCCGGTACGTTATCGGTTCGCTTATTTCCGACAGTGGCACCTGGATGCAAATGATGGCCCAAAGCTGGGTTATGAGTGGACTCACCACGAAGGCGATACTGCTTGGGCTGGTGAACTTCGCCGCGGGATTACCTGCGCTAATACTTGCTCCGATAGCGGGTTCGTTGGCCGACCGGATAGACAAGCGCAAGATCCTGGTAGCGACGCAAATCGTGCAGATCATCTTTGCTGTGGCTCTGGGATTCCTGGTGATGAGCGGTCACGTCCGAGTGTGGCACATCATTTTCTTCGCGTTGCTTTTGGGCATTGCGTTCTCTTACGAGATGCCGGCCATCAGTGCGCTGGTGCCGGAATTAGTGAAACGGGATGAGATCGCCGCAGCTGTCGCGCTCGACAGATCGGTTTTCCATGGGTCACGTTTGATTGGTCCGTCGGTGGCCGGCCTTTTTGTAGGCTGGTTTGGCGCGGCATCAGCATTTTTCACGAATGCTTTCACGTTTGTTGCATTGATCGTAGCACTTATCTCGCTGCCAAAACGGCCTATGGGGACGCCGGAGGAAGAAGAACAACGCCGTAGCGGAATTCTGGAGGGATTCCGTTACGTTCGTTCCCATCGCATCATTGTTTCGCTTATCAGCCTGATTGCGCTGAACACCATCTTTGTTTTCCCGGCGATCTCAGTGATGCTCCCGCTTTACGTGCGGGATATCCTTCATCTTGGTGCGACAAGCATGGGTGGGCTGATGGCGATCTCGGGAAGTGGTGCATTCCTCGGATCGATTGGGCTGCTCAGTGTTGCGCGTCAGCATCGATTGAAATTCATGACCGGAAACGTGTTGGCCATTGCGGCGGGTGTTTTTCTCATGTCGATCTCGGGAGGTTTTTGGCTGACTGCGTGCGCAATGGCAGCTATCGCCATTGCTCTGTCGATGAACTTTGGCCTTACTAACACAATCGTGCAGGAACAAGCACCGCCCCATTTGCGCGGCCGCGTCTCAGCAGTAGTTGGCATGAGCTTTTTTGGCCTGATGCCGGTCGCAGGCCTGATCATCCCCGGGTTCGCTGATCTCATCGGGATGCGAACAATTTTGACCATCGCCTCCGTGATCTACGGAATCGCCGCTGTCTCAGTTCTGAGTATTGCCGGACGGCATGTTTGCGATCAACCGGTGGCGCCCGCTCCGGAGCCTGAAATTGAGCCGGTCTGCTGAATGGTGATCCCGAGCGGAGTGGAGCGGAGTCGAGGGACTGCCTTGCCAAGCCCAACGCTTAGCGACGAACCACTCTGCTCACAATGACAAGATGATCATACGCCGATGATTTCGTTTTCCACTTGCTGGAACTCCGGCCGGCATACCGCCGGAGATGAAATGCTACGCGAAATCAAAACCGAACTCGGTTTTGATATGATTGAACTTGGCCATGGGGTGCGCTTATCGCTGATGCCGGGAATTCAGAAAATGTTCGATTCCGGCGAAGTTCGTTTCAGCAGTTTGCATAATTTCTGTCCGTTACCGGTGGAAGTGATGGTGGCTTCACCGGATTGCTATCAGTTTTCTGCTCTCTCCCAGGCTGAACGTGAGCGCGCCGTTAAACAAACGCTTCAAACAATTGATTTCGCCGAACGACTGCATGCACCTTTTGTGGTCCTACATCTGGGCCAGGTGGAAATGCGCCCAATCACCGATCGCCTCATCGGGATGATTAAGGCGGGCGAGAATCTCTCCCGCGGTTACGTGCAGGCCAAACTGAAAGCGGTGGAAACCCGTGAACGACGTGCGCCCGCTCATCTGCGACTGGTGAAGGATTGCCTGCGCCGGGTCATTGAGCATGCGGCTTCGAAGAACGTCCGGATCGCCCTGGAAAGCCGGCGAGGTTACGAAGAAATTCCAAGCGAACGCGAGTTGCCGGGTTTGTTGGATGAATTGAATTCGGGTCAGGTCGGCTATTGGCACGATTTTGGACATTCACAAATCAAGGAAAATCTGGGATTCATTGATCATGCCGAGTGGTTAGGCGTCGTCGGCTCCCGTGCGTTTGGCTGTCACGTGCAGGACTGCATTTGGCCGGCCAAAGATCATGAAGCGCCTTTCACAGGCGGCATAGATTTTGATAAACTTGTTCCGCTCCTTCCCACAAACTGCTTATTTGTCTGGGAGATGAGTCCCAACAAAACCGCGGATGCGATTAGTCAGTCTGTTCGAATCTGGAAGGAACGCTTTGGCGAATGAAAAAGGTCCTGGTCACGATTTTTCAGGTCAGCGTCACCGTCGCCGTCCTGTACTGGGTTTATCACGATCCAAACCGGCGCGCCCAAATGGTCGAGGCGCTCCGGCACGCGGAGTACCGCTGGGTTTTGATGTCGATGCTGGCTTACTTCGTCGTGGAGGCGGCAGCGGCGTTCCGCTGGAACGTTCTGCTGAAAGTGCAAAGTATTCACCTCAGCACTCCGCGCCTGATCGGACTGTTCTTCATAGGATTATTTTACAATCAGTTTCTCCCCGGAGGCACCGGCGGCGACATCATCAAAAGTTATTATTTGCTGAAGGAAACGCCTGACAAAAAAGCGGGCGCGCTGCTGGCCGTCGTGTTTGACCGATTCATCGGACTCGTCGCCCTCGTTGCCGTTACGGCCACGCTCATTGCGATGCGCTATGATTTTCTTTCCCAGAAACCTGAGACCCGAAATTTACTGTGGCTGTTGCTAATCCTTCTAGGCGCGTCCGTTACCTTCCTGATCGCGACTTTCGTTATCAGTGGATTCAAGTTGTTCCATTATTTCCCGGCACATTTCCCGGGGCGCGAGAAACTGATTGAGATTTTCGCCGCCTATCATCTGTATGCCCATCATTGGCGGGCATCGCTCGTAGCGTTTGGCGCCTCGATCGTCGCGCATCTAGCTACGTTCAGTGCTTTTCTCTTCGCGGCGTACGCGCTGGGTGTCTGGGTACCGCTTATCGACTTTTTCGCCGTGATGCCCATCGAACGAACCATTTCAGCGTTGCCGATCAGTTTCGCCGGAATCGGGCTGCGCGAAAAAGTTTTGCAGATCATGCTCAACGGATTGTGCGGCGTTCCGGAAGCAAAAGCGATTCTCATCGGATCGTTGAGTTTTGTGATCATCCTCGTTTGCTGTCTTCCCGGTGCGGTTGTCTACCTGTTTTACAAGCCGAGCGGCGCAGCAGAACGCGTGAAGCTTCGCGAAATGGAAGAGGAAGTTGTCACACTCGAACATGAGCTGGGCGAACCGGAATGATAAAGCGCTTCAACGCCCAACGCCCAACGTCCAACGCTCAATGCTTAACTCAGAAGGTTATGTATTGGACGTTGGCCGTTAGACGTTCGGCGTTTTCTTTGTCATGAGAGGCAAGCGCAACCGCCCATTCGTAGTCGCCACCTTCGCCATAACCGCTGATGGCAAGGTCACGACCAGGAATTTCGGGCCGGTAGATTTCACTTCACGTGAGGACAAGCTGCATTTATTTCGCCAGCGCGCGTTAGCCGATGCAGTTCTGCTCGGGCACACAAGTCTGGAGCGCGATAACGTGCGGCTTGGAGTGCCGGCGGAACTGCAGAAATTAAGAACTAAACGCGGTCAGTCACGCTCCCCGCTTCGCGTTATCATCTCGAACAGAGGCTGCATCGACGATCGACTGAAACTTTTTCAATCCGACATCTCGCCCGTCATCATCTTTTCAACCAGCCGGATGCCGCGGAAGAACCAGCGCGCTTTGAGCAAACGGGCTACTCTCCACCTAACGAGCGCAAGCCAGGTCAATCTTGCTGAAATGCTGAAAACTCTGGGTAATCATTACAAGGTACGCAGGGTTGACTGTGAGGGGGGTCCGACTCTTTTCCGCTCGTTGCTGGAGCGGGGATTGGTCGATCAGCTTAATCTCACCATCGCACCGTACCTCTTCGGCGGCGCGAATGCTCCGACTCTGACCGGTCTGAGCAGGGAATTCTTCCCTAAGAGCGTGCTTTGCTCGTTAACTCAGCTTCGCACCGTTGGCAAAGAATGTTTTCTCACCTATCGAATCAAGCACCAGGCGCATCGGCCGAACTAGCCGACGTATTTCGTCGGGGTCTTCGAACCAATTCACCTTCACAATTCGGACAAACGTACTTCATTTCGTCGGCGCAACTCGAGCAATACGTGCATTCGTAACCACAGATGTACGCGACGCCGCCTGAACTAATAGTCCGTCGACACTTCTCACATAGACCCTTCAGTTCGAGTGTCATGACGATGCTATGTGGAAGTGCCTGTTCCGTTCACGGACCAGCAGATCCCGGATTAACTTTGAGACTGGAAATAGCTGCATCACATTCCCGCACTTTGTTTTCGAATTTCGCTGGCTGTTCAGAGTCTGCCGGCATCAGTGTGCCACGATCTCGAAGCTCGCTGAAAAGGCGCGACGCTTTTTCGTACCAGGCACGCGCTTCAGTCCAGTCCTTTGTGCGTTGTGCCCTGGACCGACTCTCATCTGCGCCAAGGCGCTGAAACACAGCCGCCAATTTTTCGTAACACAATCCGATGTTCCGCGAATAAACAACATTGTCCGGGTCGGCGGCGGATAATTCCTGCAAGAGCGACAAGGCATGTTGCGCGTGATCCACTGCTTCAGTACTCGAACCACTCGCAGTGAGCGCCTCAGATATATCGGCATGTGCCACTGCAAGGTCGAAAACGGCTTGCGCATTTTTTGGATCCTGGGCAGCGATCTGCTCTCGAATAGCAAATGCTTTGCGCCTGCTTTCCAACGCTGCGGCGTAATCACCAGCTTCAACAAAAGTATTTCCAAGCTGGTAATAGCCATAACCCACCTCGCGACGCGCACGTTGATTGTGTGGATATTCCGCCGACAGCTTTTCGAGCATATTGATACCATGTTTGATACTGTCGATGGACTCCGGCTTTTTGGCATCATTGGCGCCCCCAACTTTGAGCAAGGTTAGTCCGACGCTTCGGCGTAGTTTCGGATCATAAGCTTTTTGGGCTAGCAATTTTTGCCGGATAGACAATGCGCTGGCGTACGATTTGAGCCGTTCAGCGGCGCTATCCGGGACGCGCCCGAGTCCATCTCCTTGTGCTTCGTAAGCCCGAGCCAATTCATCTTGCACGGAGAGATCCGCTGAGTGGGCGGCGGCCAGTTCTTCGAACATGGAAGTTGAACGACGATAGTTCTGCATCGTACCAGCGACGTCTCCTTTTTGTTCCAAAATGTCGCCCATCGCACGATAACTACGCGCCAACTCCATGCTGGCTTCGACGGTCTGGTCCTTGCTTTCCAGTTTCTCGCGAATAGCGAGCGCTTTGCGATAACTGCTAAGCGCGCCTTCCACGTCGCCGAGGTTGGCGGAATAGGGGTTGCCCTGGATATCGCCGACTTTCTCGTAAGCACTCGCCAAATCCCGTTGCAATTGCGGATCGCCAGATGCTTCACGTGCCAGACTATCCAGATATTCCAGCGCGCGACTAACGATGAGACGCCTCGTCGGCGTGGAGCCCTGCAAATCTTTCACCGAGTCGTGAATCTCGAACATGAGAGCGTTCGCCAGGCGGCGAACATCGTTGAAGCGTTTTTCTGCCCGTGCGCGTTGTTGATTGGCGCGCCTGGCTTCCACCGCGGTGGCAGCGATACCGGCGACGAGACTCAACATGATCACCCCTCCGGCGCCGACAGCGAGTTTGTTGCGTTTGATAAACTTCAGGGAGCGATACTTGAATGTGTCTTTGCGCGCGCTGACCGGACGGCCTTCCAGGTAGCGACGAATGTCATCAGAAAACTGCGCGACCGAAAGATACCGGCGACTCGACTCTTTCCGAAGAGCTTTCAAAACGATGTTGTCCAAATCGCCTCGAAGCGATCTTGGATCGAGGACTACGCGTCCAGAATCCGTCCCTTCAAGTTTCGCCACTGCCGTGCTTGGGCGCGCTGGTTGATAATCGCTGACTACGCGCGCGATCTCGGTAGGGTTTCGAGTTTTAATGTTATATGGACGCTGTCCTGTGAGGAGCTCGTATAACACCACACCGAGGCTGTAAACGTCGCTCGCAGTCGTGATGTTCTCGCCACGCACCTGTTCCGGGCTGGCGTATTCAGGCGTCATCACCGCCGCGAAAGTCATCGTCAGTTCGGCAGCGCTTGATGTCTCCGGATCGAGTAATTTGGCAATGCCGAAATCCAGCAGCTTCGGCTCCCCGTCAATTGTGACGCGAATGTTCGCCGGCTTGATATCCCGATGAATGATCAGGTTCTGATGAGCATAGGTTATCGCGGCGCAGACTTTACGAAAAATTGCGAGCCGATCTGGAATCGACAATTCCTGTTCACGGCAATATTGATCAAGGCGCCGCCCCTCAACGTATTCCATCACGAAATAGGGCAACCCGGATGACGTGACCTCCGCTCCATAGAGCCGCGCGATGCTAGGATGATTCAATGCTGCAAGAATTTTTTCCTCCTTCCGCGAATGAGGGAGAACGCTGGCAGAACCAACTGCGTGCTTAACGATTTTTATGGCAACCCGGCGCTCCAGTTTCGTGTCGGTAGCCAGATAAACTTCACCCATGCCTCCTTGGCCGAGTAGCGATACTATTTCGTAGTCGCCAAGGATCTGGCCGGGTTGCAGTTCGCCGTTGTGTTCGACGAGAATGTTCGAAGCAACCTCGTAAGCAGGCGACTCAATAAAATCGCGCGCCTTTTCTTGAAACCCAAGAAGCGATTCAACTTCAACGCGAAGACTTCTGTCGTCACCGCAGGCTTCCTCCAGAAATTGCGCTCGTTCCGCGGCACCACACTCCAGTGCTGCCTGAACAATTTCCGCGATATGGTCTGCGCGGGAGGCCTGCATTTATTGCAGGGCGTTTCTGCGAAACGCCGCCAAAGAATCGGCATCCGCCGCGGTGGACGCGCTACAATTCAAATCACGCCGCATTTTGGTTGAGGGCACGGCACAGCCAAAGTTTGGCGAAATTCCAGTCGCGCAACACTGTTTTCTCTGAAACTTTCAGCACTTCGGCGATTTCTTTCGCGTCCAGTCCGCCGAAGAATTTGAGCTCGACCACATCGCTTTTTCGGGGATACGTCTGCGCAAAATCTTTCAGGGCAGTATCGAGCGCCACGATTTCCACAGCTTGTTCACCCGGCAACTCGCCCGCGTCGTCGAGTGCAACCCTCGTTTGCAACCCGCCACGCTTCGCTGCGTTGTGCGCACGCGCATGGTCGACCAAAATCTGACGCATCAACCGCGCGGCCACCCCGTAAAAATGGGCACGGTCTTTCCAATCCGCGCCCGACGTTCCGCCGAGCTTCAGATACGCTTCGTGTACCAAGGCAGTCGGCTGCAAAGTGTGGTCGCCGCGTTCCCGTTGCAGGTAGTTCCGGGCCAGATTGCGCAGCTCTTCATACACCAGCGGCATGAGTTTGGCTGCGGCATCTGCGTCCCCCGCGCTCCAATCCTTCAAAATCCGCGTGATTTCCTGCGAGGGCGCCATCGGTTCGGGGGTCGTGCTGCGCCGATGTTAAAACATTTCCGAAAGAAATCAAAAATGTCCGTTTTGCCAGCCCTTTCCCGCATGGGTTTGTAAGATGAAGAAAATCTCCTCCCTTCAACGCTCCCTCAATCGATCTGCCCGTGCTTGTCTGCCAGCGCTCATCACTATTGGCGTCGTCTTCGCTATTGGCCTTAGCTTGGGAAGCCGCACGCCGGGTGAACCAATGCCGAGTGAGCCGAGTGGCGGGTGCGCCACGATAATTCCCGGTACGCCGCCTCCGACCCTCGGCCCCGTAACGGTTAAAGCGACCGCTGGTGTCCTTGGGCCGACGGACTACCTAACCGTTAAAGCGGCCTTCGATGCGATCAATGCAGGGACACACCAGGGGCAAATCACGGTCTGGATCCTCGGCGACACCGTCGAGACAGCCTCAGCAGTACTGAATGCGACTGGCACGGGCGGGGCGTCATATGTGGCACTTCTGATGTTGCCTTCTGGTGCGCGCACCGTCTCCGGTAATCTCGCAGATAACCTGATCAGACTGAATGGCACAAACTGCGTGACCATCGATGGCCGCAACTCGAACGGGAACTCGCTGACAGTCTCGAACACAAATACAGATCAGAGTTTTGCCTCCACGATCTTCTTGGACAATGGCGCCCGATTCAACACGATCACTAATTCCATGATTCGCGGCTCTGGCTCCGCGACGATTGTCTTCGGCACGGCAAGCGCCACAGCAGGCGTCAGCAACAATACGATCTCAAACAACAACATCGGGCCCGCGGGAAGTAACCTGCCCCAACAAGCTATCACTTCCGTCGGCTTGGCGCTGCCCAACACAGGAAACATAATTAACAACAACAATATCTTCGACTTCTTCGGGACCGGAAATTTGGACGTAAGGGGCATCATGCTCGGGGGAAGCAATTCAAACTGGACAATCTCCAACAACAGGATCTACCAGACTGCGCCGCGAACGTTCACTTTCTCGGGCCGCGAGTATTCTGGAATCTGGATCAGTAGCGGATCTAGCACGCTCCACACAATCACGGGAAATGTGATCGGATTCGCAAGCGCAGGCGGAACGGGCACGACGACAATCAACGGATTGGACAACATATTTCGCGGAATCCACGTCGCGTCCGTGAGTAACTCGACACCAACTCTGATCCAGGGCAACACAATCTCTGGGATCGATCACACGACCAGCTTCGCCGGCGGCTTCAGTGGCGCCGCAGGGTTCGTCGCCATCGAGACTTTCAATAACGCCGGTCTCTTTAACATATCGAACAATGTAATCGGAAGCCTCGACGGCTCGTCAAGTGTCGTTATCCATGCGGCGACTGGAGCCAGCTGGTTAGTGGCTGGAATCCGTGGGAACAACACCCCTGACATCATCTCGGGCAACCAAATCGGTGCCACCTCCGTCCAAGGCACTAACCCCGGAAGCATCTCCTTCATGGGCATCTTTCATGACAGCGGCGCTAATCCGGCCGCCCCTGTCACCGTCAGCAACAATGTGATCGGGGGCCCGGGCCCAGGCGGCGCGATTACTGACACTTTTAGTCCGAGCCTTGGCGGTGTCGATAGTTACGGAATTAACGTGAACAACACATACGCCAATGTGACCGGCAATATAGTCCGAAACATGTCGATTGCTGGAAACGGGACGCTGCGTGGAATTCGACTACAGCAGAACAGCGGCGTGCCCGGAGTTACCATCTCACAGAACCTGATCCACTCGCTCACTAACACCAGTACCCCCGGGCACGTGTACGGGATTCAGGCGGAACTGACTCAGCAAGCAAACAGGATCGAGCGCAACTTCATTCATTCCTTCGGCGTGACCGGCAACAATCGCCAGATCTTTGGCATGTATCTACCTGGAAATGCAAACATGGTTGTGGCCAACAACATGATCCAGCTGGGTTATGATGCCGCAGGGAACCAGGTTGCGACGCCTCAGGACATGGAAGGCATCCAGGCCCAAAATACCGGTACTCGGGAATACTACTTCAACAGCATTTTCATCGGCGGCTCGGTTATCAACGCTAACAACGACACGATGGCTTTCGCTGACTTTTCGAGCGGAACGCGCATCTTCAAGAACAACATCTTCTGGAATGCACGCAGCAGCTCTTCCGGCGGTGCAAAAAACTACGCCATCTATGTCAACCAAGCTCCGCCCCCACCCGGTATGAGCAGCGATTACAACGATCTCTACGCTACTGGCACGAATGGCTTCGTCGGCCGTCTTTGCTGCGGCGTGGACTATCCGACGCTGGCCGCCTGGCAGGCTGCGAGCGGCCAGGACGCGCACAGCATCTCGATGAATTCGCAGTACATCAATCCCACTGGGGACGCCAACACAGTTGATCTGCACATCCTGCTTTCAAGTCCTTGCGTCGGCGCAGGCATTATGATTCCGGGAATCACCATTGATTTTGACGGTGACCTTCGCCCCACTCCGCCCGCTATCGGTGCGGACCAGCCGAGCGCGCCCACACCCACAGCGACGCCGACTACCACTGCCACCGCCACCGCCACCTTTACACCAACGCCAACCGCAACCGCTACATTCACGCCTACAGCAACCGCGACCGCAACGTTTACACCGACCGTGACAGCGACATTTACGCCCACGCCGACTGCGACGTTCACTCCAACACCGACCGCGACTCAGCCGCCTGCCACACCGACCGCGACGGCTACATTCACTCCCACGCCGACGCCGACTGCGACATTCACACCGACAGCGACAGCAACCGCGACTTTCACCCCGACGGCGACTGCTACATTCACTCCGACTCCAACATCCACTGCCACGGCGACGTCGACAGCAACGGCGACCCCGACTGCAACCGTTACAGCGACGGCCACACCGACAGCAACACCTTCTGGCGGATGCGCCCTAACGATTGGGTATTGGCAAAACCACGAACAATGGCCTGTTAATCAATTGCAACTCGGTAACCGCCTTTATGACCGGCAGGAGCTGCAATCAATTTTACAACAACCAGTCCGTGGAAACGGGCTCGTTTCGTTAGGCCGTCAGGAAATCGCAACGAAACTCAATATCGCGAATGGCGCGAACCCCACTTGCATTGCGGAAACTTTAGTACAAGCAGATGCACTCATCGGAGACCTGGTGATTCCGCCCGTAGGTACTGGATCTGCGAAACCTACCGGCTTGGAACGCCCACTCACTCAATACAATCAGGGTTCGTTGTGTGTTCCACATTGTGATACACCTCCGTCTCCGCCTCCAACGCCGACGCCTCCCCCACGACCGCGGCCGACCATACCGCCGAGACCGTGATGGTGGAGAAAACTAAAACGCGCAGATACGAGAAAAAGAAGAGAACTGCGCACAGATTCCCTCCCACTGTTCCCCCCTTCTTTCTCCGGTTCATTCCGAGGAAGGGCACGCACTCCGCGTGCGCCGTCCCTCGCGCACCGAATCCCGTGGAGGATTGTCCGCCCTACCATTTCATCTATTATAGAACCACGAGAGCGGCTATACCTTCGTGATTGGACTAACGACCGAGCAGCGAAATTGAGGCGGCTTCGGCGAGATCTGCAACAGCATCCCGCTCGAGCAGCAAAGTCTTTCCGGCTTCAACAGCAATGACACGCACTCCCGATTCAGCGGCAATGCGAATTGTTTCCACTCCGATTACCGGCACATCGAAGCGCATATCCTGATTGGGCTTGCTCACTTTGATCATGACTGCGCCTCCGCGCGCAAGAGTCCCGCCACGTTTGATCGCCTCATTTGTTCCTTCCAGTGCTTCGACGGCAACGATCGTTCCGTTTTTAACGATGATCGTTTGCCCAATGTCGAGTCGCGCAATTTCTTTCGCGATATTCCAGCCAAGTTCGACATCGTGCTCTTGCCGTGGCGATAATTTCGGCCCAGCCATCAACCTTGTTTGGGCGAGCGAATCCTCGAGAAAGGTTGTAGCTGGCAGAAGATCGACATCGATCTTCGCCAGTTCGGCCGCAATCGCAGCAAAAATCGATTCGGCATTGCGTTCTCTAAGTTTGCCTAACAACAGCACCGCCTTCAAATCCGGCCGCAGGTCGAAAAGATTATTCGGCGCTATTTGCCCGGCCATGATGGCGTGATGAACCTCCTGGCCCCGAAAAAACCTCAGAAGCCGGCCTAGTTGTCCAACACGCATCCATTCGACAGTATCCACCTCTTTTTCGAGAACAGGATCGGTTTCATCCGTGAAAGCGGCAGCGGCGATTCTCCTAACGCCGGATTTCCGCGCCGCGACTGCAATCAACCGTGGATAAACACCGTTGCCGGCAATTATTCCGAGCTTTTCCGGAACCTCACAGCTAATTGTCATTCTTTTTGAGTGCGGCGGCATGACGCCGCTTTTTCTTTGATCGCCTCAGCCAAGTGGAGCGAAGTCAAAGCTACAACGCACCCGAACACTTTCGCGTCGAGGCCAGGCTTCCCACCCCGCGACTTACCCGATACTAACCCGTCGGGATGTCTCGATTTCGCTCAAAATGACGTGGCTTCATTTACCCGTGCCGGCGACGTTTCACTTGCAACTGTGCCAGTGCTTTTTGCAGCGAAGCCTGAATCGCAGCGACTTCTTCGGCAGTGTGATCTTCTTTCATGGCAGCTTTCGCGCGCTCCACCGCGGCTTCAGCTGTCGCGATATCGATTTTCTCCGATTCAAGCGCCATGTCGGTTAGCACCGAGACCGAGTCTCCTTTGATTTCCACAAAGCCTTCGCCGATGGCCAAAGTGCTCTCGCGACCGTTCTTTACGATCCGCAATTCACCAGGCTTCAATGTAGTCAAAACCGGAACGTGCTTCGGATAAATGCCAAGCTCGCCTTCAGATCCGGGCAACGTCACCATCTCTACGTCCTCGGAATAAATTTTTTCCTCAGGCGTTACGATCTCGAGCTTAAGCGTGGCCATTGGTCGTTCGTTAAAGCATTAAAGGTTGAAGTGTTGAAGCGAAGACCTGCAGGCTGTTTCCGTTTCATCGCTTGATCGCTTCACCGCTTCAACTTTCTTTGATCATCTCGATGCCGCCCTTCATATAGAAGTTCTGCTCCGGCACATCGTCATGCTTGCCGTCGAGAATCTCTTTGAATCCGCGGACTGTATCTGCGACCGGCACGTATTGCCCTTTAAACCCGGTGAAAATTTCCGCCACGTGAAACGGCTGGCTTAGAAATCTCTGGATCTTGCGTGCGCGATGGACAGTAAGTTTGTCTTCTGGACTTAATTCATCCATTCCGAGAATTGCGATGATGTCCTGTAAATCTTTGTAGCGCTGCAATACACGCTGGACACCGCGCGCAACGTTGTAATGCTCCTCGCCGACAATCTCGGGCGCTAACGCTTTTGAAGTCGAAGCCAGCGGATCAACAGCGGGATAGATCCCAAGCTCGGCAATGGCACGCTCAAGCACAATCGTAGAATCCAGGTGAGCGAAAGTGTTCGCCGGAGCGGGGTCCGTGAGATCGTCTGCCGGAACGTAAACGGCCTGGAACGATGTGATCGATCCTTTGTTGGTCGATGTAATTCGCTCCTGCAAATCACCCATCTCTGCGGCGAGTGTCGGCTGATAGCCAACGGCGCTCGGCGTTCGGCCTAACAAGGCTGACACTTCTGATCCGGCTTGTGAAAACCGAAAGATGTTGTCGAGGAAGAGCAGAACATCCTGGTTTTTTTCGTCGCGGAAATATTCGGTCATTGCCAAAGCCGAAAGAGCGACGCGCAAACGCGCGCCGGGCGGTTCGTTCATCTGACCGAACACCATTCCGACTTTCGACTTCGATAGATCCTTTTGATCGATCACGCCCGCTTCGCTCATTTCCTTGTAAAGATCGTTCCCTTCGCGGCTTCGTTCGCCCACGCCTGCGAACATCGACACGCCGCCGTGTTTCATCGCGATGTTGTTGATCAATTCCTGGATAACAACGGTTTTACCCACGCCAGCGCCGCCAAACGCGCCGACCTTCCCGCCTTTCGAAAACGGACAAATCAGGTCGATAACCTTGATACCCGTTTCCAGAATCGCCGCTTTTGTGTCCTGATCGGTGAGCGACGGCGCAGCGCGATGAATGGGATACCGCTTGGTATAATTAACCGGGCCGCGGTTATCGATTGGATCGCCCGTCACGTTGAAAAGGCGCCCAAGCACAGCGTCACCCACCGGCACGCTGATCGGATTGCCGGTATCGGTTACGGTCATTCCGCGTTTTAATCCTTCGGTCGAAGACATCGCGATGGAGCGCACCCAGTTTTCGCCGAGATGTTGCTGGACTTCGAGGGTCAGTTTCGTTGGCTGTCCGTGAACCTCATATTCAATTTCCAGTGCGTTGTAGATTCTCGGAAGGCCTTTTCCGTCTGGAAATTCCACGTCCACCACAGGACCAATCACTTGAACTATGTTTCCTTTATTCATAAAACTTTTTTACCCATTGAGCGCCATTTGGGCTGTGGCAATCTCGAGCAACTCGGTCGTAATCCCAGCCTGGCGCATTTTGTTATACTCGAGGGTCAGATCCTTAATGAATTGGTTCGCATTATCCGTGGCATTCTTCATTGCCACCATGCGAGCACTATGCTCGGACGCGCGCGCATCAAGGATCATCTGGAAAACCTCATACGAAACGTAATAGGGAAGCACTGAATCCAGGACGACCTCCGCACTGGGTTCAAAGATGTACCCGATCATTGGATCGACTCCCTGGGCGTCGGCTGCACCCTCTTTTCCCTTCGGCAAATCGAAGCTGCTGATCGGTAACAATGTCTGTACCACGGTGCGCTGATTGATCGTATTGATGAAATGCGTGTAAAGCACTGACACCTTGTCCACTTCGCGTCTCAGAAATTTCTCCATGCAAAATCTTGAGATTGGTTTTGCCTCAACAAAGCTGGGCGAATCCTTCAACTCAAAATCCGCTAATAACTCGCGCTTTGTTCGCGCGACAAATTGTCTGGCCTTCTTTCCAGTTACGACAAAGCTGGTTTTGGCCGGATCAAAGTTCGAAGCTTCCCGGAAAAGATTTGTATTCAACGCTCCGCAGAGTCCTTTGTCGGTGCTGATGATTAACACCAACTCCTTCTCGAGTGGACGGATGGCTAGGAGCGGATGAAATCTTGGATCGGTCCGGTTTTGCAATGAAACAAGAACCTTGTTCATCAATCCGGCGTACGGGCGTCCTGCGAGGGCGTGTTGCTGCGCTTTGCGCATCTTGGACGCCGCCACCATTTGCATCGCCTTGGTGATTTGCGCGGTGTTGCGGATCGACTTGATCCGGCGCCGTATGTCCTGCGTGTTTGCCATCTAAACGTCTTTTTGGCTTACCGCCAGCTGGTATTAAATTCCTCGAGTGTCGCCTTCAATTGCCCTTCCAATTCCTTGTCGAGTTCTTTCTTGTCGCGGATCGTTTGGAGCAAAGGGGCTTTGCGTGTTTGGAGATAATCCTGAAGCTTCGTTTGATACTCTTTGACCCGGTCTACAGGAACAGCATCGAGGAAGCCGTTTTGCATCGCCCACATTATGGCCACCTGTTCCTCCACCGGAATCGGGTTGTACTGTTTTTGTTTAAAAAGCTCCACAATCCGTTGACCTCGATCGAGTCGCGCTCTCGTGGCGGTGTCGAGATCCGAACCAAATTGCGCAAATGCTGCGAGCTCGCGAAACTGTGCCAAATCGAGTTTCACCTTGCCCGCGACCTGTTTGATCGCCTTGATCTGGGCCGCTGATCCGACACGGCTGACAGATAAACCAACCGAAATTGCTGGCCGAACGCCTTGATAAAACAAATCGGTTTCCAAATAAATCTGACCGTCTGTGATTGAGATGACATTGGTCGGGATGTACGCAGAAACGTCACCAGCCTGGGTTTCGATGATTGGCAGCGCGGTCAATGATCCTCCGCCGAATTCGTCGCTCATACGCGCGGCGCGTTCGAGCAAACGCGAGTGCAGATAAAATACGTCACCCGGATAGGCTTCGCGTCCTGAAGGCCGTTTTAGAACCAGCGACACCTGGCGATACGCCACGGCGTGCTTTGACAAATCATCATAAATGATCAGCGCATCCATCCCGTTATCCATGAACCACTCGCCCATTGAGGCGCCAGCGAACGGCGCCAGATATTGATTAGTCGCTGTGTCGGACGCAGGCGCGGATATGATTGTCGTGTAAGGCATGGCGCCTTCTTTCTCGAGAGTATCGAGCACTCGCGCCACGTTGGAGTTCTTCTGGCCAACTGCGACGTAAATGCAATAGAGCGGCCGATAATTCTTGTCGCCCGCATCCTGAGCCGCTTTATTCAAACGCGCCTGACTGATGATGCTGTCAATGGCAATTGTTGTTTTGCCTGTCGCACGATCGCCAATGATCAGCTCGCGCTGACCGCGTCCGATCGGAATCATGGTGTCGATGGGCATGATGCCGGTCTGAACGGGCTGATTCACGCTGCGGCGTTTGATCACGCCCGGTGCAATTTTTTCCAGCGGATAAAACGTGTCGCTTTTGATTGGGCCTTTGTCATCCAGAGGCTGACCGAGTGTGTTCACCACGCGTCCAAGAAGCGCCTTGCCGACGGGGACGGAAAGGAGCCGGCCGGTTGTTTTCGCTTCGTCTCCTTCCTCGATCAGGGTGTTGTCGCCTAACAAGATCGCGCCGACTTCAGTTTCTTCGAGGTTGAGGGCAAGACCGTACACGCCGTTTGGAAACTCGATCATTTCATTGAGCATCACGTCGCTCAGACCTTCGATGCGCGCGACGCCGTCGCCGGTCTCTCGCACAATGCCCACGTTGCTCTTGGTCGTGGATGTTTTTAGTTCTCCAATTTTTGATTCAATCTCTTCGAGTATGGTGCTCATGGTCTTTGAATTTTATAGTTCGTGTTGAAGTCGTTCGAGGCGGTTGCGCACGCTTCCGTCCCAGACATCATTTCCCACGCGGATGCGCATTCCGCCAAGGAGCTGAGGGTCAATGTGAAACTCAGTTGAAAGGTCGTTGCCGTATTTGCTTTTTAGATTGGCAACAATTTCCGAACGTACAGCCGGGTCTACCTCGTTGGAAGTCTCTACGGTCGCCTGGCGTTTCTCCAACTCCAGCCGGAGTAAACGCTTGTAGTTCTTTAAAACGTCAATGTAGTTGCGCGGCTTCTGTGCAATAACTGAATCTACCAGCGATGAAATCCGGCCGCGATCAAGCTGACCATCAGTAAAGCTGGCCTGAAGCATTTTGCGCGACAGTTGGCGAATTTCCTTATTCAGCTTCATCAGGCGACTTCTCGAGCCGCTTCTTCCTGCAAGCGCCGCTCATCTTCCGGAGTTAGTACTTTCCCTGTGACTTTCGCCGTCGTTTCGACTACGAGACGCCCGAGCTCTCGCTTCAACGATTCCATTGTTCGGTCGTGTTCGATCGCTGCAGCTTCACGCGCTTTGGCGATGATCTGCTCCGCTGCCGATATCGCCTCCTGTTGCTTGCGCTCGGACAAATGGGAGGCGCTTTCACGCGCTTCATCAATCATTTTCTGCGCGTCGTCATTGGCCTTCGCCACGATTTCCTGGTACCGCTTTTCCGCTTCAGCGAGTTCCTTTTTGATTTTTTCGGCATTGATCTGGCCTTCCTCGATCTTGCGCCGGCGCTCCTCGAGCACAGCCAGGATGGGTTTGTAAGCGAATCGTTGTAAAAGGTACGCAACGATGCAGAAGCTGATGACCTGCGAAAGGAACAGCTTCCAATTCCAGCCAAACGTCTCAGCTGTTTCGCGCAAGATATCGGCGACGCCTCCGCTGCTGGCGGCGAGAATCAGGTTCATAAACTAGATGTCGGGCGCAATTTAAATTGCTTCCCCGCTAAAAATTTAGTGAACCAGGTACAGCGCGTAGAACACAATCGCCTCGGTCAACGCGATGGCGAGAATTCCGTGCACGAGTACTTGCGTGAACGCACCGGGATTGCGACCAACTGCGCTGGTCATTCCCAAGCCGGTCAAGCCGATTCCGATTCCGACGCCCATCGCGGCAAGCCCGACGTGAATGCTTCCGCTCATTTCTGCTAGTATTGGTAGTATCATATTTGGTTTAGTTAGTTTCACGATCTCGTCATGAGATCGTCGAAAATCAGTGTGCGTGCTCTGGTCCCTCCTGGTGTTCGGCAATCAGCATTGTGAAGACCGCGGTCAATAGCATAAAAACGAGGGCCTGCACAAATCCCACAAGCACTTCAAGAAAGTAAAAGGGAATTGGCAGGATTGGCGACAGCCATGGAACCATCGTGGACATCGCCTCAAGGATGCTTTCGCCAGCATAAATGTTTCCGAACAACCGAAAACTCAGGGCGATTGGCCTGAACAGGATTGAGATGACTTCCAGCCAGCCAACGGCAAAGAAAATCACGATCATGAGGATCTTGATAATTCCCGAGGTCTCACCTTTTGGACCGAACAAATGTTTCAGGAATCCTCCGACACCCTGTGCCTGGAGAGCCCAGACGAACCACATCACGAAGAAAACTGCGGACATTGCAGTCGTCATGTTCAGGTCCGCGTTGCCCCCGCGTAAAAGAGGGCGATCCACCACGAAATTTCCAGACGGACCGTAGTGACCCCATCCCACCGTGCCGATTCCCGGAATCAGCCCGAACCAATTCACGATAAGGATGAAAATGAAAATCGTGGCGTAGAACCAAAAGCCTTTCCGCACCAAGTCGCGGCCGATAATATTTTCCAGGAACGTGTAGAGACCCTCCACCATCCACTCCCAAAAATTCTGTCGGCGATCTGGAATCGGTTTAGGGTGGCGCATCGCAGTCTGCGCAAGAATGATGATACCAGCAGCCACAATCCAGGTCACCAGCATCGAGTTTGTGATCCCGAACCCGCCGCCAAAATGAACAAGCATCTGCGGCTTTAGCGAAACGCCCGCGTGTTCAGTAGGAGCTGCTTCCGCTGCAAACGTCGACGTGGCAAGCATTGCGCTGGAGGCGAACGCCAGAACCGATATCCGTAAACAACGATTGCGCATTTTTGTAAGGACAGCTGTAGCCAGCATCGGTGATGCCGACCTGCCGGGGGGTCATCCACCGTCGTCCCACACCGCCAACCTACGGAGAAAAGCTGCCCCGGCTACAACTTGAACGCGCATATCAAAGCGCGTTTTGCCTCGCATGACAAACGAAATCTCAGGTGCGAACTATTTTGCGGGCAACCTCTCGGCAAACTGCGGAGCGATGCGGGTGAACGGCCGTTCGTTCACCTGTTCTGCGGTGCCGTTCATCGTGATGGCTTCTTCGTAGAATGATTCCAAGTGATCGATCTGTCTTGCCTGCTCAAAGCGTTCCCTGATCGTTGCATGCGCGCGCGCTCCCATATCCTGCAACACGCCGGGTGAACCCACGATCAATTGCATCGCGTTTGCCAACGCAACGTGATCTTCTTCCGCCACGAGGAACCCGGTTCGTCCGTGATCGACTGCTTCGGGAATTCCACCATGACGCGTCGCAACTACTGGTAAACCGGTTGCCATGGCTTCGAGAACTGAGTTCGGCACACCTTCCTGATCTTGATTCGGGGAAATCTCGCTCGGGTGCAAAAAGAGATGCGCATTGGCATAAAGTTCGTGCAGCTTCGGTTGTGAAAGGAAACCGACAAAATGCACGTCCCTGGCTATGCCGAGTCCCCCTGCGAGCATTTCCAGCTCCGGCTGCAATGGGCCTTTACCGGCAATAACAAATTCCGCGAGAGGATAGTCTTTTTTGAAAATCGCAAAAGCGCGCAAGCTGGTTGCCACGCCTTTTTTCGGGATTAACCGGCAGGCCTGCACGACTTTCCATTTGCCGTCGCGCGGCGGTTGTCTATCCACCAGCGGGAATTCATTCAGCGGAATCCCGGTGCGGTTGATGCGCAGTTTTTCCGGCGGGCACCCTATTTGCGTGAGCCGGTCGGCAAGGGATTGCGAGCGGGCGAACACGAGCGGAACCGCGTTGAATAAACGCCGCAGTTTGCCGGGATAATCCTTGATCTCTGGTTTATGGGCGACGTCCGCGCCGTGGAAAGATACCACACATGGTTTGTGCCATTGCTCGATGAACGGAAGCAGGTGCACGCCGGTGTGACCGAAATAGATGTGCATCAGGTCGGCTCCGTGCCGGCTCAACAGTGAATCCAGTGTTTGGTACTCCCCCCGGTAAACAATCGGCGGCCGCCGTTCCACAAATTTCAGCCAGCCGTGCACCAACAGGTTCGTGCGCCGCTTCGGAATCACTTCGATGTTATCAAACGGAAATCGCTCAGCATTCTGGACCTCTTTGGTCACCACGAATGTGTGCACCCCATGCAGCGCCTTTACCTGCCGGTAAATGTGCAACATCTCTGACTTAAGAAAACTGGAACAGTAACTCGCTACAACGCGCCTGCCCATAGCACAACGGCCAGTCTCGCTAGGGATGCCCCGCTTGTCCACATCAAATCGCCACCGAATCTCTCTCTTCAACATCTATTATTCGAGTCGCCAACGCCTGCTTCAAGATGTCTGTTCCGTCTGCTTTGGCTGCCGAAGTTGGAACGATCTGGACCTTAGGGAACCTTTTTTGCAGCGCAACGAGATGTTCTTTTGCGTCGGGCAAATCCATTTTGTTTGCAACCACGAACCACGCGCGCGACGACAGGGTCGGATCGTAAAGATCGATTTCCTTCCGCAGGTTCTGCAAATCCTCGACCGGATTCCGACCCTCGCTCCCGGCGGTATCCACCACAAAGACTAAAACCGGGCACCGGGTGATGTGACGGAGAAATTCATGACCTAATCCGAGGCCGCGATGCGCACCTTCAATCAAACCGGGAATATCCGCGACAGTCGCGCGGCGGTAACCTGAAAATTCAATGACGCCGACGATCGGATGCAGCGTCGTGAACGGATAGGCGGCGACCTTCGGTCGCGCCGCTGAGATTTTCCGTAACAGCGTTGATTTTCCGGC
>JAICUQ010000121.1 GCA_025935755.1 Chthoniobacterales bacterium | reverse complement strand
TGGTTCCGCGCCGCGGGCATTCCGTTGATCGCCGGCCGTGACTTCAACGAACAGGACGTCCTCGATCATCCGAACGTCATCATCATCAGCAAAGCGGGCGCGAAGACAGTGTTCGGCAATGAGAATCCGATCGGCAAAACCTTGCTGATCACGAATGGCAGCGTGCCGGTCGAGATTGTCGGGGTCGTCGGCGACGTGCGCTCGGTGCAATTGAATCAGCCTAACAACATCGAATTTTATCGTCCGTTCGCACAGGAGAATTTCCCGTACCTCACAATCGTGGTGCGCAGTCCGCTTCCGCCGGAAACGATCACACGCTCAGTGAAAACGGCGTTACGCGGCATCGATCCGAGCCTTGCACTAATCTTCCCTGAGCCATTCAGCGCGATCACGGCGGAGCTGCTCGGCCAGGCGAAGCTCATGATGGTGTTACTGGGAGTTTTTGCCAGCGTGGCACTGTTGCTGGCGACGGTCGGGATTTACGGTGCGGTTGCTTACACGGTGGAACAGCGGACGAGCGAGATCGGTGTGCGGATGGCGCTCGGCGCGCAAACCATGGATGTGCTGCGGCTGGTAATGGGGCAGGGGATGCAACCTGTGTTCTTCGGTTTAATCGCCGGACTTGCTGCGGCGCTCAGCCTTGGAAAATTGGTTGCGGCGCAGCTCTATCAAACTTCGCCTTACAATCCGGTTCTGCTGACGACAACCGTCGCCATCCTGGCGATGGCGGCGTTCATCGCGTGCCTCTTTCCGGCAAGACGAGCGACTAAGTTGAATCCGGTGGAAGCGCTCCGCGCCGAATAGGCCCTCAAACTGATGGGCGCTGTCCCGTCCAATTATGGACGACAGACAGCTCGTCCTTGCAGCCGTGCACGCGCGTTGTCTCGAACCCCCAATTCCGCCACGACTCGATCCCAGCCGTTTTCGGAAGCGACATCGGCCAGTGTCTGCACGAGAAAGATTTCGCCTGCTGATGCGCAGTCGACCAGCCGTGTCACGCCGACGTGTTGCCACGGATCACGAACTTGCAGCCGAAGCAGCCCGCGTGGTGGGTAAACTGCGCGCAAATTTTCGGAAACGCACAGGACGAGTGACGTTGCTGGTCCTTGAGGGCTACCGCGATTCCCGGCAAACTCCTCCTCAATGCACGTTGGAGGTCAGGGAAGTGCGCTCCGCTCGAGAAGTGGCGTCCTCGGCGAGGAGGCGGTCTGTCTCGTCAGGGACGCTACTGGCGATGCCGGCAGGTTCTTTGGAAAAGAGAATCGAAAAGGTTTGCAGACTGCGCGCGCGAAATGCGCCTGCGCAACTGAGCAGGTAGAATCGCCACATTCGCCGGAAACGTTCGCCGTAGCGATCGGCAAAGTGCGGCCAGGCGTGCCGGAAATTTTCCTCCCAGGCGAGCAGTGTCGGGTCGTAATTCGGCCCTATGTTCCTGATGTCTTCAACGGTGAAAATGCCTTCCGCCGCGCGGGTCAAACGAGCAAGGGAAGGAAGCATTGAATTTGGGAAAATGTAGCGCTTGATCCAAGGATCGGTGTGCACGCTCGAAACGTTGTTGCAAATTCCGTGGCAAAGGAACAAGCCACCTTCGCCTAACGAACGAGCAGCCGCCCGCAGATAGGTGTGATAATTCTTGTAACCGACATGTTCGACCATGCCTACGCTCACGACCCGATCGAACTGTCCAGTCACTTCGCGGTAGTCGCGCAGCTGGATTTCCACGTCCAAACCGCGACACCAGCGTTGCGCGTAACGGAATTGTTCCCGTGAGATTGTGATCCCGACTACATGACAACCGTAGTGGCTGGCGGCATAACGAGCCAATCCGCCCCAGCCGCAGCCAACGTCCAACAGGTGAGCACCGGGTCGCAGACGCAGTCTTTCGCAAATCCACTCCAGCTTACGCAGCTGCGCCGAGGCTAAATCGTCGCCGTCGGCGAAGAGCGCACAGGAATATTGCATGTTCGGGTCGAGCATCGCCTCGAACAAATCGTTACTAAGATCGTAATGCACCCGGCCTACTTTTTGGGCGCGCCGCACCGTTTGCTGATTCGCAACCAGCGCGGTCAGCAATGCCCAGAGATTTGGGAATCGAAATTCGAAATGCTTCTGGAGTCCGGCGCGATTGGCGCGGCAACACATCTCGTCCAGCGCATTGCAGTCCCACCAGCCCTCCATGTAGGATTCCCCGAAACCGAGTGTCCCCGAAGCCAGAACCCGGCTAAAAAAGCGGCGGTCATGTACCCGTATGTCCCAGAGGCGATCGCCGTTGATCCGAATATCCGCGGACCCGAGAAGATGGCTCATTACATCTTGTGCTGTGGGCATATGATTTGGCCGATGGCGCGAGCGCGTTGTTCCCGCATCTAAAGATCGCGCCTGCTGCGGGGATTAGTTTTGATCCAAGCAAAAGAGAACAAACGCCGCGCGCAGATCGCGCGTGAAGCCTGTCAGCATTTCGCCCCACCATGCTCGTTCTTTGAAGCCCAAGCCTAACGAATCGCAATTTTTCCTGTTACATGGATGAGGAAGACATGCGCCCGGGCAAGCCGGTCATTGCCGGATGATATCATCACAGCAATTTCGAATGGGCCCTCACGTTAAGCTGGAGCGCGCGGGACGCGCGACATGGAACACTTGCGATCGGGAATGGAGCGAATGGATTAGCATCATGGAAGGTAAAACTCCAAGGGTAGCAGCGAGGAAGTGTGCCTAACGAGCGAGTTTCACTCGAACGGGTAGACGGCAACGCAGCCAGGTAGCCGGCGCGAGCACGGTGCGATGCGAGTGATCAAGGTAAGTGACGAGAGTAGGAGCGAGAATGGAGTAGCGGGGGCTGCTTCCAACATAGTTGGGCCAGCCGATCCACTGCTTGTTGAAAGAATAAATTATATCATTAGGTGATTGGCAGCGCGGCTGTATAATGGGCAACAAATCGCAGCGTAAAATCGATCGCGCAGGTGTGCGGCCTTTCCCTCTGCACAACCAACCAACCGATCATTTCATGAAGACTATCGCTGTGAAACAAAAGGCACTCGACATGTGGGAATCAACCGGGCGATGTGGCAACAGAGACTGGGTGGCTTCCTTCCTCGATTTTGAGATCGGCAACCTCGAAGAACGCTGCGCGGGAATGGCCGCTGAATTATCAGAGATTAACCGGGACCCAATATGGAACTAACCGTATCCAGACTTAAGCGTGATCTCGCGCGGTACACTATTGGCAAGGAACGGGCCGCGCTGTTCCGTCACTATCGCGTCGTCGCGCGTAAACAAAGACCCGATGTTGTACGGCAAGTGAAGCGAGGGAACACCGATTCCGCGCCGGTGTTTCATTCCGACAACGGCCGTTGAGGCCGGTTAACCACGATGCACGCAAATCAATTTCACGAAATCATGCAAGATGCCGAGCTTGCGAATGCTATCGGTCCAGTTGTTCGCAAACATCGACTTTCTATAGAGCTGGCGGCCGTTCTGTTGCAGAAGTCGGGTGTCGCCAGAGCGGAGAACGCCGCGCAGATCGCTTTCCGTAGTTTGACGCCAATCGCGTCGACAAGATCGTGAAAAGAATGAATTGATATGCCAGCCTACATTTACGAAACCACCGACATAACTAAACCAAGACGCGAGTTTTTCGTTACACAGAGCGTTCACGACGATCCGCTTCAGGCCGACCCGGAAACGGGAGAACCGGCACGACGAATCATTTCTGCCGGCTACCAAACAGTCGCGCCGGGCCGGTCGAAAGATCCCTCCGTCGAATCCAGCGACTGATTCCATAACGAAGGAGAACGAACACCTGGAACTCCGGTTGCGAGCGCGATCGCATCTTGCCTCAACGCGAGGCGAGAAAACAGGCCAGAATAATCCCGATTAACTCTTCGCAGCAACCCATGAAAAAATCTTTAATACGTAGCGCCTTGACCGATCGCCTGATTTCGCAGCAGGCAAATGGTCCGATCAATCCTCCGATTCCACCGTCGGAATTAGCGGCCAAAGGTAAACATTTACCATCTGCGGAGAGATGTGCGGAAGGAGTCTCGGATACTGCTCTTGTTATGCCATTTCGTTCGCTTCATCTCGCACCGCAGATCCTCAAATCCATCCAGGAAACTGGTTATGTCGAACCGACACCGATTCAGCTTGCCGCCATTCCCGAGGTGATGGCGGGACACGATGTCATCGGTATCGCGCAGACAGGCACGGGTAAGACGGCGGCATTCGTTTGGCCAATCCTGACAAAGCTGACGGCCGCCACCAGGAACGGTCACGGTCGCGGAATGCGGGCGCTCATCGTTGCGCCGACGCGGGAGCTGGTCGTGCAGATCGAGGAGAGCGTGCGCGTTTACGGGAAACACATTCCGTTGCGCATGGCCGCGGTTTTCGGCGGGGTCAGTGAACGTCCGCAGATCGAAGCGCTGCGCTCCGGTGTCGATCTTGTGGTAGCCACTCCGGGCCGCTTGATCGATCTGATGGACCAACGGGTTGCCAATTTTTCCGGCGTCGAGTTTCTCGTGCTCGACGAGGCCGATCGAATGCTCGACATGGGTTTTCTTCCGCAGATTCGCCGGATCGTGAAAGGATTGCCGCACAAACGTCAGACGCTCATGTTCTCCGCTTCGCTTTCACGTGAAATCGAGCAGTTAACCCATCAGTTCCAACAGTCGCCCAGGGTTGTGCAGATTGGCCGGCGCGCGACCCCTGCCGAGACGGTCGCGCAGTTTGCCTACGAAGTTAGTCCGCACTTGAAATCTGCGTTACTGCTTCACTTGTTAGGCGATCCAAAATTCGACACGGTTCTGGTTTTTGCCCGGACCAAGCGCGGCGCCGACAGGATCGCTCGCCGTCTCGAAAGCAGCGGAATCAAAGCGGGAACGATCCATTCCAATCGCTCGCAAAACCAGAGGCTCCGTGCCCTGAAAGATTTCAAATCGGGAGCGGTCCGCGTCCTTGTCGCCACCGACGTCGCCGCGCGCGGCATCGATGTGGATGGGATCTCGCATGTGGTGAATTACGATTTCCCAATGCACCCGGAGGATTATGTGCATCGAATTGGACGCACCGGTCGCGCACACGCCGTCGGCGATGCCATTAGCTTTGTTACGCCGGAAGATCATGGGTCATTGCGTTCGCTCGAGCGTTTCATCGGCCGCGGGATCGTACGGAAAAAGGCGGAAGGTTTCGATTACAACCAGGCTGCGCCGTCACGCGACGATAGAGGGCAGGGGGCGCGAGTTCCGCCGCGAAAAATCGAGCCGCGGCAACCAGGAAAATCTTCACGTGCAAACCGGAACGCGCCGCACGGCCAGATCGGATGGGATTTCCGGAATTCTGCGTCGAACAACCGCCCGCGGCGAAGATCTTATCGAAGGCATCGGTAAGTACATTACTGACTAGCGACGCGTAGAGCGCATTTTGGAAAACGTTGAATGCATTCTACCTGATTAACTCACCCGCCACGGGGGGCAAACTGAGCAGGCGCCGAACGTCCAACGCCGAACACCCGAACGCCGAATGCTGGCTCGAAGTTGACCAGAGGAGTCGCCCGCGGTGGAACTCTTCAGGCTGGCGCGCACAGGGGCATACGGGAAACCCTGATTTTCGCGGCGCCATCGAACATGGTCCGCATCGGGAGAGTCAAAATTTCAGAAGATTATCTCACCCGGAGCATCGAACAAAAAATTCGTGCACCGGTCGGGCGTCATTTGGGGAGAGATAAACCACATTCTTCCGGGTATCCCTGGAATGGCGTGTCGATTTGGTGCACCACACCAAACAACATGAAAATGTTACCTCGACGAAATCATTGGATCCCAATAACAACCGGATTGGCGTTGGTCACGAGCGTTTGCCTCGCAGCCGATCCAAACAGTCCGACGCCGACTCCGCGCGAGTCCAGCGCACTTTCAGCAAACAAGTCGCCGGTTCCGGCGATGTCGCCGCTTAATACGGCATCTCCTTTTGGCGACGTGCAGTTACGACTGCGCGATTTGCAATCAGAGATGGACAAAATTTTCGCGCAGACATTCCGAGGTCTTGGGTCGTCGTTTGGCCAGAGTGGGTTCGCGTCCTCGGTGGACCTGCGCGAGCAGAACGACAAGTATGTTGCGCGAATTTACCTGCCGAACGGCGATACATCCAAGGTGAATGCGACGATCAAAGATGGAAACCTGGACATCCACATGAACGCCGGCGCGGAAGAGAACGAAAATTTCGAACAGGTGATCACACTTCCGCAACCGGTGCGTGCCGATGAAATGCACATTGAGCGCAAACCAAACATGGTGGTCATCACAGTTCCCAAACAAAATGCGGCCGGTGTTGCGCAAAGTTCACCGCATCCTGCCTTTTCGCCCGGTCTGGCAAGCGATTGGGACCAGCGAATGATTGATGAGATGCGCCAGATGGAACAACGAATGAACTCGGTTTTTCAGAACGGATTTGGAAACAAGGTTTTCAATGGAACAAATGTGCTACAACTCGGTTCGGCGGTGAATGTGGAAGATCAAAAGGACAAGTACGTCGTCCATTTTGCATTGCCGACGCGCGATGTCTCGAACGTGAATGTGAATTATAAAGACGGCGAGCTGCGCCTGACTGCCAGTGAACAAAAAGAAACGGCTAAAAGTCCTTCGACGGGTACGCCAGCGACGGTGGAGCGCGGACGTTATGAAGAAATGATTACGTTGCCCGGTCCGGTGAAAGAAGATGAAATGCAGGTAAACCGACAGGCGAACGCCGTGGTCGTGACTTTGCCGAAAGCCTAACGACTTCCAGTCCAGGGAACGGCGAAACGCTCACCGCCGAACGACCATAAGAATTGTATGAAAGGCCGTGGCTTGGCGCGGGCATCTCATCGGCCTAACGATTGGGCGCTATTCCAGGCGGCTTTAGCCAGCCGGGCAATGACTGCGTCCCGCGTTTCATCGTTGGCGGCGGAATCGGAGACGAATGCGGCCACGGCAAGGTGTCGGCCACCGGGTAGAGTGATAATGCCGATGTCGTTAGTCGCGGACGTGATGCCGTTGCGAGTGCTGCCGGTGCCGGTCTTGTGCGCGACTACGGTTCCAACCGGCAATTCGCCTTTGAGGCGGTTCGCCCCCGGAATGGATTCGGTCATCAACTTCAGCAACAGCGCCTGGCTCTCTCGTGAGAGACCACGTTGAGATTGCAGGGAGACGAGGAGTGCGAGCGCGCCTTTGGGCGTCCCCCAGTTTCGATATTGCGTTTCCCAGTCGCGGCCGATTTCCTTCTCAGAATTAATGACCTGGATGTCCGGCACCTGAATTTCCTTCAGAAAAGCCATGACACTACCTGGACCGCCGATGAGTTTCATGAGCACATCGCTGGCGCTGCCATCGCTTTCACACATGGTGTACCGAAGAAGTTCCGCGATCGTTAGCTCGGTGCCGGCCGGATATTTATCGCGCACCGGGCTATACATTCCCTTTCGCACGAAATCGCTGGGCTTGACCTTCACCTGCTGATCAAGCTTCAGTTCGCCGCGATCGACGCGCTGCAAGACCGCCATCGAGATCGGCAGCTTGTAAACGCTATGCATCGGGAATTGCTCGTCGCCGTGAAGGTCCGCTGTTTCGCCCGACTCCAGGAGCTGAACCGCGACGCCGACACGTCCTTTCGCCGCGGGAGCAATCTTTTCGAATTGATCTGGCAAGCCACCGAAAGGGAGCGCAGCGGCGAGAGTGACAGCCAAAAAGAGATTTGTCATTGTGCTTCGACGCTAGCTGCGCGGTGCATTTCCTCAATCACCGAACAACGGCGAATTGATGCTATACGTGAATCACGTATAGCGTTGGTTTTTCGAGCGGACATACAGGTCAACAAGGATTAACAACGGTCAGAGCTTACGATCGGTTGTTCGCTGCGACGAACAGCATCGTGGAGCTCGTCGGGTTGGGGGTACGTGCTTCTGGCGAAGTCGTCTGGCCTCGCCGTGCATGCCGGAAAGGTTTATCGTCAACGTATGAATCAGCTTTCGAGATTCACCAGTTTGCATCCCTATTTCAAGGTGCCTTCGGATAAGATGCCGCATTTGAAGGCGATTCTGCCTGAGTTTGCGGCCAAGACGCGGAACGAAACCGGTAATCTTTTCTATGAATTCACGATCAACGGCGACGAAGTATTCTGCCGGGAAGGGTACGTCAACGCCGAAGCGCTGCTGGCGCACTTGGAAAACGTGGGTGCAATGTTGGCGCAGGCACTGACGATGGCCGATTTGATTCGCATCGAAGTCCACGGACCAGCCACAGAGCTCGCGAAACTCAAAGAGCCGCTGGCCCATCTGAAACCTGCCTGGTTCGAATTGCACAGCTGATCGACTCGAGCAGGATTTAACCGCCAATGTACGCTAATAACGCGAATGGCACGGATGTTTACGAGAGGACGCACGAAGCGTAACTCGTAACCTAGTTACATCGGGTTGCGATTTAACGATTCAACCATTCAGTGATTCACCTCCCTCGGCGACTCTCTTACTACGTAACGCATTCGTCTCGCTTGCGTTTCCCGATCCGCTACTCGAATCCTCGCGCTGCTTTTAATAGCGGTTTCCCTCAATCATTCGCGTTCATTCGTGGTTAGTCAGTTAAAGCATCAACGTGATCTGGATGGTGGAGGCTGTGAGCGGGCAGTGCGAGCACGCACACAAATGTTCCGGCGCTAACTGCAATCATCAACAGCAAGCCTAACCGGAATCCGCCTACGGTTGCGGCGAGGACAAACGCGCTGATGCCCAGCGCGGCACCGATCTGCCGGATGAATTGCTGGCTGGTAGTCGCGCTGCCCATTCGGGCAACCGGGACACTATTCTGCACCACGACAGTGAGCGCGGGGGAGATCAGTCCCATTCCAGCGCCTGAGATAAGCGCGGCTCCGATGACCGAACCGAGCCCATGTTCGAATGCGACCATGAAAAACAGAAGTCCCAGAATATGCACAATGATTCCGATCACACTGGGAAGTCGTTCGCCGATTCGATGAACTAATCGCCCGGAAGCGAAAGCGAACGTGCTCCATCCAATGGTGAACGCGCCAACGACCACGCCCACGTACGCGCGGTTATCATGAAAAACGGCGTCGGTTGCGAGCGGCAGATAAGAACTCAGGCCGAACCCGCTGAAGAAGGCGAGAAACGACGAAGAAATCGACGACGCGTAGCCGGCATGGTGAAAGAAAGTTAACGGTAAAATCGGATGCGGCGTCCGCCCTTCGTGCCAGACAAAAATGCCAAGCAGAATGATACCGGCACCGATGAGCACGGCCTGCATCAGTCCGATTTTCCCCTCACCGAGATCCACAAATGCCCACATCAAACTGCTGCCGCCGGCGCCCGCGAGAAGCGCGCCGGCAAAATCGAATCGGCCGACGATATGTCCGATGCTCTCCTGCATTCCCGCGATGACGAGGAGCCCGGCGACGATGGCAATCGGTACGTTGATCAGGAAAGCCCAACGCCATGAAACGTGCGTGACGATCAGGGTTCCGAGGAGTGGTCCGGCGACACTGGCGATAGCCCACGCAGTGCTGGCCGCGCCCAATGCCCGGCCACGTTTGTTAGGCGGATAAACAACTCCGAGCAGAACAAACGGAAGAGTGGCAACAGCTCCTGCTCCAATGCCCTGGACGGCACGAGCGCCAATGAACTCCATCATCGTTCGCGCGATCGCGCAGAGCCCGCTTCCGACGGTGAACGCGACGATGCCGACAAGATACGTGCGCCTTCGTCCCCAGCGATCTGAGCCCGGTCCCCAGATCGGCATCGATACCGCAGCTGCGAGCATGTAAGCCGCAAATGTCCACGCGTACAGGTGCGCACCGCCAAGCTCAGGCAACGCCACCGGTATGACCGTGCTGACGATTGTGTTGTCGAGACCGGCCAAAATGATCGTGAACAGTACACCGAGCAAGACCAGCACACCGCTCTGCCTGGAGGAATCCACTTTTGGAAGATTTTTCACACAACGATCACGAAGAATACAAAGGAATCGTAGAGGCAGGCCTGCCGCCTGAGCACGCTTGAATCCCTTGTCGGCGCGTTCAGCGACTGGGTATCATCGTTTTTGTATCATTCGTCAAATTCGCGAACCGATGTAGCCACGGCGCTCTGTCGCCGTGAACGAGCCGGTGTAGCCACGGCGCTCTGTCGCCGTGTGCGAGCGATGCCTCGCAGAGCGCGTCGATAAGGTCGGCACGCGCGAGGATGACTTAGCACTAAAAATGAAACCCTGCGTTTGCAGGCTTGTTATTAGTTCGATTCCTAGTCGTGGCTGGACTGGAAGATCATGCTCGTACCATAGCTCTTGCCGACATGGCCGGTGTGGATGAAATCCCGCATCATCGCGAAATAGCCATCCGGGTGGCGTGTCGATATGCGCGTCCCATCTGCCGTGGTCTCATATTCATAGATGCCGTGATCGGTTCGCGGAAAGACCACAGTCACGATGGGCTTTCCCTTTGCCGCGAGCGCGCGAAGACGATGCACGGTTTCGGCACTTGGGGCGTCGGTGTCGTCGGCGGCAAGGATCCAGAGCTGCGGAACATCAAGGTTGCGCAGCACCGGCATTGGATCGTACTGCGCGGGCACGTGTGGCAGGAGTTCGGGGCCGCGCTTGCGAAGTTGATCCTCCGACATCTCAAGCAGGGCGAAAGTAATATCGCCATGAATATACTTAAACCATGGTTCGTTCGTGTATCGGGCACGGATTGCGTCGAGCTTGTCGTAGCCCTCGCGGAAATCGCTGAGCAGAATGGCGGCGGTCGCATCGGCGACTTCCATTGCTTTGGCCATCACATCC